>DATHGV010000053.1:0-7082 GCA_035490135.1 Candidatus Methylomirabilota bacterium
GTACTCCGGGCGCATATCGCGTCGGGACCGGAACGCAACAAAGGATGGCTTCGTGCTGTTTTCGATCCTCAAATGGGCACTGCCCTGAGTGCCATTCACGACAGAGTGAATACACCCTGGACGGTCGAATCCCTGGCCGAAACGGCGGGCATGTCTCGCTCCGCATTCGCAGCGCGCTTTAAAGAGCTACTCGGACAAACACCGCTGGAATACGTAACCGAGTGGCGGATGCAGAAGGCGATGCAGTTACTACAACAGCGTGACAAGAAGCTCATAGACGTTGCTCGGTCGGTAGGTTACGAGTCTGACGCTGCGTTCAGTAAGGCGTTCAAGCGAGTCGTCGGGGCCAACCCCGGTGAATACCTCAAACGTGGTATTTGAAGATCAGGTCATGCCGGAATGGCGAAAGATTTTTGAAGCGGAGGATTCTGACTTTGGCGGCGGGGCCTAGGTGCCATGGAAGTGGGTTCTTCCACTGAAATGGGTGCCCCAGGTGCCTCGCATTTGGGAACCGGAGACCACGGATCAAGCCACTGTTTAATCAGGTGCTCCGGCACCCCTGCCCTGCGAAGTACCGAAAAACGAAAGCGCCGGAAGGCGTGGAATCCCCCTCGATTCTCCGCTGCGTGCAGCGCTTTGAGTGAATTGCGTGGATCAAGAACTCGTCCTGCTCTCGTCGTGAAGAGGTAGCCATCCATTCCTTCCGTATATCCGCGTAGAACTTGTGCCAATACCTCCGGGATATCGACGAGTCGAATCGCGTTCGCAGTTTTCGGTGCTTGCTCACGTCTGTGCCATACGCTTCTCCGTACGTGCAGCACATGGCAATCTGGATCAAAGTCCTCAGTGCGAACTGCGAGGGCCTCACCGATTCGCAGTCCTGTTCCCGCCACCAGAGCGACCAAAGTTGCGTAGCGTCCCTTGACGGACTTCAGTAGCGCGGATATTTCCCGCTCGGTGATCGTCGGACGATTTTGCTTTTCTTTGATGACCAAGGGTAGTTGGATGAATTCGTAGTTCCAAACTCGGGGATGGATTTGATCGCCTTCCTCGTCGACCGCTGAAGCGACAACAAACTTCGCTACAGTAATCACGTTCACGACTGTTTTCGGTGCGAGCCCCGCTGCTGTCAGGATCTCAACGAATTGGCGCAGGGCACCGTTTCCCACTTCCGACACTAGCTTGTTGCCAAGATTCGGGAGAATCCATCGATCGAGGCAATGCTGCCATCCGTAGACGGTGGCGGGTTTCAGCGGCCTCCGTCTACGGGTAGAGAGTGACTCCATCCACCATTCGGCCTGCTGCCGAAATGTAGTACCGGGAACTGGGATCTGGTGAAACCTGTGCTTGGAATGGACACCTGCGCGCTCGATGTATTCACGCAATCGCAGGCGCGCTACCCATTGTGTCGCACACAGGCCGAGCGAAACCGTTCTACGCTTCCTCTCCCCACTGGGGACGTCAATCCAAAAGCGGCCGTACGCCGACGATCGTGGATTCCACTTGCCCTGCTGATGAGCCTGATACACGTTGCCCTGCTGCCCCGTTCTGTTTAACACACATGTCCTCTCAATCTTGATTGGTGGTGTTGGGTCTCAGACACAACTTCGCGACGCGGCGGGTTCGACGAAAGCTTTTCACTAGAGAATCCCCCAAAGACCCTTGGCCACACAACTCCTGCGTAGCCCGTCCACACTTGATCGGCCAGCATTGGCGGCGGATTCCACTTCTCCGCGATCGCTGTTATCGGGAGTTTGCCGGCAACAGCCCTTGGAAATCGCATTACTAGGCAAGTTCGCAATACGGGGGAGTGATTATCTGAACTCCGTGCCATATTTGAGGGCAACATCACGGATCTGCTCTCGAGTGAGCTGCTTTGGCGGCATGCCGGGCGGATTGCAGGTGTCACGGAAAAAGCCGTCCAGACCAGCGGGCGCCATAATCCAGAGTAAGAGCAGTTCGTGATCGGGATTCGAAAACCCGTGCCAGGAGTTCCTGGGTATGAATATCGTTCCGCCCTTCTCAAAAGTGTGCGGCGCATCGTTCAGTGTCAAAACTCCGCTGCCTTCGAGGACGAAGAAGGCTTCGTCCATCCGGAGATGTCGGTGGATCGGAATGGCCGCGCCGAGCACTACTTGCTGGGTCCCCAAGGCGAGACCGTCGGAGCCTGTCGCGGAGCCGACCTTAATATAGATGTTGCCGTGGTCGCGAAAATGAACGAGATGTTCCCCTTCGGTGGGTCCGAGCACATATCCCTGCGGCGTCCCGGCCTGAACAGGGGACACGCCTTGCGCCAATAGTTGACTAATGCCGATGCTCCCCAGGCCGAGGAGGAAGGATCGGCGTTTTTGCTCGATGGCAATCATTACAACCTCCTTCGAAGTGCGTCGATTCGTTTTACAGGACGGTGGCTTGTGATGACTCCGAAATTCACGAGGGAGGATATCACCGACATGGCGGCACTCTGCTAGCGCCTGATTTGCGTCGCGACTCATGAAACGCAAGGACACGACGAAGAAGAACCCCGAGACGAAGACGGCTGGAATAAAAGGAGCCACATATCAATCTCCTGTGTAGCGAGGTTCGATCTTCTTGAAAACGCAGGGACGTTTTTCGAAACGCCCTATCTCACAGCAACGGCTACCACTGCCTTTCGATGTGGAGAGATTCCTCCGGACTCTTCGATCCAAAAGTAAAGTCATCGAATTCAGTAAGAAAGCCAATATCTTCGTGCAGGGACAACCTGCTGGCGCTGTCTTCTACGTCCAAAAGGGAAGGGTGAAGCTCACAGTCATCTCCGAGCAAGGGAAGGCAGCAATCATTGGGATTTTGAACGAGGGCGATTTCTGTGGCGAGGGCTGCATGGCAGGCCAGGCCCTTCGCATGATGACGGCCTCGGCGATCACCGACTGCACGCTTCTCAGGATTGAAAAGGCGGCTATGGTGGCCGCGCTTCACGAACGCCACGATTTTTCTGAATTTTTCATCGCCTATATGCTTTCGCGGAGCATCCGCCTCGAAGCAGACCTGGTTGACCAGCTTTTTAATTCAACTGAGAAGCGTCTGGCTCGTATGCTTCTTCTGCTCGCCCACTATGGGAAAGACGGCCAGCCCGAGCGTATCGTGCCCAAGGTAAGTCACGAAACGCTGGCGCAAATGCTCGGCACGACGCGCCCTCAAGTCAGTAATTTTATGAATAAGTTCCGAAAGCTTGGCTTCATTGAATACAACGGAAGATTAAAGGGAAGATTAGAAGTCCACAGCTCCCTCCTCAGCATGATCCTACACGAGTAATCGCAGATACGCCCCGATAGCAGGTCTGGAGTATCCGTCACCGATTTGTGCCGCAGTTCACACAAATTTATTAACGTATGATTTGCGACAGACGCCGTAACGCGGCCTTTGCAATTATGCGGGGCAGCAGACTTCGCCGAGAATCGATTTTACTAAACGGCAAAACATCCGTTTAAGTCCGGGGAACTGCTATCTCCATGGACGAAGGACTTTCAGCCAAAGCCCGCGCCCCAAAGAAAAAACTGCAATACACAAAATAACCCGTCCAGTTCTTAGTTGATGCTACGCGCCGGTCCTAAAGCGGATTACCTTCCCTGACCCCCGGATAGCTATGCGGGGGCGAGAGAAGGGGCTTATTACAGAACGGCGTCATCTGGCCCGACATGAGGCGCCATCGGAATCTTGAGAAGCGCCAAGCGGACTTGGCCGAAGACTTCCAGATGGGCTGGGAGTGTGGATTAGTTCTGCGGAGTGATTGCATTAACGAAGAAAGGAATAACAGCTATGGCCGCTCATGACCGAAATAGAAACGATAACGAAGAAAGGAAAGTTGTTTCGCACGACGGTATCGACCGTCGCGACTTTCTGGACTGCATGGCGTGGGCGGGCACAGGACTGCTATGGACTTTCCTCGGTGGAGTGCCTACATCCCGTCTGTTTGCCGCTACGCCCGGTCCGGCGAACGCAGGTTCGTTTAGTTTTTTCCAGATTAGCGATAGCCACATCGGATTCAGCAAGCCTGCCAACATGGACGTGACTGCGACACTGAAGGCCGCCATCGACAAGATTAACGTCTCGCAGTCGAAACAGCAGGCCGACTTGATTCTGCACACCGGCGACGTGAGCCACATATCGAAGCCGGCGCAGTTTGACACTGCGGAACAGGTGATCAAGGGCGCGAAGGTGGATCGCGTCTTCTATGTGCCCGGCGAGCACGATACTTCCATCGACGGCGGCGCTTTGTATCGCGAGCATTTCGGCAAAGGAACGCTGGGCGGCGGTTGGTACAGCTTCGACCACAAGGGCGTCCACTTCATGGGCCTCAATAACGTCCTGATGTTGGATTCCTTGGGAGATCTTGGACCGCAACAACTGGAGTGGATGAAGAACGATGTTTCTGGACTTTCCTCTTCGACACCGATTGTTCTTTTCGCGCACATTCCTCTCTGGATGATCTATCCGCAGTGGGGCTGGGGGACGGACGATGGGGCGCAGGCGCTCTCGTTGTTGAAGCGATTTGGTTCAGTCACGGTCTTGAACGGGCACATCCACCAGATCGTGCAGAAAGTGGAGGGCAATGTGAGTTTCCATACGGCGATGTCCACGGCGTTCCCACAACCGGCGCCGGGTTCGACCCCGCATGCCGGGCCGAAGGTGATGCCGGCTGGACAACTGGAGAGTGTGTTAGGAGTGACCACCGTGAACTACGTGACACAGAATAGTCCTCTCGCCATCGTTGACTCCTCACTGGAGGTGAAAGCGTGAGGCGCCTCAAGGTTGTCCTGGTCGGCTTCGCAGTATTGGTGGTGCTCTCGCCTGTTCTTGCCCTTTGGCATCCGTTCGGTAATCCCCGGGCGACGACCACGGTGGCGACGGACGCTCCGTCCACGCTGCTGCTGGAACATGCTTTGATGCCAGTGGAAGTGAGGTCCGTGCTGCGGCAAAAATGCGGAGATTGCCATTCCACGCAAACGCGTTGGCCATGGTATGGGCGTTTCGCGCCGGTGTCATGGTTGATGGAGAAAGACATCACCGAAGCTCAGGAACAGATGAATCTGTCGCAGTGGGAATCTCTACCGGATGAAGAGATCCTCCTGCTGCGCGCGGAAATCGGTGGCGTAGCCCGGGCGCACGTCATGCCTCCACTGCAGTACCGGGTGGCCCATGCTGATGTGACCTTAACGCATGAGGATATAAAGGTCTTGAGGGACTGGGCGCACGGAGATGTAACTAGCAAGCTCGTCGAGTCGGAAAAGACTCAGGCAGATGCGGGTGCTGGGAATGCGGGACACGGCAAACAGGTCTTCGCATCCCGCTGCGCGGGCTGTCACACGCTGGAGCAGCACCGAGAGGGGCCCAAGTTGGGCGGTGTGTTTGGCCGGGCGAGTGGTACGGCGCCTGGATTCATCTACTCTTTCGAGCTGAAGAAGGCGGCGGTGAAATGGGATGAGCAGTCACTGGACAAGTGGCTGGCAAACCCGGATTCAGTGGTGCCGATGAATAATATGTACTTCCATGTTGCCAAGGCAGAGCAACGGCGCGATCTGATTGCTTACTTGAAGACTTCTGGCAATTAGGGATTCGCACAAGACAATTTTATGCGCATCCTCATTTTTGGCGCCACGGGTGGGACGGGGAGGCATCTGGTTTCCGACTTTTTGGAGCGAGGGAGCCAAGTGACTGCTTTTGTCCGTAACCCAGGCATGCTTACAACCAAACACCCTAATTTAACGATTGTTGAAGGCGGTCTTTCGGACCACAACGCCATCACCCATGCTCTAAATGGAGTTAATACGGTTATCAGTGTTTTGGGAAATACCACGCGGAAGGCTTTATTTAAACCAAGCAACGTTATTTCTCAAAATCTGCCCAACATTATTAGCGCCATGCAACAAGGCGGGGTTGAACGTCTATTGTTTGTAAGCTCGTTTGGAGTAAACGTCAAAATATTCTGGCCGGAAAAGTTGCTGCTTAGGACGCTGTTCAGAAATCTTTTTGCCGACCTTCCGGTGCAGGAAAAACTTATTAAGGAAAGCGGACTTAATTGGACCATTGTCAGGCCGGCCCGCCTGACTAACGGACCAAAAACCGGAGAGTGCCGCAGCGGAGAAAATATATATATCCATCCTTTTAGCAACATCTCACGGGCGGATGTGGCTGACTTTCTCTTGAAAGAAGGTGTTTCACCCGAATATCAGAGAAAAGTGGCTACCATCAGTTACTAGAACAAATCTTAAAAATACCTTGGAAATACCAAACAAAAGGAGACCAAAGATGAAAAAGATAATGACCTACGCAGCGGGAATGGTGAGTCTCGGGTTGCTGCTGGCGTTCAGTAGCGCATTTGGACAGGGCAAGAATCTGGGTTCGGCCGACACGAAAGCCGGTTACGGATCTACCGTAAGCTCGCAAGAGCCAGGAGACACGAAAACGGCAGCGACCGTGCCCGATACCGCGAAAGGCTCAGTGGAAGTGAAGCTTACGGAATACAAGATCGAGATGCCCGCCTCGGTAGGCGCCGGTGTGACGACTTTCAAGGTGACGAACGCGGGCGAGGAAACCCACGGCTTTGAGATCGAGGGGAACGGGATCGAGAAAGCACTCAAACCACGCTTGAAGAAGGGCGGAAGTAGTTCTTTGCAGGTGGACCTGAAGCCTGGCACTTACAAAGTGTATTGCCCCGTCCATGGCCACAAGACGCGCGGCATGTCTCTCGATCTGACCGTGAAATAAAAGGCCGCTAATGCGCTTCCAGGACCTGCTGAGCGTGTAGCCCCGAGCGCCGCAAGTCGCTGTTGTGAGACACAAAGGATTCGCCCTTCCGCGGATTTGGCTTGGGAGTAAGGATCATTTCGTGGTCCTCAATGCCTTCCTGGCACAGAACTCGTGCTTACTCTAATGGGTGGCCTGACATCACTTGTAAAAGGGGATCGCAAGTTACGCCTTGCGAAAGCGCCGCAGGATTGCATGCATTTCATTAGTACCGAGAAACTCGCGTGTGTTGATCGAACCGATCAACTCCCGGATGGTCAACTCGGAAGCTCCCCAGAAAACGGGGTTCTAGGTAG
>DATHGV010000054.1:0-2003 GCA_035490135.1 Candidatus Methylomirabilota bacterium
TCCTCTGGCAATCTAGGAAATTCCACGCCGACCACTGGAACGGGAGGTGGCGCGGTCGCAACCGCGGCGGGCCGGCAATCGTCTCTTTTTACGCTTCCCGGCGACGTTTCCTGGGCCCCTGATCTGTGGGGCAGGATTCGCAGCCAGATTCACGCCGCTCAATACAATGCGCAATTGAGCGCCGCAGACCTGGAAAACGAGCGACTGATTGAGCAAGCCAGCCTGGCGATTTTTTTGTTCGAACTGCGCGGCCAAGACGCCTTACAAAAGATATTCGATGAAACTATTGAAGCGGATAAGAAATCAGTGGAGCTGACTCGCGCGCGATTTGAAACCGGAATTGATAATGAAATTTCGCTGGTCCAGGCGGAGAATGCGTTACAAAGCGCCGAATCCGCGGGCGAAAATCTAGGTATAGCGCGCGCGCAGTTTGAACACGCCATCGCGTTGTTGATTGGAGCCCCGGCCTCCAGCTTTTCTCTGCCCGTTAAGCCTCTGGACCAGGCGCCTCCAGCGATTCCCATCGGCGTGCCGTCGCAACTTTTAGAGCGCAGACCGGACATCGCGGCCTCCGAGCGCAGCATGGCTGCGGCTAATGCGCAGATCGGAGTTGCGGTGGCGGCCTATTATCCGAATTTGACGCTCAGCGCGAGCGGAGGCTTTGAGAGTTCTACGATAACAAATCTTCTTTCTTATTCGAGCCGCTTCTGGTCCGTAGGCTCTTCGGTGTCGGAAACTATTTTTGATGCTGGACTGCGGCGGGCCACGGTGCTGCAGTTTGAAGCCACTTACAACGCGAATGTGGCCGGCTACCGGCAAACGGTGCTCACCGCGTTTCAACAGGTCGAAGACTTTCTGGCGTCGGTGCGGATTTTGTCCAAGCAAATCGAGCTGCAACAAGAAGCCGTGAAATCCGCGGAACGCTTTCTGGAGTTGGCGAATGCGCGCTACTATACCGGCGTCGACACATATTTGAATGTCCTGGTAGCGCAAACCACCCTACTCTCCAACCAACAAAACCTGGCTTCGCTTCGTACCCAGGCAATGACTGCTTCGGTACAATTGATTCAGGCACTCGGCGGAGGATGGGATCGCTCGGACCTCCCGAGCCCTGCGCAAGTCTCCGGCAGAATCACCAAATCCCAGATCGAAGCTCCCAATAAGCAGTGAGGTAAAAGGGCGCGCTCTAACGATTCTGGCGATGCCTTTCAGGCCCCTACCCGGTTCGTGTCATATAATTGCCGATGATCATGGAATGGCTCTCCTCCGCAACTCGATGGTTATTCGACGCGGAGCATGGCGCCGCTGACCGCCTGATTCCGCGATGGCTTTTCTTGCGGGCGTTAGGCTGCATTTATTTTTCTGCGTTCTTCTCCCTCGCGTTTCAAATCCGTGGGCTCATCGGGCCAAATGGAATTCTTCCCGCGAATGATTATCTGCAAGCAGTGATACATACCTTTGGACACGTACGGGGGATATGGTTTGCGCCCACGATGCTGTGGTTTTCGAGCGGCCCGCATATGTTAATGGCGTTGTGCTGGGCGGGCATGGGCGCTTCCTTGTTGTTGGTGCTGAATCTATGGCCGCGGGGAATGCTGGCGATTTGTTTTGTCTGTTTTCTGTCTTTTGTGAGCGCAGCGCAGGATTTTTCAGGTTATCAATCGGACGGCATGCTGCTGGAAGCGGGCTTTATCGCTCTTTTCTTTGCTCCGCCCGGGATGCGTCCTGGTTTTGGGCAGGGGTCACCGCCGCCGTGGGCGAGTCTGTTCCTGCTGCAATGGGAATGGTTTCGCATCTACTTCGAGTCCGGCGTGGCGAAGATCACGAGTGGAGATCCGCAGTGGCGGCACTTTACCGCGATGGACGAATATTACCAGAACGGTCCGCTACCTACATGGATCGGCTGGTACTTCCAGCATTTGCCGCACTGGTTTCATGCTTCAACCGCATTTGCCACGCTTGCGCTCGAGTGGGTTCTGGTGTGGATGCTATTTTTGCCGCGT
>DATHGV010000055.1:0-3659 GCA_035490135.1 Candidatus Methylomirabilota bacterium
CTCCGCCTCGCCCGCCAAAAAATCGCTTTGCTCTGCATAAATGCGCGCCGATAGGCGATGTGCCGCTGCATTTGCAGGATTAAGTTTTACGGCGGTGTGCAGTTCCTTTAGTGCGGCTTGCTGATCATGCAGATCGTAATACGTTGCGCCCAACCCGTAGCGCGCATCCGACCAGTTGGGCTTGAGCCGCAGCGCGTTCTCAAACTCGTCTATCGCGGGCTTTGCGTCGCCTTTGTACTTCAGCGTTAGGGCTAGGTTGTAGTGGGTTTCGGGGTCGTCGGGTGCCAACTCCAGTGCTTTGCGATAAAAAACAATCGCTTCATCCCAAGATTTTTGCCGGGAGAGTTCAATGGCTTGCCGTCGATAACTTTCAGCAGTCTGCGCAAATGCTGGCGTTGAAAATAGCAACCCAAGGGCCAGCAGACACAGGAGTGCCCTGCGAGATCGAAGTACAAACCTTGACACCACGTCGGCCATCAGAAAGTTTTATCATGTGGCCGCGACCAAGGGCGAGTCGAGCAAGCCGCTCCGGTTTTACGCGAACAACTCACCGCGCTTTCGCTGGTAGACCCCGGATCGCCCCTCACGCGCACATTTCATCACCAGTAGAACTTCGCGCTGACCTGCCCGATACGCGGATCGCGCGCGTTGGTTACGAATCCGAAGTTCGAACTAGTGATGTTCCCGCCAGGATTAATAAATTGCGCGTGGTTGAATATATTGAAAAATTCAACACGGAGGTCAAAGGCAAAATTCTCTTTAATTTGGGTCCGCTTCAAGAATCCCAAATCGGTGTTGTTGAATCCGGGCCCGTGGAAGAAGCGCCAGTTGGCGGTGCCAAAAGTGCCCAGATCGGTGTTCACGGCAAACGCGTCGGGAAGGAAGTAGCATCCCGTTCCGGATAGCGTGGGGTCCACAGCATTCGGACACGCGGGATAAGCTTTGCGCGGATCCACAATCTTCACCGGGCCCACTTGATTTGGCCTATCCGTGTTCGAACTGCCCGAGAGCGAAGCATCACCATCGCCCTGGTTCAGTTGCACGGGGAAGCCGGTCGAGAATCGTGTGATCCCCTGTAACTGCCAGCCTTGCGTCAGCCGCTTAGGCGCATTTTGAAAAGCCCGGTCGAAGGGGATGGCCCAAACATAGCTGACTACAAAATTATGCCGGATATCGCTGGAAGACAGCCCCCGGCTAATCTTGGGATCTGCGAAATTCACCAGGTCATTGAAAGCCGAAGAATTGTCCAGGCCTTTGGCAAAGGTGTACGCGGCCAGGAATGTAAAATCGCTGGCCTTGCGCTCCACCGAGATTTGCGCGGAGTTGTAGATCGAATTGGCGCTTGTAAGCGTGTTGGTGTTGGACGAGCCGTAGCACACCTGCGTACCGCCGGGACAGAAATTTGGATTTAAAATCTGCTGCCGGGTGCTGTAAACGCATCCCGGCAGAGGCGTCAGAGTAGGTGTATCACACGGAACGGTAGCCGTCGGAAGCTGGAAAACGTCGTTCTCATTACCAGGTCCGCAGCCAAGGGTTCCTCCCGCAGTCACGTCTATAGCGCCTTGCGCCGTAAGTTGCTGGCAGATAGCCGCGGAGCCGGGGTTCGCGTCCCGTTGCGTAATCAAGCGGTGCCCCTCAGTCCCAACGTAGGCCAGTGTGAGCACGGTTGATTTGCCTAGCTCTCGCTGAATCGAGAGATTGAAGTGTTCCGCGTACGGCAGTTTGTTGTGAATGTCGTAGCCCGGGAAAAAGTTGAACGGCTCGTAAACTGAAAAGTCCAGTGTCTTGTTCGCTGGCGAGCCCGGAACCGGCGCGGTGAACGGAAAACGCTGTCCCAGGGACTGCCCGGTGGCTCGAATCCGGAAGGGTTCGTCAAACATAACCGACACAGGCGAAGTCCAATACAGGCCGAACGGCGCGTCCGCCACTTCGTAAAAGAGGTTCAGGTCCTCGACGGAGGTGTAATAGAGCCCATAGGCGACGCGGATACTGGACTTGCCCGGGCCCCCAAATATCTTGCCCAAGACTCCGTCCGAAAATCCCGGTGAATACGCCAAACCCAGTCGCGGGCCGAAGTTGTTGTATTTCGTTGGAGCGAGCGTCTTCGGAATACCTGGGTCGCCCGGGAATACCAGGCCCGCGGGAGCAAGCGGAAACAGCGTAGAGGTTTGTCCGGGGTTGAAGGTCTGAATCTTCCCTTGGGTGTCGTACCACGGCATGCTTACTTCCCAGCGCAATCCCAGATTCAGGGTGAGATTTGATCGCAACTTCCAGGAGTCCTGGGCGAAGGCGCCGCCATAGCGGGTACGCGAATCAAGAAACTGCTCGGCGGCCTGGGTGTAAGGCGCGTTGGTAGTTGAGGTAGCGCCGAGGAGGAAGTCCGCAAAATCGGCTCCCGTCACCGTGCCATCGAATGTGAATCCCCCGTTTGGATTGGCAAAGTTACGCTCATTCACCTGCAGGTAGCGAAATTCTCCTCCAACCTTCCAGGTATGCTTCCCCTGGGTCTTCGAAAACACATCGCTCACCATATAGGTAGTGTTGGGCTGAAAGGTGTTCAGCGTCGGCACGCCAATGTTCAAGCCGATATTGCTGAAGCTGGTCTGCGGCACATATTGTTTGTATCCCGCCAGTGGGACAATGCCCAGGGTGCCCTCACCAGTCACAAAACCCAGGTCCGACAGGTTCGCGAAACTTCCCGCTGGATTGTTTAAGTGCATCGCATTGCGGAAGAAGCTTATCCGCGCCTCGTTGACAGCCGTCGGTCCCACAGTCTTGGCGTTGCTCATCACAAACTGCTGCGCCCGCGATGGCGAGACCGTGGGAAAGCCGGGCACATTGGCGAAGCCGGTGTTGGGGTCGAGATCACTCCCCACGTTCGAACGATCAAAATGGTAATACCACGACCAGTTTCCGGTCTTTTGGTTGTTGAAATCGACGCGTTCGCCGATTTTGTCGTCGTTGGGAATGTTTCTCCCGCTGTTATTCGAATAGTTCTGTTGATCTCCCGGAAGAGTCGGAGCGGGAATAAACGGGAGGAGTTTGCTGGACGGCACTGACCAAGCCGATTGTGGGATTACGCCACCAGGAAAAACGCACCCTGCTACTGGATCCGTGCTGCCGCATCCAGGGAAGCTGTACGTTTCGCCTTGCGTCACCGTGTAGCCCAAACGTTGCGAAAGCACTTGCGCCCAGTAAGGGCCATCGATCGTACCGGTCAAGAGCGCTGGGTCAAAGTTGCCTAGACGCTGGTCTGCCGTCGGTACGGTAACAAGGCCGGTTTCCGCACCTTGCACCTGCCTGGTGCCTTGATAGTCCGAGAACCAGAAAAGCTTATTTTTCCAGAAGGGCCCGCCCGCCGCATAGCCAAACTGATTGCGCCGCAATTCTGACTTGGAAGGCGCAAAGTAATTCTTGGCATCCAGCTTGTCGTTGCGCAGGAACTCGAAAGCATCCCCGTGAAAGCTATTGGTGCCCGATTTGGTGATGGCATTAACCACCGCGCCGCTGAATTTTCCGTATTCAGCGTCAAAGCTGTTGGTGATTAGACGGAATTCCTCGATCGAATCCAGGTTGGGAACCATGCCTGTCCCGAGGTTACGTCCCTCGCTGACGTCTCCGCCGTTCACCAAGTAGGCGTTGGCCGTTTCGCGCTGGCC
>DATHGV010000056.1:0-11153 GCA_035490135.1 Candidatus Methylomirabilota bacterium
TTTTTCAAAACGTAAGCGGCTCTTTCGACGCCGACTTCGCCGGTAAGGATGGGGTCTTCATTTTCGATACTGAGGATGCCCTGGTAGCCAACGTCCATGTAAGCCTTGATGATGGATTTCCAGAGCTCGGCGCCGTGGCCGTAGCCAACGGCGCGAAAAGTCTCCGAGGCCAGCGGCAAATCCGCGGTTTCGAATGCGAAATTAAGGACGCCATATTTGTTTACGTTGTCGGGATAGAAGGCGGTGTCTTTCATGTGCGCGTGATAGATGGCGCCCTGCTTGCCGAGAAAGTGGATGACTTCGACGGGATCGCATCCTTGCCAGAAGAGATGGCTGAGATCGCAGTTAGCGCCGATTTCTTCGCCGACGGCTTCACGGAGTTTCAGAAGGGTGCGCGGATTATAGACCACGAAATTCGGATGCATTTCAAAGGCGAGTCTGTGGATGCCGTGTTCGCGGGCAAATTTTGCGGCTTCCTTCCAGTAGGGGACGACCCTTTCTTTCCATTGCCAATCCTGCATTGCGGCGTATTCGGGCGGCCAGCGATAAGTAACCCAGTTGGGCTGCGTGTCTGCTGCGGAACCGCCGGGGCAACCGGAGAAGCCTACGATAACTTTGACGCCGAGGCGTTCGGCGAGCAGAACAGTTTTGCGAAAAGTTTCCGCGTCTTTTTTGGCGTGCTCGGGATCCGGGTGGATGGGATTGCCATGACAACTGAGAGTGGCGACGTGAATGCCGCGATCCTCGAATTTTTTCTGCCAGGCTTTGGCTTTAGAAGCGTCGGCCAAGAGTTCATCGACGGGACAGTGATGTGCTTCGGGATAACCGCCGGTGCCGATTTCCATGGCTTCGAGGCCGAGGGCGCTCACTTTGTCGAGCATGGC
Source organism: Candidatus Methylomirabilota bacterium (assembly GCA_035490135.1). Taxonomy (GTDB): domain Bacteria; phylum Acidobacteriota; class Terriglobia; order Acidiferrales; family UBA7541; genus Acidiferrum. The sequence goes on from DATHGV010000056.1 coordinate 885, forward strand.
GTCCATGGAGAGGTCTTTGTAGACCGGGTCAAAGACGCCGATGGGAATCTTGCGCACGGATGATTTCGGAGGGGCCGCTGCTTGAGCGGCACTTCTGGAGGCAGGTTCGGCAGTGTTTCCGGCAACGAAGCTTGCAGCGTCTCCGGCCGGGGGCACTGCGGCAGCGAGAAGGCCTCCGCCAGTGGCAGCGAGGAAATGCCGACGATCCATGCCGGAAGCGACGCGAGAACTTTTCATATTCGGTGGTCTCCGAATCAAAAGTTTAATGCAATGGATGGGAACCGCGAAATTATACCCTTTGGAAGACGCAGAGGAGCAATGAAATCGTGACAAAAACTTGCCAGGTAGCAAGGTGATGTTCGGTCTAAACCGGGCCGCCTTGAATGAAACTTTGCCCCACATGGCGAGCGATATTTTTGAGAGCCTTGACTTGAGCTGACCCGGGCCATAGACTTTTGTTGCTCGGACGTTTCCTTCCTGTGAATAGGTCTGTCAACCACGGCACGCGCGTTTTCGTCGAGTTGGCGCTCGCTGCGGGATTTCTCGTGCCGGTCGCATTGGGACAGAAGCCTGGTCCCGCACCTCCACCTTCCGCCCCTCCAAGCCGGTCTCCGAATCCCGCTACAGCTAATTCGCAGCCGGTTCAATCGACCCAAGACCGGGTGATGTTTCTCCTGGGACGCGTGACAACCTCCGACGCCACAGCCGTTCCAAACGATGCATTGGTTGAGCGAATTTGCAACGGGGGAGTGCGTCAACAGGTCCATGTAGCTATCAACGGCGAGTTCAGCATGCAACTGGGATCGAAAAATGATTCTTTCCTTGACGCCACCGCCAACCCAGTTTCGCGAGGTGCGGTGGATAACCAGAATTCGGAGATGGGAATTCCACGGCAGGAATTGGCGAATTGTGAGCTACGGGCTTCGGTTTCTGGTTTTAGCTCCAGCGTCATCAACCTTGTGGATCTCGCTGGTTCTCTGAGCAACGTTGACGTTGGGGCTATCGTGGTTCAAAGACGTAAGAAGGTCGAAGGCCTGACGTTAAGCGCGTCGCCCTACATGGCACCAAAAGATGCGAGAAAGGCTTATGAGAAGGGCCTGGTGGCGGAGAAGAAGGGTGAACTCGCCAATGCGCACCGATATTTTGGAAAGGCGGTAGAGATCTATCCCAAGTACGCGAACGCCTGGTATCAGTTGGGGACCGTTTTACAGAAGGAACATGAGAAGGAAGCAGCGCGCACGGCGTTTACGCGAGCCACGACTATCGATACGAAGTTCTTGCCGCCTTATCTGTCGCTCGCGTTAATGGCCTATGAGACCGAAAACTGGACCGCGGTGCTTAATTTTACTGGTCACATCCTGGATCTCGATCCGTTGAATCACGTTGCTGGCTACGTCTGGGATCTGGATGCGTCCAATTACAACGATGCCTATTTCTATAATGCGGTGGCAAATTACAAGCTCAATAAGTTCGAAGACGCCGAAAAGAGCGGGCGCAAGGCAGAACAAGTAGACCTGCCCACTCGTTTTCCGCAACTGCATCTCTTGTTGGCTGAAATTTATGCGCGAAAAAAGAACTACGGTATGGCGATCGCACAGCTACAAATTTACGTGGAGCAAGCTCCTTATGCGAAGGATGCGGATCAGATACGGGAGCGGTTGGCAAAATTGGAGCAGCTGAATGGCTCAGTGTCAGCGAGTGAAAAACCCCAGCAGCAGTGAGTATTGGAAATTGGCTCAGGGCCCGCTTTGAAAGTAGTGCTTCTCGTCGGAGACGGCCTCCTCTGTCACGATTCACGGAGATACTAGGACGCGTTCACTTCACTTTAGGGCAGAGCAATTCACCGTGCAGGCGCGCTCTGCGTTTTGTTCACAACGACGTCGCCACTCTTCATCACCCACTTCACGTTATGGAGCACGACGTTGATGTCGGCAAGGGGGTCGCCGTCGACGGCTACCAAATCCGCCAGGTATCCGGGCGCTACCGCGCCCAATTCGTTTTCTTTTCCAAGCAGCGCTGCAGCATTTCTTGTGGCGGTTTGTAATGCTTGCTCTGGGGTCATGCCCGCTTTCACGAACCATCCTAGTTCGCGGGTATTTTCGCCGAACATTGTGTAGATGGCGTCGGAGCCCATAGCGATTTTTACTCCAGCTTTGAAGGCGCGCCTGGTGGTTTCCAAATTGCGCGGGATGAAGGCTTGCAAGCGCTCTTTGTAGCCGGACGCATAGCCAATCTTGTCTCCGTTGTCGAGGTAGTAGCGATTGTGGTCGATGGTGGGGACATAATAGGTACCGCGTTTCACCATTTCCTGAATGGTGGCATCGTCCATGTCCGTGGCGTGTTCCAGCGAGTCCGTGCCCGCTCGCACCGCGTCGCGCGCTCCGGCTGGCCCGTAGGAATGAATGGCGATTTTCTTGCCGAATTGATGCGCGGTGTCCACCGCCGCCTTTATCTCCTCATAGTTGTAGGTCTGGAACCCGGTCACGTCGTCATCCGTGCCCGTCGATGCGTACATCTTGATCCAGTCCGCGCCGGCCGCGATCTGCTGGCGGACCACTCTCAATACTTCCGGCACGCCATCCGCAATTCCGCCCGCGGGGAGATTCAGCCCGGGCTTGTAGGGCGTATTCGTGATGTACAAGCCATAGCCGACCACAAACATCCGCGGCCCAAACATCTCGCCATGATTAATGAGATCGCGCATGGCGATATCCATGTACTGGTCTGCTCCCAGGTCGCGCACCGTGGTTACCCCCGCCTCTAGCGTGCGTATGGCACCCTTGCGCGCGAGAAAGACCTCTACGGCCGGCGGATTCGCGGTGAGCTGCTTCAACATCGGCTCACCAGGTTTTTCGTCGGTATACATGGTCATGTGCGTGTGCACGTCGATCAGACCTGGCAGGCCAGTGTAGTTCGAGAGGTCGATCACCTCCGCGCCCTGAGGGATCGCGGACGCGTCGGTGGTCACGGCACGAATCTTTTCGCCTTCCACAATCACGATCGCGCCAGTCCACACTTTTCCGTGGCCATCCCACAACTTCCCGAAACGCACCGCCTTTACAGGGTGCACCACGGGCTTCGCTTGACCAAACGCATGCGGCGCGAAAATTACAACAAGCCAAGCAATCAAGACTGCACGCACAATTCTCATAGCGCTCCCAGGTTTCCGCTGGTGTCCCATAAATTCGTACGCTGCTGCTGCTGCGAGGAAAGTCTCAGGCCGGACGAAAAATTGTTCGCACGCGTTAATCGTCAACACGAGCGGCGCGAAGAGTACTGAAGTCAGGCTTGGTGATGGGCGTTGGCGTCCGACACCGAAAATCCCTTGGCGGCCTGTTCCACGGAAGGAAATATTTCGATGACGCGGTCGACCTTGGTTAGTTTGAGGCTATAGTCAACCATCGGTTGTGCGCACGCAATGCGAAGAGCGCCGTTCGCAGACTTCAGCTTTGTAAAGCATTTCACGATGACTCCAATCGCTGAGCTGTCAGCATGGGTCACACCGGACATGTCAAAAATCACGCGGGTTTCTCGGGCTTCAATCAGTTTGTCAATTTCCTGGCTGAGCTTGGCGCATTCTGGCCCGGAGTGAAGGCTACCTTTGATTTCTAGGGCGATCATGCCTGGTTGGAGAGTTCGTTTGTTAATTTGCAGGATCACGAGGCGATGCTCTCTTCGCCTTCATAGGGAAACTGGCGGATTAGACGCACGCAATCTCCGAGTGCGGAAAAAATAGAAGTCCCCCAGCCGCACGGTACGAACGAAGCGGATTTCTGATTCACGGCCTTGTCGGCCTCCGCATAAAAACGCAGACGTTGCCCGGGAGGCGGTACGGCAAATTCCTTGATGGTGATATTGAAGGGCACACCACCGCCGCGTTGCTGTTTAATAATCGAAAAGTGATACACCTGCATTAACTGTTCCGCGGGATCCGTCTGGATGTACTCCCAATCGCTCATTTATGGTCCATGGCGTGTAAGTTGGCGGGAGTTTATATCGTGGGCTAGCGGCCGTCAACGAATTCGCGACGACGAGGTAATGGAACTGACAGTGTCAGGTTTTGAAGTCCTAGCTTGGGGAGTGGGGCTTTAGTTCGTTGAGGGCAGGGATGGAAACGGGGACGGTGAGTACGCGTTCGGGGATTTGCTTTTTTGATTCGCGGGCGTGGAAGAGCATTTCGATGGCTTGGCCCGCGTTGGGGGGAACAAACACAGTGGCGGCCAGAATGCCGCTGCGGACCCAGGATTGTCCGGTTTTGGGCAGGCCGTCACAGCCGGTGAAAGGCAAACTGAGCCAGCGCTCCTTGTCCAGCTCATTGGTTAATTCTTCAAAGGCCTTGCGAGCGCCCATGGCCATGGAATCATCTTGCGCTGCGACCAAGTCGATGGGGGCGCGCTGAGAAGTGCCAAGTTTGAGCCAAGAGCGAACGGAGCGGGTGGAGCTTTCTTCGGTCCATTGAGCTTTTAAGAGAGTGATCTGAATATTTGCGGGCTTGGTCTCGCGCATACCGAGGGTGCGTTCTTTGGCGGCGGAATTTTCTGAGGGACCCTGTATATAAAGGATGGAGCCGCCGTGAGGCAGTAAAGCCTTGAACTGGCGGCCCTGGATTCGCCCGATTTCGATGTGGTCGGAGGTGAGACCGAAGATCGGTGCCGTGGCTGACTTGCGAAGATTAGCGATGTAGGAGGCATCCCGATTCAAGACTGCCCAGCCGATTCCAGCGCTCACGGCGGCCTGGGCGACCTGTGGCAAAGCGGTGCCACCAACTGGTTCAAAGATGATGCCGTTTGGGCGCGTGGCTTCCGGGGATTGGATGGCTTTCAGGACTTGCGTGCTTTGAGTGATGGCATCGTTATCAGCGTAAAGAATCTGGACTTCTGCGCCGAGCTTGTTGGCCGCCTGTTCGGCAGACTGCGCCTGCTCGATCTGATAATCGTTATCGCTGGTCGTGAGTGAGACCAAGAATCTGGGTTTAGGCATGTGGTTAGTTTAGTCAGCGCTAATCAAGCGGCTGGGCCGTGCAGCGGCGCGATTGCGGATTCGATTTACGAGCTCGTGAACAGCATAAGGCCGCGGGAGGCAGCAAGCAATTGGGGCGGCGACGGATGTTCCGAACGCATCAACTGCGAGGCGTAGTCCCAAAGGTTATCGGTTGGTATTAAGGGGTGCGCCACGACGATTGAAGGATGCGGGCAAATACCTGAGAATTGTGCTATAAAATCGATATTCTAAGCATGATCAGCCATGGGTTTGGAAAAGGTGGAAATCGCTCGCGGCCCTCACCGGTACCTTTTTTGCGAACCAATCAGGAGAGCAGATGAATTCTTATCGTAGGAAATTTCGGTTGTGTGCGCGGCAACTTGCGGAAGGTTTTTGCCTGACGATATTGGCGTTATGCGCAGGCTCCGGCATTCACGCACAGGCCACCCCGCTGACGGTGGAAATCGACGCGGCGGCGCCCGCGCATCCGCTTCCGCACTTCTGGGAACAAATGTTTGGGTCCGGACGCGCGGTGCTGTCGCTGCGCGAAAGTTACCGGCACGATTTGCGGGAAACCAAGCGAATCACGGATTTCGAATATATTCGCTTTCATGCCATTTTTCACGATGAGATCGGGCTGTATGACGAAGATAAAGATGGAAAGCCGTTTTACAACTTTTCGTATGTGGACCAGATTTATGACGGATTGCTGGAAAATAGAGTGCGGCCGTTCATTGAGCTGAGTTTCATGCCGGAGAAGCTGACCTCCGATCCGAATGCCAAGCATGCGTTCTGGTACAAGCAAAACGTGGCGCCACCTAAAGATTGGGACAAATGGGAGCAGCTGGTTGAGACTTTTACGCGGCATCTGGTGGAACGGTATGGCGAGGATGAAGTAGCGCAATGGTATTTCGAAGTATGGAATGAGCCGAATCTTGATTTCTGGGTGGGGAATCCGAAAGATACTACGTATTTTGATTTGTACGATCATGCGGCGCGAGCGGTAAAGCGCGTCAGTTCCAGATTGCGTGTGGGAGGGCCTGCCACGGCCCAGGCGGCGTGGGCAGACCGGTTCCTGGCGCACTGCAAAGAGAAAAATGTGCCGGTGGATTTCGTGTCGACGCACGTTTATGGGAATGACACCGCCAAGGATGTGTTTGGGACGGAAGAAAAAATTCCGCGCAACGAAATGGTTTGCCGCGCGGTGAAGAAGGTTCATGAGCAGATCGCGGCTTCGGCTTATCCAAACATGCCGCTGATCTGGTCAGAGTACAACGCGGCTTATGACAACAACCCGGCGGTAACGGATTCGGCGTACATGGGGCCATATCTTGCGAATACCATCCGGGAGTGCGACGGTTTGACGACGATGATGAGTTACTGGGACTTTTCAGACGTGTTTGAGGAGCAAGGGGTGGTGAAGACTCCTTTCTATGGAGGGTTTGGATTGCTCGCTGAAGAAAGCATACCCAAGGCGGCGTTCAATGATTTCGCTCTGTTGCACCGCTTGGGCGATACGCGGCTGGATGTGAAATCCGATAGCGTGCTGGTGACGCGACGGAAAGATGGAGCGCTGGCGGTGGCGGTTTGGAATTTATTCCTGCCGGAGGAAGCCGGATCGCCAAAGACATTCACGCTGCATTTTTCGGGAGTCAAAGGTAAGACGGTGCGAGTCACGATTGTCGATAAAGAGCACGGGTCGCCGCTGCCGTCATATGAAAAAATGGGCAGCCCGCGATTCCCTTCCCGGCCACAAATCGAGACATTGCGAAAAGCGGCGGCGATGCCGTCCGCTGAGGAGCAAGTCCTCAAAAATGGGGAACTGAAATTGACGCTGCAGCCGCATTCGCTGGCTCTGATTGAAGTTGCGGACTAACGACTAAACCGCGCGAAACCTCAGCGAAACCCGATCATGAATTAAGCGGTTGAGGTGTGACTAATTCGTGGAAGCCGGCGCGGGTCATTCCGCGAATGGCTTCATCGTTTTTCATGAACTGTTCCCAGACGAAGCCGGTGCGGGCATTTTCGGCCATAAGAATGGTGATGCCCAAGTCGATGCCCAGCACGTCGGCGCTGTACCAGTTGGTGAGCGGATTGAAAGCGTCCACGAAGCCGTAAGTGCGCCAGGCTTTTTGGGCGTAGTTTTCCCGCATATAGCGTAAAACGCGCAGACACTCCTGTGGCAAGAATGGCAAGGAGCCGGCGGTGGCGCACGAAACTACCGAGCCATCGATGCGACCCATTTCCGGAGGGCCGCCCCAGGCGGTATATCCGCGAACGGAGTCGGACGCGGTGATACCCCACAAGTCTTCGCTGTAGTCCGGGAATTGCTGGGCCAATTCGAGACACCACAATTTGTGGACTTTCGTGGCGATTACGGAATTGGTGAAATAGTCGGCAAAGTGGTCGCGGCGGCCGCGGAAATGAAACCAGGCGTGAGAATACTGATGGATGAAAATAGGCGCTTTGGCGCTGATATAGCGAATGCCATTGAATTCGAAAATGGGCCGGGACCACGCAGACCAAGTGGCGGGGGGCAGAGTGTGGGTCGCGGAGCCCAGACCCAAAAGATAAATCATCATGTGCTCACTGTAATTGTCCCAACGGGTCTTAATGAAGCCGTGCTCAGGGGTCCAGCCCATGGCTAGAGTCTTGTGGCCCTGCAGCATCCACATCCAATCGACACGCTCAAAAATCGTGGTTGCGAGCTCGTATATTTCGGCGTCATCAAAATAGGCGCGGCAGGTGAGCACGCCGCAAAGAAAGATGGCGGTGTCGATGGAGGAAACTTCTGACTGGAAGACACGTTCGCCATTCTGAATGTTGAGGAAATGGGCGTAAAAGCCGTGCTCGTGCTGCACGCGGGTAGCCACGAAACGCAGGGTATTGCGAACGCGATCGCGAATTTCCATGCGCTGCTCCCAACCGCGCTGGTCGGCGATGCAATGAGCAGTGAGGCCGAAGCCAGTGGCCGCGATGCTAGCGGCATTACGTTGATCGGTGCCGTCGGCGTGGCTGCGATCTTTAACCAGGCCGGTGACGGGGTTGGTCTCGTTCCAAAAGAATTGGAAGGTGGTGCGTTCGATACTTTCGAGGAATTCATCTTCGTCACGAGTGAAGCGGTACTTGGTGGGGTCGTTTTCAAAGAGCGGGGGGCGCTCGGAAGGCTGCTGTGGAGCAGGCTGACGCTGGGGTGCGGGCTGAGAGCGCTGCTTGGCAGGTTGCGTACCCTGCAGGAATTCGGAAATTAGCGCCGAAGAACCAACTAAAGGCAACCCACCAGCGACCTGCGCGGCCTGACGAAGCCAGTCGCGACGCGAGAATCGACCGCGCGTCACCGGGCGCTCCTGCAGAGCGCGACGGGGGAAGCGGTGCACAGAAGGGACTGGTGTCTCCTGTTCATCGACAAGACCATTTTACGAGAGGGGCATGCGATGGAGTACTGGGAATCTCGGTCCTCGTTCCAGCGGGTCATTAGAAGTAAGCGATAGGATAGGGGCAATAGGAAATAATTGGGCGAAAAATAAGAAGTTGAGTGCGGCAAGGGTGTCTATCGGGGCGGTAGTTTTGAGGTTTACTGGCGACTGGGCATGCCCGGCTTTCCGGGAGGGATGGAACGGTGAATCTGGGGCGCTGGCGTGCTATGGTGCGGAGGGCGTGAGGAGAACTTAACGATGAGATTGGCGATTCGGAGATCGTTTAAGGTGCTCGCACCGGGCGGTTCGCTGCGACGGCGTGTGGCCCTTAGCCTGGCGGTGGTGAGATTGATTCTGGTGCCGGTGATTTTTTTTGCGATTTACTACCTGCTGGTGGTAGGACGAATCGTGGACCGCATCGTGAGCTTCGATGCACCGGCGGCAACGCTTTCTCAACAAGCTTCCATCGAGATGCTGGAGGCCAGGCGGGCGGAGAGGAATTATTTGCTGCTATACGATCCCTCTTCTTTGCAGGCCAATCACGAGTCGATTTCCAAGCTGGAGCAGATTTTGCGAGCGATCCGCGAGCTGAATGCCGCAGATCAACCGCTGACGGACCAGGCGTTAATAGCCCTGCACCAGTACGACGAGGAATTCAAGAACGCGGTCGCCAACATGCAGAAGCCCGGAGAGGCGCCAGCGGATCGAATTCAAAATGTTTTGCAGGCGTACGAGAAAGACCTGGGGAGCATCCTGAAAGGGGCGAGAAATAAACCGCGGGATCAACTAATCGAGGAGTTACGAGCGAGGATTGGCTCTTTTGATACGCAGATCACCAAGACGGCGCAGGAGGGGAATCCCGCGCTGCAGCAGATTACTACTGACCTACAGAATTCCGGGCAAGATGTTTTGCGGCTGACTTCGGAATTGGAAGCGCGCAACTGGGATCGCATAGACGGAGACCATCGACGAGCCCGGCGATTGATTTCGCATTCGGAGTGGGCGTTGAGCATCGTATCGGCAATCACGCTGCTGGTAAGTATCTGGATCAGTTTTGTGCTGCCGCAGCAGGTGGTAAGGCCTTTGATGAGTTTGAAAGAAGCGGTGGACCACGCTGCAGCAGGCAATTATGAAATTGAATTTGAAATTCGCGGGGAAGGCGAAGTGGTGCAACTGGCGAACAGCATCCGGCTGCTCATCAGCCATGTGAAGGAACGCTACGATGGAACCATCTCCGGCCCAGTTACCTAATCGTTCGCTCGGTCGCCGCGCAAAACTGGTAATAGTTAGTAATAGTTATAATGTGATGTAAGTCTTGGTCAGTCTACATTGCACATGCGGCGCTTATGCCGAATGACTGCGCACTTTTGCGGATGGAACGTGAGTGGGGGAATCTACCTTGCCGTCCAGCACAGTAAAACTGCTGAGCTCGGGGCCAGTCTGAGGGAATAATACGGTTCGGAAAGTCTTCGCCAGGATGATGCAGTCAAACCACACCGTCCAATTTCTCACGTACCAAGCTTCCAGCTGTACGCGATCGTCCAGCGTCAGTTGGTTTCGCCCACTCACCTGCCAGAAACCCGTCATGCCTGGTCGCGAGGATAATATCGTAAACAGGTCAACGCCAATTCTCTCGCGTTGTTGCGGGAGGTACGGACGCGGACCCACGAGACTCATTTCGCCGGTCAAGACATTCAGGAGTTGAGGGAGCTCGTCAATGCTCCAGCGACGGAGAAAACGCCCGAAACGAGTCAGCCTCGGATCATGATCCCGAAGTTTCGCGTACTTGTGCCATTCGGCGGCGGCGGCTGGGTCACCCGCAAGGTGGTTCATCAACATCTCGTCTGATCTCACGTGCATGGTCCTGAATTTG
>DATHGV010000057.1:0-10908 GCA_035490135.1 Candidatus Methylomirabilota bacterium
AAATATTCCAGTGTCTAGCCGCGTGATTCACCACTAACGGTGCCTCAGTTGGGTTCGGTTCTGCGCCGCGCGGTAGCGAACGATTCCTTAAATCCAACACGGCCGCCTGAGCCACCAGACCTTCGTTATGCCTTTGCAACAAGAACCAACCGCCGATACAGGCAACAGCCAAAATGCTTGCCGCGATTGCAGCAGCGTGCGATTCCGGCGGGATTCGTAAGCTCTACGGAATTCAGAGAAGTCGCCAAAGCAGGGGCTGCAGGAACCTAGATGAATCGAGCCACTTTTCCGCTTCATTGAGTGGCATCGTTCGAGACGCGATTCTCTTCAGAATGTCCGCGCCTGGACATCCGCTGCGTTCGGGATTTGGAAACTCCTTGAGCAAACCACGGCCAAGTGCGTCCAAAAGTTTCTGTTCCTCTCTCGCAGAATATTCTTTTGCATTCAACCGTCTCTCCTCGCTGTATTGAGAACCCTTGGGCTTCCTCAGGCTGGGATGTATGCGTTTCGTCACGGCTGCAATCGCAAGTGGGAGTTGTCCGGAATGAATCCTGCGGTCCTCCGCCAACAAATGGGTCACAGTTCAGCTGTGATGACGGCAAGATATACTGGGCAAATTCCACTCGACAAGGTGCAAGAGGCGTTCTCCAAGATGGAATTGGAAAATATGGAAGTTATTGGAAAACGGCCGCGCTGTACCGGCAGTCGCTTGGTTGTGTATAATCAACAAACTAGAGGAATGAGCGGGCGTCGTACAATGGCAGTATAGAAGCTTCCCAAGCTTTAGATACGGGTTCGATTCCCGTCGCCCGCTCCAGATTCTAAACGAGTTACGTTGTTCTTATATTTTTCAATAATTGCTTTTCGTTTCCAAATCTTCCTAAAAAAAGTTCCTTTCTCGTTTGCTAGCAGTTTTTCTGTTTTTCTTTCGTGGAGTCGATTTACTACGCTTCGTGCAATCTGCGACTTGAAATTTTTCTTCACAAACTTGCGCGAGAAATTGTGTTCAACGTCTGAAGCTCGCTGAGCTTGAATCGCGGGCTCGATCCCTGCCAAGAGGTCTCCTTAGGATGGAACGTCTGCCTCCCAAGCAGGCGTGCTATTGGTTGGAGAATCGGAGAGAAATGTCCCCCAGCGCCGCTTCTGGATAACTTCCGTGTAGCCGACCACCTCGGAAGGTGGCCAGACCAGTCAATACAAGCGCGTTTACCAGATGGACTTACCCCAGGTTGCCGACGTGCACTATTGGGAGATCTGCGATCTGACGTTTGAACTGTGACTGGCGGACCCAACAGGACCGTCACAGCTCGAATCTCCTTTCGAAAACCATCGCGCGTAGCCGTCAGCGTGTATCGCCCCGGCGCCAGAAAAAAAAGATACGCGCCCTCTCGATCGGTTTTCGTCGCGTGAATCGTGCCCTTGGCATTGTCCTTGATCGCCACTCTTGCACCGGGAACAACCGCACTGCTCGGATCGGGCACGATCCTGTCTCGAAGAGCGTTGCGGACGGCCAGTCAGGGCAGGCCTACGCGTCGGAGAAGATCTTTAAAGCGTTCATGCGAGCGGTATCGGTCAAAAATCGGATCGACGGCGAGATATCCCATCCAAACCGCGTGATCGTCATAGGCCGTTTGCAGCCATTATAAACTTTTCTAGTAATTGGAAAATGTAACCGGTTCTAGCCTAGCAGAACGGCGTTGGGTTTTTCTCTCGCACCCGCGAGGTCACTCCCAACGTGTCGAGGATGGCGTCCGCACGTTGGCGAGTATCTAGTTTTTCTCAAATATTAGAAAATAGTGATAGGGAAGGAACTGAAAGTCCTTGACGAATTTGAAGCCGGCCTGTTCGGCTTCACTGATGACCTGAGAAGGGGGCACCAGTTGCTCGGGCTTATGCGGCGCGTGCGGACTATCGGGAGGATAGTCGATGATGGCCATGCGGCCATGTGCTTTGACGGCTGACGCTAGTTTTTTGTAAAACTCAACGCGATGATCGACGTGGTGAGTGGTATCGCAAAAAAATGCCAGGTCCACGGCATTAGTGGGCAGCATGGGATCGCCTGGCTGCGACACGATAGTGACAATGTTATGTAAGCCTTCTTTGTCGGCGCGCTCCTTTAAATAACCGAGAATGTCGGCGGCCACATCTACGGCATACACTTTCCCGTCGGGCGCGACAACTTTGGCGATGCGACGACTAAAGTAGCCGCTTCCAGCGCCGATGTCGGCCACTACCTCACCGGGTTTCAAATCCAGCGCTTTGACCACCTCGTCGGGCTTTTGCCACTCGTCACGCTGAGCGCGCTCCATGGTTTCGATGCGGCTCTCCAGCGGGCGGTCCTGGGTTGGTGGCGGCATGGTTTTTTGCTGCGCGTCGGCGAGCGCGGAAAAAAGAAAGAGTAAGGAAAGTATGGGCAAGCCGATCCTGGTCCTAATGGTGAAGCGCATCAGTAAACCTCAGACTTCTTAGTGACGATTTTTTCCACGTCGGTGCAAGCCATGTGCATGGACTTCAACTTCTGTCCGTAATTTGTAAGTCCCAGTTTGCCGGGAACGATGGTGTGGCAAGTCGTGCAACCGAATTGTTCGAAATGCGCCACTTTGCGTTTTTCATCTTCGGTGCGGTTCGCGGGTTTTACTTGCGCGATGACGTTCATGGAAGTGAGCAGCGAGATGCAGCCTTCGAAACCCTTTCCGACTTCCTTGCCGCGTTCGTTGAATCCGAACTTTCCATCCGCGCCCATGGTGTGGCAATTGTTGCAGTGATGATGTTCGAAGACGTAGGCGGCGAGTTCCTCGGAAGATTTGCCGGAGAGGTCCGCGTCCTCCTTAGGCTTGGCTTTGTTATGCGATTGCCCCTCAGCGGTGGATGGAATCGCCGGAGCTGCAGGAGAAATATTCGCTGAGCCTGCGGAGGAAAGCGCAACCAGAGCAAAGCTGCAGGACAGTATGGAAAAAAGTGCAAACGTGCACAGGTGCGCTTGGCGTGCAAAAAATGAAGTGGCCCGCTCGCGTATTTTGTTACTGGCTTTTTGTTTTTTGTTCATGCTGTTCCCCGGATTCCTCTCATCGGCCTTTAAACAATGTTACAGACTTCATCTAATTGCAAAATGCGGCTCTGGGAAAAACTTATTCCTGCGCCTGATAAATCCACACTTCTGCGCTATGCCCCTGGCGGCCGGGCACGGCCAGATAAAAGCGGTCGCGGCCTTTCTGGCCAATCCTCGACGCGTAACCTGCGGTACGGGCACCTAATGAGGAAGGAATTTCCGCCAGCAGGTCATAATGGTCCGCATCGTTTTGCTGAAAGACGCTTACAAATCCTTGGCCACCGGGAACGTACACGCGCTTATAGGTCGCATCGTAATAGAGATCGTCGGAATCGGCGACAGTGCGCATAGTGGCGATCACGTGGCCCGTGGTGGTATCGAATACCAGCAGTCGCGGCGGAGTGCGGCTACCCACAAAGAGGCGATGGTTGGCTTCGTCGAGCGCCATCGGGAAATTACCCTCGATGTGAGTTAAAGGCCATTTCGCAATCGTGCGAGTGTTCCGGTTGATCACAGCGATCTCATGGAGATCAGGCAAATTCACAAAGATAGCCGGTCCCGATTTTTCCAACTGGAACGATTCCGGATGCGCGCCCAACTTATAGCCTTCCGACAGACGTTGATTCGTTTGGGCGTCCACGACCGCGATTCCGGCGGATTCTCCATCGCCGTGAGCGACGTAAACGCGCTGACCGGTTTCATCGTAGCGCAGATTGTCGACGTCACCATCAAAGGTTATGGAGGTCAGCAGGTCGAAAGAGGTTCCATCGTAAACGTATAATTTTCCGTCACGGCTCCCCACAAACAGTTTCTTGAGGGCCGGTGCGTAGGCGGCGCCTTGCGGATGAGGAACCGCGCTAATGGTGTGGATTCGTTTTTCGCTGAGCGTCTCGAGCACCTCGACGGTATCGTTGCCCACAACACAAACAAATAAGCGTCCACCGGGATCGATGGCAAAGTGGTCGATGCGGCCTTCCACGTTGGGCATGCCGATAGTGTCGGTCAGAATAAGTGGAGGATCGGTGCGGGGCGGCAGTTGTTCCTGAGCGGTTACAGGGAGGTAAGCGACGGCCGCCACTATTGTCGTCAGGGTCAGAACGTGGAATCGCCTAAAAGAGCCGCTCGCGAAAATCATCGGCGATTGCTCCCGGCTGATCGGTCGGCTGGTTTTTCCAGCGAACGGGAATCTTTGGAAAAGAATTTGGGTGCGAGAAAAGTAAACAAGCCATTGCGTACGCCGTCGGTCACGAATACTTCGCCGCCTTGCGGATCGATGGCTACGCCGGCTGGATGTACGAGAAAGCTTCCGGCACCCTTGATGATTCCGCGGGGAGGAACGTCGCCGTTGTCGTCGATGCTCCAGATGCCGACGAATCCGGGTGCGCCGGTATTCCATGGTGAAGGCAAGTCGGTATCGGGCGGTAAATCTTTTCTGGGCATCTCCAGCGCATAGGGCGGATGATTTTCGTTATTGATAGCGGCGACAAAAACATTGCCGAGCTGTGGGTCTAGTGCTAATTGCCAGGGCCGGACAATGCCGGTGCGCGGGCCCGCGATCACTCCACGCGGAGCGATATCGCCCTGAGCGGTGCGATTAAAAATAAACAGGCCGGTGGTGCCGCCTTTAACGCTGGAAGCGCTGGCGGCCACGATGCGGTCATGCAGGGGGTCGACAGCTACACCCACGATAAAAAGCAAGCCGGTTTTAGGTCCCGCGATTATGCGTTTGGGCGGGGCATCGCCATCGGCATCGCGCGCGAAGACCAGCAAGCTGCGGCTGCTGGTATCGGCCACGATGATCTCCCCGTTTTTTTCGTCGACCGCGAGAGTGTGCGGGCGAACCAGGTGAGTGTTGGGACCCTGAATGGTTCGAATGGGCGGCTCCTCGCCGTGAGCGCTCCCGCGGAAGGTCAACACAGCCGCGCCCAGCGCCACTGGCACGACTACTTCGTCATGGGTGGCGTCGTAAGCGAGCCCGTGCATGGTTCTGCTCAAGTGCGTTGATTGCCCTTCGATGATTCGCACCGGATTTGAATTTCCGTTTGCCGACCTGGCAAACACCGCAATGCGCGGCTGGCTTACTCAATTCGGAACGAGAAGTTGATCGCGTTTCGAATCGTAAGCTACCGCATAAGGATTGCCAAAGCCGCCCGTCGGCGTGCCTTCTGGAGCGTTTCGAATAATGCGCTTGGGCGCGACGTTGCCATTAGCGGTGCGCGCGTAAACAGCAGCAGTATGGTCGCCATAGTTGGCGACCCAAATTTCGTCGTTCTTCGCGTCGACCGCCACACCCATGGGGCTGGAGATGCCGGTGCGGGGGCCACGAATGACGCGCAGCGGTACAGCGTCGCCGGAATCGGAGCGGCGGAAAATTACGACGGAATTATCGCCATTGTCGGCCACGGCGATTTCATCGTGCTGGTCGTCGAGATCAACCCCCATAGGCCAATTCAAGTGCGTGCGCGGGCCTTGAATAATGCGCACCGGCTTCGCATTGCCTTTTGCGGAGTCATCAAAAATAGTGAGCGATGGCGGGAGGAAGTGTCCGCCGGCAGAGAGCTCTTTGGTGGACACGCCGGCATCGTATGCGGAATAAGACGCGATGACCGAAGAATTTCCGTGGTTGGCCACGATCAGTTCGTGATTCTTTACGTCCCAGTGAATGCCATGCGGATCGGCCAGTCCCGTATCTGGGCCCTCGATGATGCGCAGCGGCGCTTCCAGTCCGGCGGCTTCGCGGCGGTAAAACGCTACCATGCTGAGTTGTTGCACGGAAATTGCAAACTGGTCTGCGGCGGGATTCAGTGAAAGGCCCCAGGCTTGATGCGGCACATACAAGCGACGCTTGGGCGTCACATCGCCGCGAGCATCTTCATCGAACACCACGATGCGATCGTCCAGATCATTGTTTACCGCGTAAATTTCGCGATGCGCCGGATCAAACATTATTCCGGCGATATATCCGATTTGCGATTCAGGACCAAGGATCTGGCGGAGCGGGGCAGTAACCGCAGCGGATTTATCTCCGCCGGTACGATCGTAAACCAGAACACTCTTGCGATTCTCGTCGCTCATGGCTACGCGATTATTTGCGGGATCCAGAGAAATTCCGTTGAAGGTTGGATATGGATCGCTGACCATTCGGATCGGAGGAAGTTCGCCGCCCATTGGATCCGCGTTGGACTCCACTGCCTTTTCACTTTCTGCGAGGGAGGGAGGGAGGCACATCTCCATAGGCATGGACGCTGCCAACAGAGCTTCCCAGGAAGGAGAAACGGGAGCCGCTGATCGAAGATTGCCATCGAAGCTGATTATCGATACAGCGCCGGACAAGAACAGCAAGACCACCACTAGCGCCAGCATTCGCCGCGTGCCGTTCACCGCGCTGCACCTCTATCGTCAGTACGTGTTGCGAACCACAGAGTAACGGCGCGATGAACCATGCGTGCAGAATTCACGCGCGCCGCAAGAAATTTAGCTGGCCCGCGAACCTGCGGTTTGCAGCAATCCGGCCCGATCCAACACCACATCCAGAATGGGCGCTTGTTGGGGGTCCAGAGAAATCAGTGGGAGCCGCAACTCCGGAGAATCCAGCAGACCCAGGCGGTTCATCATATATTTCAGCGGAATCGGATTGGTGTCGAGAAAGATCGATTCGTTGAGCTCAAAAAGTTCGTCGTGCAATTTACGGGCGGTGGGAAGATCGTCCGCAGCCACGGCGTTGTAAAGCGACGCGACACGCATAGGTGCGAGGTTGCTGACGGCGTTCATCAAGCCCTTCGCGCCCACCGCCAGCATTGGCAGGCTGAGAGCCTCGAGCCCGCAGAAGATGCGGAACTCCGAGCCCAAGCTGAGAATTAATTTTGTTACGAATTCCAGGTCGTTGGCGGCGTGCTTAATTCCTACCAGGTTAGGAGCACGCTCAGCGATACGCGCCACTGTCGCGACAGTTACTGTGACCGCGGTGCGACCGGGAATGTGGTAGATCATGAACGGAAGCGCGGTGCGTTCTGCGACAGTCACGAAATATTCCACCAACCCGCGCTGGGAAGGTTTGCAGTAATACGGCGTCACGATCAGAAGCGCATCCGCTCCAGCGTGCTCGGCTCGTTTGGTCAGCTCCAGAGTTTCCGCCAGCGATTGTGACCCGGTCGCCGCCACAACCGGAATTCGTTTGGCGGTCACCTGCAGCGCAACCTTGAGCAGTTCGGTGCGTTCCTCCACGGTCAGGCTGCTGGGTTCGCCGGTCGTGCCGCAGACCAACACTCCGTGCGAGCCTTCGCGGACCTGGCGCTCGGTCAACTCCGCGAATTTTTTAAAGTCCACTTTGCCATCACGAAAAGGCGTAAGCAGCGGTGGATACGAACCACACAGAAATTTCTTCTGCATCTGAAGCATAGCGATTCGCTTTCCCGATTCGCGCACGAAGCTGGCGCGCAAGCCGAAATCAACAGGGTTTATGCGGCGCGATTCGTGGAGAAGCCTTCGTCCGCTCCCAGAGATTCGATGGGCTGGTCCAAACTCTCCTGCCACAATAAAGAGCCCATCCAGATGTTCAGTGGGCTGTCCTGGATAGTGAGTTCGTAGACGTCTTCCTCGAGTGATGCGTGATTGTGCACTGCCCAGCCCGGCGCGGAGAACATCAGATCGCCGGCCTTCCAGGGATAGCGCTTGCCTTCCACCACGCTGAAACCTTTGCCCGCAAAATAATAATTGACTGCCGCGCCCACGTGGCGATGCGGCCGGTCCACGATATTTTTCGGCCGGATAGTGATGGCCGCAAAAAAATTACTCGTCGTGCCGTTAGTGTGTTTGGTGTTGGGATTGTAGAGCAGGTACAAACGGCGGCCCAGATAGCTCTTTCCGAGCGCCGCCAGTTTGTCCAATTCCTGTTGTACGCGGCCCCACGGAAAATGCAGCGGATTGTGTTTGACTACATCTGGACTGATTAATTTTTCATAGGGCATCAGCTGCGCGCCGTCATCCGAGATTGGGAACGTTCCGAAGGGACTCTGCGCGGCAGCGTGCTCATCCTTGAATTTCTTGGCCTTCTTCACTTCGGTCAAGGGATTTTCGTCGACGATGTACACTTTCATTTTTCTCAGCAGCGGTGCATTGCTGTAGGTCAAGCGGACCTGAAGTTCCTTGGTATTGTTTTCATGTTCGTAGATGACCCATGACGGAGTGGTCCAAACGTCATATTTCGAATAGCGGATTTCTTTGCCATCTACGTTGGTTCGTCCGCTGCCCTGGATGCAGAAATTCACCAGCGAGGCGTTATGGCGGACCGGAGTGGTCTTCTCACCTGGTTTCAAAACCGAGATCGAGACCTCAATGCCCGGAGCCAAACCGTCTCCCACTCCAGTCAGGGGATTCACAACGGCCGATTCGCGGCGTCCATTCGCGGGCACAGGCAAATTAGCCAGGCGCTCGACCTCCGCGTCTATCGCTTCCTTGGGAATAACCACTGGAGCGATGAGTTCGACCTTGGGTTCGCTCGCTCCGCTACGATCTGCAAAATGAAAGTCTTTTGGTTCCATGTCCGTGCTCCTTATCAAGTCTTTACGAGGCAATCGACTGCAAATGCGGTTGAAAAATTCTTGCCCTTGCGACTTCCGCATGCGGCTCTCCGCTGCGGCGTTCTCTTACCTCAAGTACTGGTCTCCATCGCCAAGGGTGACGGTACCGGAGGAGCCAGATTCAACGCATTGGCAATAATCGCGTGTGAAAGATAACGCCCCACCAGCATCAGAATGGCAATGGACATCGCGGGGCCGATGGAACGGACGACCGGTTCAAGTTCCGCGGTGATATCGTGGCCTCTGCGATTGATCGCCGCCATCACCAAGCGCTGTACCAGAACTTCCTTTTCGGACATGCGTCCTGTCCCATCGCCCCTCAACGACAACACTTCGCGCAACCAGTTTTCACCGAACCCCAGTGTCAAAGACAGCCGCTCATGCTGCACACGCTCATAACCATTGTTCATGAGCTGCGCGACGGTCAATGACACAATCTCCGTCAAGTTATTGGGCAAGGCGTGTTTCAAACGGTCCGTGTATTCCAGAAAAGAAAGAAGCGCTGCCGGTTGATGGCCGGCACATTGAAAAAATTCTCCCAGGTAGCCTAACCGCTCAATGCGCGGCCGCAAATACGCTTGCAAATCAGGATGAAGTTTTTCACGCGTCAGTCTGGGTATCAGATCACTCATGGTCAGTTGTCTCGAGATGGCACTGCACATCGACGACGTGCTCGGTCATTACGGCGCGCGCGCGGGCGGCATCACCGCTCTTTATCGCCTCGAGAATATTGCGATGGTATTGCACCACTCTGCCGCGCATCTCGATGCTGCGTTTTGACCGGAAGATGGCATCGCGAATCGATTCGTTCACGGCGTTGACCACAATATTCAAAACCGGATTGTTGGCGGCCTGAGCGACTCGGCGGTGAAACTCCATATCCAATTTTCTGCTGAGCTCTCCCGATTCCAACTCCTTTTCCTGGGCCACAACCACGGCTTCGATGGCCTGGATATTCTCGGGAGTGGCGCGTAAGGTAGCCAGCCGGGTAATTTCCGGCTCGAGAATCGCGCGTGTTTCGGTAAGGTGAGCGCTCTTGGCTTGGCCCAATTTTACAACCGTACTCAAAGAATCCAGCAGAGCACGTAAGGCGTTATCAAAGTCGGCTACGAACGCGCCGCCACCCGATCCGCGCTTGATAGTGATCATTCCTTCCTTTTCAAGAGCGCGAAGAGCTTCGCGGAGGGCTACGCGACTGGTCTGAAATTTCTCGGCCATCTCCCGTTCAGGCAGTAACTTGTGGCCGGGCAGAAGGAGGCCATTAAAAATGGCCTGGCGAATCTGATCGGCAACCGCTTCGTGGATGCGTGGCCGAGCAAGCCCAGTGATGTTAAAAGGATTATCGAGATCGGGGCGTGGCATGCAACTCCGGACCTGTGAGATAGGCTACTAGCAGCGCACTATACCACAGGTCTTATGTTAGACCAACTTCTTTTTTCAAATGTAAAATTTTAAGGGACGTCGATGCGCAGCCACGACAGGAGTGTCGGTAAAATTACGAAATTTCGGCCAAATATGATGAAACGTCCTGAATAAAGGCGGTAAATCATCAGAAAAGCAAATGCGAGGCATGAATTTTTTCTTGACTTGACCTCATTGGTCTGATATTAAGCCAAAGTGCATTTCGCTGCCATCTCGCCCTCAGGCTTCCGTTTGGGACTTCGTGGCGAACCCTTGGACTGCTTGTTTCGCCGCCCACACGCGCCAAGCGGTTCGGCGAGCGGGGCAGGCTCTTAATGCGAGGACACCTCCATTTTTGGGGACCCCCGGCAAAGTTGGGCGGTTGCCTGACCTTATTAGTTAGCCTAGCCGCCGGTTTAACCCTCGCCATGCTCAGCTCAGGACCGAGTGTTTCCGCGGTCCTCGCCGATGACAACTCGCAAGACGCTTGTTCCACGTCCACCTGGTCCACCCCAGGGATCGTGGAAGCTTCTGAGTTGGAGAAGACGACCGGTGGTGACATCGTGCCGGTGCGTTCCGTCGCCGATCCCTATCCTAGCCTCCACAGCGTTACCGTCGATCCCGAGAACAACAAGGTTTTGATGAGCGACTCCAATCGCGGCGGTCTGCTGGTTTATGACCGCGCCACAGGAACCGTCCCTGGGTCGGATGCGATTAGCGAACCTGTTAGTCAAGTGCGCGGGCCCGCGACGGGGATGATGTTTGTCGCTGGGGTAGCGTCAGATCCGCGCAACCGCGAACTTTTCGCAGTGAACAACGACATCGGCGATCGCATGGAAG
Source organism: Candidatus Methylomirabilota bacterium (assembly GCA_035490135.1). Lineage (GTDB taxonomy): Bacteria > Acidobacteriota > Terriglobia > Acidiferrales > UBA7541 > Acidiferrum. Next base: position 10,870 of record DATHGV010000057.1, read on the forward strand.
TGTTCCCCTACGACGCGGAAGGAAATGTAAAACCAAAGC
>DATHGV010000058.1:0-3631 GCA_035490135.1 Candidatus Methylomirabilota bacterium
CGATAATGGCTTGGAGCACCGTTTGCGACGATTACTTCCGGTAATAATCGACAAGCCAGGAGCTACCGTCTGGACTAGCCAGTTGTGAGGCAGGGCCAGGGCTGCGCACGTTCGGAACAGAGGCGCCATTCGTTGACGGGCCGTTATCGTGTCGCTAAGATGTACCGACTGAGGCAGAGCCTTCCTGCGTGATCGATCAAACGATCTCGCACTACCGCATTCTTGAAAAGCTCGGTGGCGGCGGCATGGGTGTTGTCTACAAGGCCGAAGACACCAAGCTACATCGCTTCGTTGGATTGAAGTTCCTTCCTGACGGGCTCGCGTCAGACTCACAAGCTCTCAGCCGCTTCGACCCTGAGGCACAGGCTGCTTCCGCCTTGAACCATCCAAATATCTGCACCATCTATGAAATCGGCGAACACAACGGCCAGCCCTTCATTGCGATGGAGTTTCTCGACGGGCAGACTTTGAAGCACCGAATTTCTGGCGTGCCTCTCGACGAGATGCTGGAACTGGCCATTCAAATTGCCGACGCGCTCAGTGCCGCGCATGCCAAGGGCATCGTTCACCGCGATATCAAGCCTGACAACATTTTTGTCACCGAGCGAGGGCACGCCAAGATTCTGGATTTTGGCTTAGCCAAGCTGGCGCCAGCGGGCGGGGGCGCGGATCTTTCAGCGATGCCCACGGTCAGCGAGCTGGAACAGTTGACGCGACTTGGCACAGCGATTGGCACCCCACGCGTGTGTGTCACCCGAGCAGGTGCGTGGCGAAGAGTTGGATGCACGCACAGATTTGTTTTCGTTCCCGAATACCTCGAATGCGGGAAGCCGATTCTAGATTTTCGAGCGGCCAATGTTTCAGTGGTCGGCGAGATGGACGAAGAACCTACGCCCATCGGAGAGTTGGGCGACGCCGACGTGGGCCTGATTCTGAGCGAGGGTGCGTATACAACCGCGCAAGATACCTCAACAACCAATAAATTTGGAGCTGGCCAAGAGCAACGATCGGTGAGGTAGAAGCCCAGGATGGTCGATGCTTCTCCGAAATTCTGCTGCGGCTTCGCATGCAACTAGTGGCGGCGCTTGCCTGCGGTTCGCGAGATTGCCTTTTTCAATCTCTTTCGCGGTCTCCTCCGCGTAAGCGTTCCAGCGCTCAGTGCGATTTCACGTTCGATCATCTTCATCGCCTCGGCCGGAAGCCCGATGAACTCCACACCGATCCCCACGCCCGCCTGGCAGTTGCGCACTTCGCAGCGGGTTCGAACGTGCACACCAGTCAGCACCAGAGTAAATCGCAGATTTAAGACTGCTCCCTCGGGAAAGATTTGACTCGTGTTGATGAACATTCCTCGCGTGCTGAGATTTGGCGGCTTCACCACAATTTGCGCGTTCTGTCCTTCGTACGAGATCGTGATTTCGCGGAGGCTATAGACCCGGGGGCCGCACCTTGCAATCGGCGGTTTTCCAGGCAATCGACCGTTGTCCGTCATTTGTTGACCGCCTCCCGTTTGCGCGCCACTCTTTTCACACGCGGAGGTGGCTGCGAGCTGAGCCGGTTGATCCCGCAGAACGGGCAAAAGGCAAAATTCGGCGACAGTTCTCGCGCGCAAGATTTACAGGCTTCCGCCGACGCCTGGCCGAAGGCTACGACGCGCTGCACCTCCTCGATCGTGGTTAGCCCCTCGCGTACCAGGTCCAATGCATAGTCCTGCATGAATTTGATTCCGTTCTGGCGTGCCAGGATTCTCATTTCGTCGTTGTGATTTCCAGATCGCACCGATTGCCGTAACGCATCGTTGAATGGCAGCATCTCATAAATCCCGATGCGCCCGCGGTATCCGGTGAAGTCGCAAGCCTCACATCCCTTGGCCACGTTTTGCAGTTCCGGTGGCTCCGTCAGCCCAGCCGCCCTGACCGTCTGGATGTATTCCTTTGTCGGCGGCGAGGAGGAGTGACATGTGCATAGTCGCCGAATCAGCCTCTGCGCGATAATGGCGCTCAGCGCGCTTCCAATTTGATATCCGGGCACACCGAGGTCAATCAGTCGGGTGACAGCCGAAATGCAGTCGTTCGTATGCAACGTAGAAAGCACGAAGTGGCCTGTCTGCGCCGCTTTGACAGCTATCTCCGCCGTCTCCATATCCCGAATTTCGCCCAGCATGACGACGTCCGGATCTTGACGCAGAACCGAACGCAGGCAGCTGGCGAACGTCAGCCCGGCCTTTACATTTACCTGCACCTGATTGAGCCCCGGTAAGACGTATTCCACCGGGTCCTCTACCGTGACGATGTTGACCGCGGGCCGCTGGATCAGATGCAGACACGAATATAGGGTCGTGCTCTTGCCGGAGCCTGTTGGCCCAGTCACCAGCAGCATTCCTTGCGGAAGCCGCACAGTCTCGCTTAGCGCATCGGCGATTTCCTTGGGGAGGCCCAGGGCCGCGAAATCCTTCAGCGGCGATTCGCCCTCCAGCAGTCTCATCACAACTTTTTCGCCGTATTGCGTCGGAAGCGTAGAAACACGCAGGTCGACTCTTCGGCCGGCGATCTTCACCAGAAATCTTCCGTCCTGAGGATTGCGTCTTTCTGCGATGTCCATGTCGGAAAGTATTTTGACCCGCGAAGCAACCGTGTTTTGCAGGATGCGCGGAATCCGTTGGTAATCGCGCAAAATACCGTCAACGCGGAACCGCACGGCGGTTTCGTTCTGCTGTGGCTCGATGTGAATGTCGCTGGCCCCTCTGGATACCGCCGCCTTGATCATCATTGCCACGAGATGCACTGCCGGCGTGGTTTTCGATTTGTGCTGCAGCTCGACCTGCATCTCCCGCATCGCCTCTACGTTCCGCTCCTGCGAGCTCGAGGAGATGAATTCCATCCCGGTAGTATCGTCAGCAACTTGAATCGCTTCCGGAGGTGCCTCCGATGTGCCGTACAATCGTTCGAGGGCCCCGAGCACCTCGTCCTGAAAACCGAATTTCGGCACAATCTTCAACCCCGTTTTGAAACGAAGCTCATCCAAGAGCTGCAAGTTTTGCGGCTCAGCCATGACAACAGTAACTGTTTTTACATTCGCCTCAATCGGAATGGCGCGGCACCTTTTCGCGAGAGCGGCAGGAATCAGCCTTAATGTCTCGGTTGGAGGGTCTAGCTCGTGGCAATCCACATGTTCGATGCCCGATACTTCCCACAGCGCCGCCGCGAGTTCCTTCTTCGAAACAAGCTTCCGCTGCAGCAGCAGTTCGCCTAGGCGGATAATCTTCCCTTGTTCTTGGAGGGCTTTCTTCAGGTCGGCGGCGGAAATATGGCCCCGTTCGTAAAGTATTTCCCCCAATCGTTTTTTCTTCATCACGTTTTTGTCTTAGAGGCGGCGCTGGTCCACGGCGTTCCACGAATTCATTTCACCGAACAGGTTCATCACAACTCGCCCGTTTCGCCCGAAAAAGGAACGACGATGTCCCGGTTAGCAGGCAACCTTTTGCATGCCACGCTTGCCATCTTGGCATCACTAACGCGGTGGCGCATGGATCGGCAAATTGCCGGAGAGCGGGCTGACTGTCAAGACCGACCGCTTCCATTCCCGAATCGCAGCGTGGTCCTGAGGGGGCTCATGCCGCGGTGGAAGTGCC
>DATHGV010000059.1:0-5215 GCA_035490135.1 Candidatus Methylomirabilota bacterium
TCGATTCGATCAAGCCGGTTCCGCCAATTCCCTTTCCAAAGTTCGCACCTCTCGCTCGCCTAGCGCCTCCTCTAATTCGCTCACTGTCGGCGGCTCCACAGGATCGGCTTCGGGGCTGCGCAACGCCTCGATACGTCGCCATGCATCCCATGCACCTTGGATACCCTCGAAGTCGATGGCACGCCGGCAGTGGCATGGAGGATCGAATCTTTCGCAAACTTGATAGCGCGCAGTTTGTCCAGCCCTCGCGGAAACTTCTCGCGATTGATGGCTCTTAGCAACATGACTTCAACCAGTTTTGAAGTCAGTATCGAGAAGCGGGTCGTTAAAGATAATTCGCGAGCGGAATTAGTTTGGCTTTTTGGGACGATACGACGGCTTGCTCTCAAGCAGAATTGTTGATTCCCTCAAATATTGAGTGAGAGCTTCGCGAACGATAACCGCTTCGCTTTCGCCGCGTTTATCGGCGAGGTCATCAATTCCACGCTTCATATTAGTTGAAACGCGCGCCTTGATCATTTGGGCTTTGCGCTGCTTCATGGCTCGATAATAGGGGCACAACTGGTCACGCAGATTTCTACGGAAACTGGAGGCGCAAGTTCCAAAAATAAGTTTGAAATTTTGTTGACAGTCCGGCACCACTTGTGTCACAAGAGGTGCTGCGTTGCGAAGGCCATTGATTCTTTATGTGACCCGCATCGCGACGAGTCCCAGCGGGAAAAAGCAAAGACTCGTCCGTAAAAACCAAAGTGGACACAAAGCGGCCAGACAGAAAAGTGAGCCGACAGTTGCAGCCGTCGGCTCAAATGGCGCTTTGTTGTAATGATAGAACCCCAGACGTAGAGCCAGAGAGTGCCGGTTTGATTCCGGCAGCCCGAAATCGAACCAGGAGACAACGTCACCAATAATATGATCACTAAGAAAACACACCGTCGATCCCGTCCGTTTAGAACGTCGTTTTTAGTTGGCGCGCTATTCTGCGCATTTCTTCCGACGACGGAGAAAGCATTCTCCGAAATTCCTCTTATCGCAGCTGATTTGGCTTGGCTAGCGCCCCCGGTCCTCCTTGCCAGTGCCGGAGTGCCTACGCCGACGGAGCGACCGCGCCCGACGCCGCTGGCAAGACCTACACCGGTGCTTCCGGTGCTTCCGACTGGCGTGTTCAGCCTGACCGGTTACGGCCGCCAAATTAAAGGATCCACGTTAAGTAACCCCGACGTTGACGGCATTTCGATTCGTGATAAATGGTGGCACCTGGAACCAAGCGAAGGCGTTTACGACTGGTCAACATTGGACGCCTACGTTGCGCAGATCACTCCAAGCGGAAAAAAAATACTCATCCGTATTGGGACAATGGGCGGGCGATATTCCTTGGGCGGCAATACGCCGGAATGGGTGATGGACGCCGTTGGCGTAAACACGATCAGCTATTATGACAGCGGCCAGACCCTAAGAACTATTCCGCTTTTCTGGAATCAGACTTTTCTCGACAAAAAGAAGGCAATGATAGCAGCGGTGGGCGCGCGCTATTCGGGCAATCCGCTGGTCAAGGTGGCAACTGCGAGCTTTGCCAACCGCCATAGCGAGGATTGGAGCGTGCCGGATTCAACGCGAATTGACGGAATCCCGCCTGCTGGCTCGTCGGAAGCGAGTCGAATGCTCGCGGCGGGATACACGCACGCGAAAATGGTAAACGCTGGAACGCAAATAATGGATGCAACCATGGCCGCTTGGCCAAATCAGGTGATCTACACGGCGATCGGACGCATCGATCGGCCACTGGAACAAGACCCGGATTCGGTAGCGCGAGACGTGCGCGACGCCACCCGCGCTAGGTGGGGATCTACCAGGCTAGTCATAGGAAAAGAAATAATCTCAAACGTCATGCCGTTCGCACCGCCAGACCCAACGAGTGCTTGGGCATTGTTCTATAACTCAAGGCCTGCTATCGCCGGACAAAATCTGTCGGCTTGCTACGGAGACCCTCATTGCCGAATGAATGGCGGCAATTGCAACGGTCTGACCGCCGACCAAATTTTGCGCGGAACCGTGGATCACTTTGTGAGCTACGGCGGCAAGTGGCTTGAGATTTATGACGACGATGTGACCAATTTGCCAGGCGCGATTCACTACGGGCATCAGCTTATAGGCCACTGATGCCAAGAAATCCATGATTGACATGCCAAATGAAATTGAATCGCTGCAACTCATGTTCAGGTCGCGCCTGATTCCTCAGGCAAAGATATAGACGCCAATTCACTCACTTCGAGTTAAGCGCGCTCGCGCATCCTGGCCCGGGAGATTGATTGTGCAGAAAAATACTGTGTCGGCGATTATCGGGAAATCCCTCTCGACTCCTCTGGGACAGCTGTCCCGATGTCGCCGGCAAGGACGCGGTTTCCCAACTGGCCTTGCATAAGAACAAAAATGACCGACAAACAATCTTGTCGGTTACATTAGAAGGAAATGGAGACACCGCTGCCGATTGAAACGGATTACCCCGAAGATGTATTTCGGCCTGATCTAGCCCCGGAATATCGCGTGGGTTGTGCGAAGGCATACTTTAAGAGTAATTTCCTGGCACGCAGGGTCTTTCGGCAGCGGGTTGATATTGCCTTTAGTCTGATGCCATCCGGGCAATGTGATCGCGCCCTCGATGCCGGGACGGGGGCAGGTTTCCTTTTGCCTGGCCTCGCCGCACGGTGCCGGGAAGTCGATGGGGTCGATTTGTCGCCCATCATCCACTACACCCAAGGCATGCTGGATAACCGTGATTTGCATAACGTAAAGCTTACCGATGCCGACCTTCTTCATCTCCCCTTCACTGACTGTGCGTTCGACCTGGCGGTCTGTTTAAGCGTGATCGAGCACATTCCCCAGCCGGAGGCTGCGCTCAAAGAGTTGGAAAGAGTGCTTCGTAACAACGGTGTGCTTATACTTGGGTATCCCTTAGAGCACGCCTTCCTCAAGTCGCTAAAACGGATGTACCGAATCGAAAAGCGTCTGCGCTTGCGCATTCGGGGTGAACCGCTGCCCCGAGGAAAAGCCTTTCACCCGCACGTAACAAATTGTCGGGACTTGGAAAACCTCGTAAACCGGATCTTCGGAATTGAGATCCGTCACGACATCCGAATACTTGGTGTCGCGGTTTACCGAATCTTGAAGCTCCGGAAAACAGCGATCAACAGCTGACCAGTCGACCTGACGGGGGAGGATAGGCGATTCATTTCTGAGCATCGGCCGCAGACCGCAATCGCGGCTAGAGCAGTGTTGGCCATCGTAACCGGCGGCACTGTGACGGTCACTGCCGTTCGGTCTGAAAATCTTCAAGGCTGGAGCCGTCCCTCGTGAGTTTCGAGCGCAAGAGAACCTGGAACGAGCATCTAAAGGTTTCGATTTTTGTCTCGCAAAGTCGCGCGGGATTGCTTATCACTCGTTTATGAAAACGACAACTCTATCCACAAATTGCATTCACCGTTCGCTTGGGTGGTCTGCTTGGGTTTTCGTTTCACTCCTGATTGGCTGCTTTGGGCTTTTGCCTAAAGCGCAGGCGGTCAATCCGCCACCGGACGGCGGCTATCCTGGAGGCAACACCGCAGAAGGGCAAAACGCCATTTCAGCCTCACCAGCGGCACTTACAATACGGCAGTTGGTTTGTTTTCGCTTAGGAGCAACACAGTAGGCAATTTCAACACGGCCAACGGCTATGACGGGTCGTTTACGGTCGCGAGCACAGACGTGTTGCGTGCATTCCAGCGCCCGACGCCAACACCTTGTCCCTTTGGCCAATACACGATAACCGAGGGTCAAAACTTATCCAGCCACATGCAGATGGGACGCGACTACATCATTGGAGCTAAGCCGGGCTACGTAAAATTCACTTATCCGCAATGGACTCAGCGCGCGCGAGTTTCTCGAGATCGCGCTCGATCAAATCGGCGATGCTCAACAGAAACCGCGAGCGTTCTGCGGCAGGCATGCGCGACCAATCCGGGAACGCCTTCTCTGCCGCTGTGACGGCAAGATCGACATCGCGCGCGTCGCTATCGGCGACTTGCGAGTAAGGTTTGCCAGTCGCCGGTTCGATGTTGTCGAGGTATTTCTCGCTGACCGGCTCGACGAATTCGCCGTTGATGAAATTTCGAATCTGGAGTGATTCAGTGCGCACAAGTTAGTTTAAACGTCGAAGGCCCAACGTCCAACGAACCACGAGCGAGACCGTGATGTTCTTATATTCTTTGACGTCGAGATTTTGAAATCCTCGGCGGTCGCGACCTCAGGCGCGACGAGGGCGGACGCTTGCCTTTCTTGGCGGGGTATTTGGCTTCTGGCTCGTTCATGCTTGTGGACAAGGGCAGATTTTCCGTAAAGAGTTTCAATTGGCGTTCCATCGTTGCATGAGTCGGGCGAATGAGAATTGGAAAGGTCGGCGTTTGTTGCTTTTGCGCTACATATTTGCAAAACGCGGCGAGGCATTCGTTTGCGATCTTGGGCAGCCCGACGCCATAGACTCGTTCGATGCCAACAAGTCTGTCCTTTAATTGCTTCGGAATTCGAATGGTCAAGCGGGCATCTTTTTTCATCTTGGCCACCTTAGAATTGCTTGATCTCCCGTATGCTTACTTCTACGGAAACTGAAGTACGAAGGTTCCAGAATATTTCGCACCGACGATAGAATTTAACAAAGTCAGGAGGCAATTCTGCCGCTCTGGCTCGGCCGTGAACTAGGGGCCAAAAATTTCGCAACACAATTTGTTTGACAGATTTGTTGGCGCTTGCCCACACTGGCGTCAATGTGGACCAATGTCATCCAAGCGCGGCGAAACAAAACGTTTCTCAAAGGCTCGCTGCGCCCGGTCGCTGGATTGCGAAATTCCCGGCCGATTCACAAGGTTAAACAGCCATCCCCCGGCCCGCCATTATTGTGGGCTTCCAGGTTGAAATTGGCGCCCTTCAGCATGTGTAAATTCCGGTTCATCTGTAGAGGCGCCGTCGTCATCCTGATTTGGAACGGCTTTTTCGCGCTCGCTAGGGTTTATCATTCGCATGGCACGGCAGCGAACGTCCAATCTATCCATGACACGCTGGCTCAGGACGGCGATACGATAACGATTCATCCGCTTAGGAGTCCACAGCCTACGGCTACTCCTAGCCCAACGCCATGCCCGTTAGGAGTATTTAGCTTGACCGGAGCAGGGCGGCCCGTAGCCAACGG
>DATHGV010000060.1:0-11554 GCA_035490135.1 Candidatus Methylomirabilota bacterium
CCTTCCTTGGTGCTCATCCACAAAGCCAATTCGGGGCTCTTGTGCGTCACTTGCAGCGTGCGCAGGTAATGCACCAGGTCCCATGCTTCTTCGGGCTTGACCACGTCGCCAAACGATGGCATTGGAGTGCCATCCACGCCAGTAAGGAAAATTTTGTACAAATCGCTGTTGGTCACGCCGCACTTAAAGCGGGAGCCAGCGGCAAAGTTGTACGGGCGGATGGGTTGATCGTTGCTGTCGGTTAATGTGGAGGCTGATGGACCATCGCCACGGCCTTCCTGTCCATGACATTTCCAGCATTCCAGTTTCTGGAAAAGTTCCTGACCGTGCTTGATGCTATTCAGGGTCAATGCAGGTTCTGCCGGAACATTAATAGGATCACCGGATTTTTCAGTCTGCCAGCGCGGTGAAAACGTCTTGATGAAAGCGACCATGTCAGCGCGCTGCTGGTCAGTAAGTGAAATCCAGGAAGGCATGTTGGAATTATTCAAGCCGCGTCCCAGGGAATTGTAGAGATCTTCGTCAGTGGGCAGCGTGCCCGTGGGCGTGGAGCGGCACTTGAAAGTCGCCGCAACGAAATTGCGCGGCAGGATATTCAGATATGGGCCATTCTCCCCGTTGCCATCGCCGCGGAATCCGTGACAGCCCCAGCAGAAGCGATAGTAAAGTTTGCGTCCCGATTCCGAGTGTCCGGTGAGCTTGCCGAGGTGCGACTCCTGGTGTGTCACGCGAACTGGCACGGTGGCCGCGGCTGGAGCTTGTTGCGCGGGTGTTGCGGTTGTCGCGGGCTGCGCCGAGCCTTGCTCCGACGTGGCGCCTTGCTGGGCGATGGCCAAAGACGGAACAGCCAGAAGCGCAGCCGCTGCGAGGTAGATCCACTTCAAGTTATGTTTGTGTGCGCGCATGGTGGTCTCCAATCCTCAGAAAATAAAATCGAAGCCCAGGAACAGGCTGCTGCTGGTGACGTCAACGCCGTTGATGGGGGAAGTGCCTCGCTGGCGCAGGATGGAATATTCATTGTGGAACGCGAAACCAGCGCGGCTGGAAATAAATGGATAGTAACGGTAGCCGAAGGTCAGTACGTCAACGTCGCCCAGGTTACCGGGTAAGCCCGGCAGCGCTTGCTGAGACATGCGCACGAGTTCATAGCGATTGATCAAAATGAGCTGCGGGCTCCAGGTGTAGTGCGTTTCGATGGTGCCAACATTCCAGGTTGGTTTGCGCGCCCCGACGGGGAGATCAGCGTACGAGGGAGTGTTGGTGCCCAGAAATGCGCTGTCACTACCATGAATGTACATGGTGGTGAAATCGAGTTTCTTGTAATACCAGAGGCCGAAGAATCCGGCGCGGGTAAACGACTTTTGCCCGAGGCCATCACCGAGCGTGGAATCGGCCGCAATGAGGGTGTGGTACGTCGGTGCTCGGCCGATATACGCAAAGGCGCCGACGCGCTGCAGCCCAAGGCTGCCTGCTTGAAAAGCCTGGCTGAAGGTAAGGAAAGTGTCATAACCATGGCCACTGGGGAGATCAACGTTGCCATCATTGCTGCTTAGTAGAGCTACCGAGTAGCGAGTGTAATCATTCCTGGAGTGCCCGGAGAGTTCCACGCCGAGTTGGTTGTCACCGATTCCAAAAGTGAAAAGGCTAGTGTCTTCCGTTACAGGTTGGAAATGATAGCCCTGGTAGGAGCCGCCGTTACCAGAAAGAGTGAGAATGCGCTTTTCGGAAACAATGTTATCCAATTCAAATTTTCCGACTTTTACATTCAACCAACTGGTGTGCAGCAGATTGTCAAATCGCACGTTGGCGGACTCGAAATGAAATGCCCCGGTCTCGTCGGCGGACGGCACCAGCAGGAAGCTGATATTCTTCGCCAGAGTTCCGGCGGTGAGCATATCCATTCCTGTAAGGTCAAAGCCGTGGGTGGTGAGCTGCCCTTCGGTGGTAAGCCCAGTAGCAGGATTGTCGATGTCGGTGCGGTTGACGCTTTCACGATGCCAGTTGGGAGTAATGCGTAGCGCAATAGGCCAATAGGCGGGCTGCTGGAATATCGGGGCGTCGCGATCATTGCCCAGTTGATAGCCGTTGTCCTTGAAGGTCTGCCCGAAATTGTTCAGCTTGGGCCAGGCTTCGTGACAAGCGGAACAGGGCATCCCGTATTTTCTGGCAAAAGCGGGGATAGCTCTGGCGCTCTGGCTGTCCGCAAGCATCAGGGCAGCGAGCAAAGCGGCGAAGGCTATCGAAGATGCTATTGAAAGAAACCTTCTGTGCGTGGAAACAGAAAGGGTCATGCTGCCTCCTCGAAACTTTGATGAAGATGGACGTCAAGAAAGATTTGTGTACCAGTAGCGGTGAAAGGAAAGAGCCTGGAAATACTGCGGGAAAAAGGAAGACAAATGGCGGCTTGCTCGTAGACCGCGCATGCGCGTCTAATGCGCGAGAAACCAGTATCGATGTTTTCGACCACGCCCATAGAGAGGTATGGGCCGCGCCCTGGTAACAAAAGAGCGGACCCTAGTCCCTGAACCGTTGGGGATACTATCGCTGCGAAAAAACTAATGCAAGCAATTTGTTAACATTCTTAATAAAGTTTTATTTTCGGCAACGATCGGAGCTAGCGAAGGCATCCCGGCGAGTAATTCAGTGGCGGCCAATACTTGAGCCGCGAAAAAGTGGTACTCTGCGGCAGCGCGATATCATATTTCATATTTCGCTTAGGGCCCTCCACGCAAATGCATGTACTTCCGACCTTTTTATCCACCTCTAGCCGCTCTACCAGCGCGAACACTAGACGTAGTTCAAGGATCCGCGCTGTCGTCGTGCTTGGAATTATGCTTAGCGCGTGGTCTTATGCTTTCCCTACGCAGGCGGACCAAAGTCCGAATCCAAGTTTCGCGTCGGAATTAATGGCGTCAGAGCCCGAAGTGCTTCAGGCGCTGCACGAAGTGTTGGAAGATCACATCATTCATGGCACGCGCGTATTTGAACGGGAGCCTACATTGACAGGGGCGGAAGAAGCGCCATCCACACCGTTATTTGGGCGATGGCAGGGTGGAGGGAAAGTTTTCTATAAAGTGCGGAAGGATGTGGTGGCTCCGCGACATTTCAAGGAAAGCAGTGACGCGGGCACCATCGCGGTGCGCTACGTAGTGGTCAGTATGACTCCGGCGCGCACCCGTGTGCAGATTGACGCTGTTTTTGTGGAATCGGCACACCGGGCGGTACACACATCCGATCTGACGGTGGAAGCCAGCGAGTTCAAAGCCATTCAGGAGCATCTGCAAGCGAATCAACTCGCCGAACAGGAAGCCCGGGATCTCAAGCGCCGCCGCGACAGCGCTGAACTGGTAAAGAAAACCATGATTCGCCGGCGCGAAGATGAAACCACTTTGCTGGCTTCGACGCAAAGTTCTGTGAAGGACCTGGAAGAACGACTTAAAGATTTGCGGCTTGAAATTGAGCGCCGGGTGAAACCGCCGGGAACGGATTTGAAAGCGGCGCCGTTCCAGTCTTCGGCGAAAGTTGCAGCTTTGCCGGCATACACCGAAGTGGTAATTGTGATCGTTACGCCGCATTGGTATGGAGTGCAAACTCCAGAAGGTCAGCGCGGCTGGATTGCCATCGAACAACTGGAATCGTTGCCGTGAATTCGCGAATTGATTTTCTGAACAAGAAAATGCAACGAATTGTTCCGGGTATATTTCTAAGCCTGCTGCTGGCAGCGTGCGCGAACGCCCAGGCGGTGCCGTACGCTCGTACATTTCCGAAAGCAAAAGCGGAGGTGGAGCAAGCGTTGAAGGATTTGCAGGCTTATGCCGGGCAAAAACTTCCAATTTTGGACGGATTCGTGGGAACGCCGGAGCAGCCACTGGATAAATATGAGAGGGCGTTTTACCAGTTCTCTATTGAAGTTTTGCCGGGAGTTCCTGCGGGAACAATTGTGCAGGTGAGCGCGAAGATAACCGCGTGGTATGCGGACAAAGATCCGGCAAAATCCGGCTACCAGATTTTACCTTCCAACGGGCGATTGGAGTTGGATTTGCTGGACCGGTTGGACGAGAAATTCGGGAACAAACCTGCGCCAGGCACGGCACGCTCGATTGCGACCTCTGGAATTTCCTCGCCGACACCAAAATTGAATTTGGGCGGGGGAATAAATATGTCGCCCGGCAGCGGAAATCCGGTGGCCGCGCCGGAAGGCACGGAGGAACTAAATCGGCTGCGCAGCGAGCGTGAAGCGGAAGAAAAACATATGCGCAGTTTAAACGTGGAGCTGCAAGGACTTGAGGAGGTCAGGAAGAATCAGGCGCATCCGCTGAATCTGGTGACTGTGAAAAGACCGGGAACGCCGGTGTTGGCGCGGGCGGGCGAGGAAAGCCGGGTTTTGTTCAAAGCGGCGATGAACGATGAGTTTGAATTTCTGGACGCCGAGGGCGAATGGATTCACGTGCAAATTTCGGGCGTATCACGCGGATACATTCGGCGCAGCGCGCTGGAGTTGCCGGAAGTGATTGCTGAGCACCTGGAGGAAACTGCAAAGTTGGAAGCTGCGGCGAAGGCGGCGGCTTTCCGCGTGGAGCGCGAAGAAAATAGTGTTTTTCCGGGCGACTGGGAAGCGCTAAAGGGGAAAACGGTCAAGATTTTTACGGTGCAACCGGTGAGTCAGGATCCTAAGGAGACGGACGCGCACGCGAAATTAAATCTTGCCGGCTCGTTGATGAGGAAGGTTGTGGAGGACGTAACGCCGGGCGGTACAGCGGCGGATGGGGTTGTGGTGATTTTTGATTCCGCTGATGGGGGGATCGCGGGTGCGACGCTTGCGAGCATTCAGCAATTGGCGAAGGAGGAAATTTCGGAGGAAGCATTCTGGAAGCAGTGCTATCTGGACCCACCGGAAACATTTCAGTCCAAGCGCTGAGCGCGGTCTAAACCCATTGTTAACCATTTAATAATTTAAACAAAGAATTAGCGTCGATAAGAATGTCGGCGCGCCGACATTTACAGAAACACTTTAAGTATCTTGTGGCGCGTTCGAATGATCGTGTCGAATTTATTCGAACGGTGCGGCCGTTCGAATGACTATGTCCGTAACGGTCGAATTTTATTGAACGGTGCAGCGTTCGAATGATGAGTTGGTCAATTTTGTTTGTTCGCAGGCGTTCGAATGATTTGTACTGCGCAACGAGGACCGCTTTGTTTTGTCGCGATGCATTACAATGGGCGCCTGAATTTTTGGAGACGGGAGCGGTATGAAAGCAGCGGCGATATTGATCGGGGCCGGTTTTGTGGGTAAGGCACATGTTGATGCGCTGCGGCGGCTGGGCATTGAGGTGCGCGGGGTGCTAGGAAGTTCGGCGGAACGCAGCGAGGAAGCGCGAGCGTCTCTAGGTTTGTCGCGGGCTTACGCTTCGATCGAAGAGGCGGCGGAGGACAATACGGCGAGCGTTGCGCATGTCTGCACGCCGAACTATTTACATTTCGAGCAGTCCAGCGCGTTGATGCGCGCGGGCAAGCACGTGCTGTGCGAAAAGCCGCTGGCTACCGACACAGCTGAATCTGAAATGCTGGTCGCGCTTGCCAGAGAGTGCAAACGCGCGGGAGGAGTGGCTTACAATTTGCGCTACTACCCGCTTTGCCAGGAGGCCAAAGCGCTGGTTGCGCGTGGCGCGATCGGGACTCCTCGCCTGGTGCATGGAACTTTTCTGCAGGACTGGCTGCTGCATGCGAGTGATTGGAATTGGAGGTTGGAGCCGAAACTGGGCGGCGAATTGCGCGCGGTGTCGGACATCGGCACGCACTGGCTGGATTTGATTATGTGGATCGCGGGCGCGAAAGTTGATGAAGTTTGCGCGGACCTGGGAACGATTGTGCCAGTGCGGCAGCGACCTCGCGGGCGGGTCGAGACTTTCAAAGCGAGCTCGACGAATGAATTTGACGAGGTGCCGATTACCACGGATGACTATGCGTCGGTTTTGTTGCACTTCGCGAACGACATGCGCGGTGCGATGACGGTTTCGCAGGTGAGCGCGGGGCGCAAGGCGAGGCTGTGGTTTGAAATTGATGGGACCGAAGGCTCGCTCGCGTGGAATTCGGAATCGCCCAACGAATTGTGGATCGGGCGGCGTGATGAAGCGAATGGATTGTTGTGTAAAGATCCGGCGCTGTTGAGTCCGGAAGCGCGGGGGTATGCGGCGTATCCGGGAGGGCACGCGGAAGGCTATCCGGATACGTTTGTGCAATTGTTTCGGGAGTTTTATGAATATGTGGAGGCGGGAGATTTTGAGGCACCGCAAAAGTTTCCGAATTTCTTGACGGGGCATCAGGAATTGACGCTTTGCGAAGCGATTGCTAAGAGCGCGAAGAAGCGCGCGTGGGTGGATGTTTCGCTGGAGTGACTCGTATTCCAAATTATTTTTTGTTGGTTCGCGGGAATGTTTGGTTGATTCCCTCCCTTTACGGGATTTGTGTGCGCGCCATTCAAGACAAGACCACTTCTATGCGTTTTTAGCGGTGTGCACTAGTTAATTTTTTCGCGGCAACTTCAAAGACGAAAGCTAACAGAAAGACCCACGCTACAAATCGAGGGTGGGGCACCCTGCGCGTTGGATCGAGTTTTAGTTCGTTAGGGAACGGGCGGGTATTGGTAGCGCAACGATGAGGGCAAGTGATCGGAGCGCTGGCGAGTGTTGAATTCGAGCTGGTAGTCGAGATGCGCGGGATCGGCGGGATAATCCTGACCAGCGGGATACGGATAAGGCAGAGGAGTGTGGCGCGGAAGTGGCTCGACGGTGAAGGCGTGGGCGGCGTAAAAATCGAGATCCTTTTCAAAACCGTCGGCATAGAAGAAATAGTCGCGGACCCAGCCCTTCTGTAGCGGCGGTAGCCTTTGCGGATTGAAGTCGAGCTTGAGGCCTTCGCCGGAACCAAATACGACGAAGCGATCGTCGGAGGCGCGCAAGAGATTTTGCACGTCGCCGTAACGGGTGTAGTTTCCGGCGGCTCGCGCGTAGGGGCCGGTTTTGCTGCGACGCGTGTAGGAGTAAGTGGTGTCGCTTGCGGGGGTGAGGCGTTTTTCGTGCGGGAAGCCCAGGAAAGCGAGCGATGCGTTTTCGAGGGGAACTTCGGATACGCGTACATCCCGCGTGTCAGGCGTTTGATCGATGCGGATGGCGTCCCAGTAAATTTTTAGATTGTTGACGATGCGAATGCGCCGCGTGCCGGGCGGAATTTTTCCAGAGAGATCGACGACCATGGTGCGTTCGAGGCCGGCGGGAAAGCCCATGTCGTCGATGACCCTCTTCCAATTTCCTTGGGCGTCGAGAGCTTCGACGTACGGGGCGACAACTTTGATGCCGGCCTGGTCGGCGGAGTACATAGAGGTGGCGGTGAAATAATCGGTGTAGCCATCCATGATCAGGCGCAGGGACTTTGCGGAATCCCAGTCGCCGAGGTCGAGTTCGAGCCAATGAAGTTTGGCGAAACCGGTAAAAGGTAGAGAGTCAAAATCAGTAACGTACTTCCGGTCGCGCCTGGCGATCAATGAGAGAACGTCATTACCCTGGTCGTCCCACGCGCCGACTGGCGGATGCGCATCTCGTGTAGCGATGACGCGAAATTCTGGAAATGGCGGAGCGCTGACGAAACGTTCGTTGGGATTTACTTCGTAGGCCGCGGGATGATCAATGGCCAGTAGGCGCACCTGGTCGAGATAAACGGTTTCTTCCATGGGCTCCACGAATCGGAAGCTGAGCAAACCATTCAGAGGATGAACGCTGCCCGCATTGACCTTGAGATATTCATCGGGATCAGGGACATCGCGCTCTCCGGGTGCGACCCAGTGGCCGACGACGCCGGGGCCAATCATGTCGGCGATGAATTCGTATTCGCGGCCATTCCAGGCGAAGAGGACCGGGCAAGAGCTCCCGCGGCGGTCCAGTTCGGCGAGTGAATGAAATTTTTTCGCGGGAAGATCTATTTCGTCCTGGGGAACGCCGGTGGGCCAGAGTAAGCGCACGACTTCCACATTTTTTTCGGCGCCAAGTCCGGCGAGGACAGATGTGGAGTTTTGGCCGAGGTAGCCGGAGGCGCCGGCGATTTCCCATTTTTGATAGAGCGGGCCTGCGTAGACTTCCACTTTTGTGCCGATAGCGGTTTTGTTGTCGCTCAGAGATTTCAGATCGATGTGCATCCAATTGTGTTCGGCGGCACCTTCGTTGTGAAGGATGACGGGAGGGCCACCGAGCTGGGTTACGACGATGTCGGCGGCGCCTTGGCCGCGCGTGTCCGCAATGGCTAGGGCGCGCGACTGAGTAAGTTTGATGGCGTCGAGACGCGCGTCTTTAGTGACGTCGGACCAACGCTGATTTCCCAGATTACGGAGGAGGCGAAGTTCGCCGCCGTTGCTGGATTGGCCTGCAGCAATAATGTCGAGCCAGCCGTCGTTATCGTAATCGATGGAAGAAATTCCCCATCCGCGTTGCCAAGCGAGATCGGGGAGCGGGACGCGCTCAAGTTTTTTCCCGTTCACATTGCGCCAGAGGCTGATCCCGGGCGGGCCTGCATGGGTGAAGGCCAGGTCCATCCAGCCGTCTTTATCAAAGTCAAAAGCGATTACGCCAACGGCTGGCGGGAGATTTTCTTTTTTGAAATCGATGATAGGGAGTGAAGTGAATTTTCCTTCGCGAGGATTTAAGTAAATGGTGGCGCCTTCGGAACCGCCGGCGAAAACAAAATCGATGGCGCGATCATTGTTGAAGTCGGTGGTGATGAGGCCTGCACCAGTGGCGGGGATACCGAGTGCGGTGTCGGCAGAAACGTCGGTGAAAGTATTGTTGCCGTTGTTGCGCCACAAAGTATTGTGAGGGGTATTGCGTGGTGTTGCGCCGTCGCCGTCTGCTGCGGAGGTGATGTAGAGATCGAGATCGCCGTCGTGGTCGTAGTCCACGAAGGTGACGGCGACGCAGCCTTTTTCGCGGCGAATGCCGACTTTTTCTGTGACGTCTTCAAACTTGCCATTGGCCTGGTTGTGTAGCAGGTGGACGCCATCGGCCAAGCAAACGGCGAGGTCGGTGTGGCCATCGTTGTCAAAATCTCCAGCGGCACAGCCGAGTCCGGGGCCTGAAAGTTTAAGGCCCGCATGCTCGGCGACATCTTCAAAGTGGCCGTCGCCGATGTTGTGCAAGAGATGGCTGGCGCCGTTTGCTGTGGCGCTAACGAGGAAAAGATCGGGTTTGCCATCGCCATCGAAATCAAGAAAACAAGCGCCGGTAGCGGGGCCTGGAGCGGAAGAAGGAGCTCGAGAAGATTTGGTGGAGTTTTGCAAAACGGTTTCTAAATTTTGCGGAGTGAAGTGCACCGGGATTGCGGGGGGAACGGCTAGCGAAGAGTTGGCTGGCAGTTCCGCGAGCGAGAGACGGCCTTGGTCGCCGTAGCCTGCGCCGAACGGAGCGCCGAGATGATTGGTGGTGATATTTTGGAATTTTGCTAGATGCTCGCGTGCGGAAGCGGAGTCGCCTTTGCGCTGGTAGGCGCGGGCGATGCCGAATTCCGAAGAGGCGTGATACGGAAATAGTGCGAGACCTTTCTGAAAAGCAGCGATGGCTTGATCGTATTTCTGAAGTTGCGAATACAAGTAGCCAACAAAGTAGTAAGCGTCGGCTTCGTCGGGAAGTATTTCGGTGACGTGTTCAAAGGCGGCGACTCCGTGAGCGAAGTCTGCCAAATCTTTGTAAGCGAGGCCGAGGTTGTACCAAGCGTAAGGGTCTCGCGGGAGTTGCTGAGCGGCGGTGAGAAGTTCGTCGCGGGCGGCTTCGGCTTTTTGCTGATTGAGAAGCGCGATGCCGAGATTGAGGCGAGCGACTGCAAATTTTGGGTCGGCCTGTAGAGCTTGCTCAAAGAGTTTCTGGGCGTCGGCGGAGCGCTGTTGGTTGAGGTAAGCGACGCCGAGAGTGTTGAGACGCAGCGGCTTGGTGGAGTCGTTAGGCAGGTCGGGCGGCGGAGATTGTGCGGCTGCGGGCACATTGGAAACTTTCTGGGCGGAACGCGAGGGCAAAAGAATGGCGCAAAGCAAAAGCAGGCAAGCGAGGGCGGGAAGAATTAAACGAAAAACAATGCGCATGTAGATGACTGGTGCTGCCTCCGTGAACGACGATCCATGTAGGACTTTTTGGTTGAAGATAAGATTCTGTGGGCTACGTGGAGCACCGTCAACCGTTTTTGTTGCGATGCTGGTGTGTTTGACCGGTTGCGGCGCTGCGCTTACTCTCGCTTGAGACAAAATGGATTCCATTTATTTCGCGGACATCGCGGAAGTTGCACGCAAAATTCGAACGAAAGAGATTTCTTCTCGCGAAGTTATCGACGCTCATCTTGAGCGAATTGGAAAATTGCAGCCCAAGTTAAACGCTTTTGTGCATGTCGATGCGGAGGGGGCGCGACGGCAGGCGCAGGCAGCGGAAGCTAGCGTTTTGCGCGGAGACGCCGTTGGTGCGCTGCACGGCATAGCGATTTCCATCAAGAGCTGCATTGATGTGGCAGGGTGGGCGAGTCCGGCGGGTACGCGACTGCGCGCGGATTATGTGGCGCGTGAGGATGCGGTGCTGGTAACGCGGCTGCTGGCGGCAGGCGCGATTTTGATTGGAAATACCAATGTGCCGGAATTTTTAATGGCGTATGAGACGGACAATGCGTTGTCTGGAAAGACGAGTAATCCCTGGGAGCTTTCGCGATCGGCGGGCGGGTCGAGCGGAGGCGAAGCGGCAGCGATTGCGTCGGGTTGTTCGATGGGAGGAGTGGGCAGCGATGGCGGCGGATCGGTGCGCGTTCCAGCACATTTTTGTGGGATCAGCGGGTTGAAGCCGACTCCCGGACGGATTCCTTCCACAGGACATTTTCCGCGAGCGGCTGGGGCGTTTGCGTGGCTGGGCGTAGTGGGACCAATGGCGCGAACAATGGCCGATGTGCGCGCGCTATTTGATGTGATGAAGGGGCCGGATGCGGACGATGCGCTTTCGTCGGCGATTGAAGTGCGATCTTTTGGCGAACGTGAGCTGGCAGGATTGCGGGTGGGGATACTGGAGTCGAGCGCGTTGGGAGATGTTACGAACGAAACGAGCGAGTCGGTTGAAAGAGCTGCGGCTTTGCTTTCAGAACAATTTCACGTGGAACCATTTCAGCTGAAAGGGCTCGAGCAAGCTATTGAGTTGTGGTGGTTTTTCTTTGGGCCGATGATCGCGCGCTTATTTGAGCCGATGGTGGAGGAGCGCGAGGCGGAGTTGAGTCCGATGTTTCGAGAATACATGTCGGTGGCAAGGTTAGAAATTACGCCGACAGTGGACGAGTTCATGGGTGCTTGCATGAATCGCGATATGGTGCGGGGAAATATCCTTAAGCAGATGCGCGAGGTTCCGATTTTGCTTTCGCCGGTTTGCGCGGCGCCGGCTTTTCGGCATGGCGAAGGAAACTGGCAACCGGGTTGCGGTTATCGCGAAACGATGCGGCATGCGCAGTGGTTGAATCTGGCTGGTTTTCCGGGAGTTTCGGTGCCGATGGGATT
>DATHGV010000061.1:0-5295 GCA_035490135.1 Candidatus Methylomirabilota bacterium
CGCAGCTTCTGTTTTTCGCCGAGCGCAATTGCATAATCGGATTGTTTGCGCCGCGAGCCTCTCGGGCCGTGCATGCCCGGGGGATAATTCTTCCGCTCCAACGCCTTGGAGGGACCGAAGAGCGGCACACCGTAACGGCGGCTTACTTTTGTTTTTGGTCCTGTGTATCTGGCCATGGGATTCGTTAAAACAGTTACAATAGTTGCAAGGTTACAAGAGTTACAAAGTCAAAAGGCTGGAAGCGCGGCATAATTGTAACATTTGTAACGATGTAACTTTTTTAACCTTTCTACACCCGCCGCTGTTTTGGCGGGCGACAACCGTTGTGGGGCACGGGAGTAACATCGCGGATCACAGTGAGATCGAGTCCGATCGCCTGCAAGGCGCGCACAGCGGATTCGCGCCCCGCTCCCGGTCCTTTTACCAAAACTTCCACTTCTTTTAGCCCGTGGCCCATCGCCTGCCGGGACGCGTCTTGCGCAACCATCTGCGCCGCATACGCAGTGCTTTTGCGCGAACCTTTAAAGCCCACTTTACCGGCGCTCGACCACCCAATCACGTTGCCTTTCATGTCAGTGATCGTCACGATTGTGTTGTTGAACGTCGAAAGCACATGCGCGATTCCCGAATGAACGTTCTTGCTGCCTTTGGCTTTGACGACCTTTGGCTTCTCGACGTCATCGGCTGAAAGCGAAAGATTCTCCGAAGCTCCCGCGGCCGGAGCTGGCTGTTCCTTTTTTTGTTTGGCTGGTTTTTTGGCAGGCTTCGCTGCTGCGTCAGCCTTTGCAGCCGGCGCCTTCTCGCTTTCCTGAGCCTTTGGAACTGGGGTCTTCTCAGCTTCCTGCGACTTTGGAGCCGGCGCCTTCTCGCTTTCCTGAGCCTTTGGAGCTGGGGTCTTCTCAGCTTCCTGCGACTTTGGAGCTGGCACCTTTTCGTCTTCCTGCGAAGCCGCCGGAGCCGGCGTTGGCTTCGACTCCTCCAATTTCGGTTCTTCGGGAGTTGGATTGGTTGCTTCCTCTGACTCAGCCATAAATTTTAGTTAGCCGCTAAACTTTGCCGGCCTTCGCTTCGGGGTTGCGGATCACACCTACGGTCTTGCGCGGTCCTTTGCGCGTCCGGGCATTTGTCGACGTGCGCTGTCCGCGCACGGGCAAGCCTTTTCGGTGACGGATTCCGCGATAGGAATTAATTGCCTGAAGCCGTTTCAAATTACCCTGCACGTCGCGGCGCAGATCGCCTTCAATCTTGATCTTGTTGTTCGTGATGGCGTGGATGATTTCGTTCAACTGCTGCGGCGTAAGATTTTTCGCGCGAATGTTGGGATCAATATTGGTCTGCTCGAGAATCCGCCTGGCTGTGCTAAAACCGATTCCGTAGATATAGGTCAGGGACGCTTCGATGCGCTTGTCTGCTGGAATTTCAACTCCGAGTAATCTGGGCATGTTCTTTAGGTGTTAACTGAATCTTCTTTCGCTTTAACTCTTCAACGCTTTATCGCTTCAACCACCACCGTTAAAGCGTTAAAGGGATGAAGCGTTGAAGCGGTCATCCCTGGCGCTGTTTATGGCGCGGGTTTTTGCAGATCACGCGCAATACGTTCTTGCGTTTCACGATCCTGCAACTGGCACAAAGTCTTTTTACTGATGGTCGTACTTTCATAATCTGCGAAATGGAAACGCGGGACGTTTCCGCGTTGTCATTTTTGGCGATAAGTAATTCGCCCCTTCGACAAATCGTAAGGTGAAATCTTTAGCATAACTTTGTCGCCAGGCAAGATCCGAATGAAGTGCAAACGCATTTTCCCCGAGATATGGGCCAGAACACGATGGCCATTTGCCAACTGAACTCGAAACATGGTGTTGGGCAGCAGCTCGACCACTGTGCCTTCTACTTCAATTGCGTCTTTGCGCGCCATGTCAGAATTTCTGGCTCGTCCTTCGTGATCAAGACGGTGTGCTCGAAATGCGCCGAGGGCATGCCATCCGCCGTGCGCACCGTCCAACCATCGTCCAGCAATCTTACGTCGGACGTGCCGATATTAATCATCGGCTCAATGGCCAGGGTCATGCCTGCTTTTAACTTCGGCCCGCTGCCGCGTTTACCGTAATTTGGAATTTGCGGTTCCTCGTGCATTTTTCGTCCCACCCCGTGTCCAACAAATTCGCGCACGACTGAAAAGCTAAAGCGTCGCGCTTCATCCTCGATTTCGGCGCAGATGTCGCCGACACGCCGGCCTTCGCGGGCAACCTTAATTGCACGCGCGAGCGCATTTTCGGTGGCGCGGAGCAGCTGATCCGTCCGTTCATCAATAATTCCGACTGGAACAGTCGTGGCGTTATCCCCTACCCAGCCATCCTGAATTATGCCGATGTCCAGTTTCACAATCTCGCCGTATTGAATGCGCCGTTGGCTGCCTATGCCGTGAACCACTTCGTCGTTGAGCGAGATGCAAATATTGCCCGGAAAAACGCGGTGCCCGAGGCGATAACCGAGAAATGCACTCTTTACGTGGGCTTCGTTCATGAAGTCCGCGGCCGCTTCATCGACTTCCTTGGTCGTAATGCCGGGGCGAACCAAGTCGCGAACGCGATCCAGGATGTCGCTCGCCGTGCGACACGCCTGCCGCATCTTCTCGATTTCCCTGGCGTTCTTGATCGGGATCATTTCGCGTTCTTCTCTTCAATTAATCGCGAGATATCGCCGAAGACCGCTTCGCGATCCCGGTTACCGTCGATCCGACGCAATACTGACATTTTTTTATAAAAGGAGGCTAGCGGTTCGGTCTTGGTGCGAAACTCCTGCAAGCGCGTTTGCAACACGCCCAAGTCATCGTCGTTGCGGCGCTCCAATCGCCCGTCGCAATAGGGGCATACGGGACGATTGGCAAACTGTGCGCTCGATGAGCTGGTGGTAAAACCACATTCGCCGCATTGAAGCCGGCCCGCGATACGGTCCCTGACAGTCTCCTCCGACACTTCCAGCCAGATCACCAAATCCAAGGCAGTGCGCAACCTTGCCAACATGGAATTCAAACTCTCGGCCTGTGGCAGCGTGCGAGGGAAACCGTCGAAGACGAACCCGTGGCCACCATGCAAGCGCAACCAGTCCTCGATCAGTTGAATGATGATTTTGTCCGACACCAGTCCGCCGCTTCGAAGCGCTTCAGCAGTCTCCTGCCCGAGAGGTGTGCCGAGATCTCGTTCACGGCGCAAGATAGCGCCAGGAGACGTAACGGGAATGCCGAAGTGGCGCGTAATCATTTCTGCCTGGGTTCCTTTGCCAGAACCGGGCGGGCCAAGAAGAACAAGCCGCCTTTTCACCACCGTTCTATCGCCCGTAAAGAAAAATGGCGACCCCGGCAATCACCAGCGCGGCGATCCCCACGTACAGCCACATCAGCGTCCCGCCTGCTGCTGCCTCGCCGCGGGCATACGAAGCGCGATCAAATGATCGGCCCCGAATCCGGCCCTTGCGCAAAAACCCGTCGTAATGCCGCTGAATCAGGTGTGTCTCCACCTGGCGCATAGTATCGAGCATGACGCCCACAATGATTAATAAGCTGGTGCCGCCAAAGAATTGCGCTGTGATCATGGGCACATTCAACGACTGGCTCAGAAGACTTGGTAAAACTGCTATCAGCGTCAGAAAAATCGCACCGGCAAACGTGAGGCGCGTCATCGTAAAATCAAGAAAGTCGGCAGTTGGTTTCCCTGGCCGGACGCCCGGAATGTAACCACCGTATTTTTTCAGGTCGTCCGCGATCTGTACCGGTTGGAACTGCGTCGCGACCCAGAAATAACTGAAAAAGAAAATCATTGCCGCAAGAGCGACATAATGAGGCCAGCCGGTCGAAAGCGCACTGGCAATCCGCGCAGCTGTAGGGCTGTTTCTAAATCCGTACTGAACAATCGTCGCCGGAAAGAGAAGCAGCGCCCAGGCGAAGATAATGGGCATCACGCCGGCATAATTCACCTTCAAAGGCATGTATTGCGTCTGCCCGCCGTACATTTTGCGGCCCACGACTCGTTTAGCGTACTGCACGGTGATTTTTCGCACGCCTTGCGTGATCGTGATCACTGCGGCGATCACTATGATCAAGAAGAATACCAGCATCACAAGCACCATCGGATTCACCTGGCTCGATCCGCTCTGCGCCGACGGTACAAAAGTCTTCCATGCCTGCGCGAGTGCGGCCGGCAAGCGCGCGACAATGCCGATGGTAATGATGAGGGATATCCCGTTGCCGATGCCGCGCTCGGTGATTTGATCGCCCATCCACATTAGTAAAAGTGTGCCCGTCGTCAGTGAAATCACGGTTATGATTCGAAATTTCCAGCCAATATCATCCACCAGCGGAATTCCGAGGTTCCTGATGGTGTCAGTGATCCCAGGTAGCATGGTGTGATACGATTCGGGGTGCTGAAACGACAGCGCCAGCAGATAACCTTGGAAAAGGCACAACCCCAGTGTCGTGTAGCGCGTAAGCTGCATGATCTTTTGCCGTCCACCGTCTTCGCGTGCCAGCCTGCCAAGCTGTGGAATGACCGCGGTAAGCAACTGCATCATGATCGATGCGCTGATGTACGGCATGATGCCGAGGGAGAAGATCGCGCAATTCTCAAGCGCGCCGCCACTGAACAAATTAAAGAGCGCCGCCAGACCGCCTCCAGTGCGCTGGCTCAAAGAGCTGCGAAACCATTCCTGTAACACGGCCTGGTTGACTCCGGGAGTGGTGATGGCAGCGCCCAGGCGCACAATCACAATTACCGCCAGCGTAAACAAAATGCGCCGGCGCAATTCCGGTATCTTAACCGTGTTTAGAAACGCCGAAATCATCCGCTAAATTTGAAACATCACATGCTGGGAAGCTAGCTCTTGCGCGATGTTTTCTTTTTTCCCCGCGACTTCGCTTTCGCCGACGGTTTCCTCGCCGAGTCTTCCTTACCGGTCGCCTCTGGTGCACGTTCGCCGGATCGTTCTCCCGCCGAAATCTCATTTGCTGCAGTGGCATCGGCGCGCCCTGTCGCTTTTGCTCCTTTTTCGCGCAGCGTAATCGTTCCACCCGCCTTCTCGATTTTCTCACGTGCGGTCGCGCTGACTTTGTCGGCTTCCACTTTCAGTCCGTGCTTCAATTCACCGTCGCCCAGGATTTTAATTCCTGCGAAATGGCCTCGGATGAGATTCGATTCGCGCAGCAGTTGTTCGTTTACCACCGCTCCGGCTTCAAATGCATTGAGGTCGCTGACATTCACAATTGCATAATACTTGTGAAAGGCCGCATTATTGAATCCGCGC
>DATHGV010000062.1:0-4646 GCA_035490135.1 Candidatus Methylomirabilota bacterium
AGGCAAAAATCTCTTGGCAGGGACGATCGCTCGCGGCAATTTAGTCCGAGCCGGACTGGCACTATCCGCGCGGGCATAGCTTAATGGTAAAGTTCCAGCCTTCCAAGCTGGCCATGCGGGTTCGATTCCCGTTGCCCGCTCCCTCCTTTTTCGCAGGTAATTGAGAGGCATGCAGCTTTGAAGCCGCCCGCGTTTTGCGTCACAACAGCGTCGCTTCCAGTTCAAGAAACGCGGTCAAAAGTTCGTCCGATTTGACAATAAACCTGCGGCCATCACCACAATAAGCACGTAGTTTCGCCAGCTCTCGACAATCCGAGCACTGGGTAATATCGTGTCCTACGCCCGCTAGCGGGAATTTTTCGGACAAATTCGGACACGGAAACTGCGTAAATCTGCGCGAAAGCGGCAACGCGGCAATTTGGCCTCTTCGCAGATAACTACTGTTTTACCACATATTTGCGGCAGAATTGCGCAAATATGCGAATCGTTCAAAGTGGGTTCGATTCCCGTTAGGGTCGCCCGATCATTGTCATAGGTAAATCAGTCTTGCCAAAAAGAAATATGCGGTCGGCGGTCTATGGCCGCCGGGTAAAGCCTCAGAAGGCCTTGTACGTATAGCTGTTAAAGGTCCAGGAACCGTTAACCAGCGAGCCCAGTGTCACATAGACCGTGCGCCCATCAGTGGGGATATTATTTACAGTTTTCGAGTGCACCGTCACTATTCCGGAGTTGTAAATATCGGCGGCATTGGGGGAGCTGCCGACGAAAAGGAAGTAAGCGGTCGCGCTGCCCGCGCTCCAGGTAAAAGTCACGCTTGACGAAGTAAAGGTCGATCCCGGTGGTGGACTCAACATCACCGCTGGACCGGTCGTAGGAGTAGGAGTCGGCCTAGGGCTAGGGGTTGGAGTCGGTGTAGGCGTTGCTGTTGGGGTAGGTGTTGGAGTGGCGGTTAGGGTCGGGCTGGAAGTCGGCGTCGGTGCCGCACTAGGTGTAGGTGTCGGCGTTGGCGTCGGTGTTGGAACGGGTGTTGGAGTTGGGGCAGCCGAAGGTTTGAATGCTTTATAGGTGTAGTCCTTCGTAGACCAGGAACCATTGACCTGCGAGCCTAGCGTCACGTAGATGGTTCGTCCGTCAGTAGGGATATTACTTACGGTTTTCGAGTGCACTGTCACTATTCCAGAATTGTAAATATCGAAGCCGTGTAGCGAGCTGCCAACTACGAGAATGTAGGCAGTGGCGCTGCCTGCGCTCCAGTTGAAAGTCACGCTGGAGGAAGTGAATGTTGATCCTGGTGGCGGGTTAAGCATCACTGACGGACCGGTAGTGGGCGGTCTGAAGGTTGGCGTGGCCGAAGGCGTTGGAGTGGGTGTCGCTGAAGGGCTGGGCGCGAGATAGGAGACTTCGTTGGAAGGGGTGCTTTCGACGCCCATTGTGTTATAGGCGGTGACCACGAAGAAGTAGGTTTTCCCGGTTACTAGGTTGGAGACCAGGGTTGAGGTGGCGTTGCCAAGCTCACTGGTTTGACTGTACACGCCGCTAGTTGTTCCCGAATGTAAGCGGTAACCGGCAATGTTCGGCGACGAAGCGGGATCCCATGCCAATGTGACACCCGCAGCCTCTACCTCGAAGGCCGAGCAAACCAGAATTATCAGGCCCCAAATTAGAAGTCGGCCAGAGTTTGGTTTCATGTTTGGACGCTGGATTTTTTAACCGCAATCCCAGCTCCGCAGAAACCGAGCCTAATCGCGCTGAAAATGAAACCATTACCCAACAAATGTCGAACTTTTTATGCGCGTTGCATAACCTGCTGCGGGAACCATACTTATTAGCCCCACCCGGCGCAGTTGCGATTATATGACTCCGTTCCGGTCCACTCCCATCCGCGAACAGTCCGCGGAAGAACAGCGGAACAGAGTTTGTTCGTCCGTTCGTTTTCCTAGGGTGGCGAACGGACGAACGGCAATGTCGGTCTGGCCGATGTCAAAAAAGCACGATTAGTTCTGGACTTGCAAGGGCGCGGAGGGCGCGCTTTCCCCCTTCGCGCTTACCGCGGTGACCACGTAAACATGTTTCCCTTTCTTTCGCGGGATGACAAACCGGGGCGTTTTGCTTTGCCCGATCAAGACACTGCGTGATTTCACCAGCTCATAAACACGATAGCCGGTCACGTTGTCCGAGATCCGGTTAGCATCCCAAGTCAGGGTTAATGATTTATTCGGGTTCTCTTGGGACGAGGCGACGGAAACGCTCAGCAGGAAAACGAGCAATCCGAGCTTCATGCTGTCATTCAAGCTTAATTCGTGACGGCGCGCAATTCCGCCACGGTCATCAGCGCCAGCAGCAAGGCGAGAACGCGCGGACGGGTCATGGCTCCTGCTTAACCAAACTTTTTCCAACGGCAAGAAACGAAATTTTTCACGGTCGTTTTCTACGGTCCGCCAATTTTTTTGCTGCTAAGCTGCGCAATTTGCCCTACACGGTCAGTCGTCTCGACGAAAAGGTTTTTGGCCCAATACGCGCGCGCGCGCGCGCGTACTGCTACGAAAATTGTCACTCGATCGATTTTCCGTTATTTTGGTTGCCTCATACGCGCGAGAATTTTTCGGACAATTTCGGACACTAAAACTGCGTAAATCTGCGCGAAAGCAGCAACGCGCCAATTTGGCCTCTTCGCAGATAACTACTGTTTTACCACATATTTGCGGCAGAATTGCGCAATGACGCGAATCGTTCAAAGTGGGTTCGATTCCCGTTGCCCGCTGTTCAGATGTCGATCTTGGCAGCGGCCCGAAGCCCCGGGGGATCTCTGTTGACCGGAGCGAAGCGCTAATAGGATACTCGTTCCCACCTTAGTACCGCCAGTCCGATCGAAGACTCGCCGTGGAGAGCTCGGACCGGAGGCGGTCTATTCGTTAGGCGAGATCAATTCGCGGTGGCGCCAGGCGTAGCCGAGCCCGGAATAAATTGTCAGCGCGACCGTGATCCAAACCAGGACCGGTCCCGCCTGGTCCCAGGCCCGAAACCACCATGTCGATCTTTCATTCGCGTAACGGAGCTCGTGGAGAGAGAGCAATGCGAGAAAGAAAATGACCGTTACCACCTGCCAGGAGGTTTTTTGTTTACCGAGCATTTCGGCCGGCAAAACTTTTCCTTTCGCGGTCGCCATCATCCGCAGACCGGTGACGAGAAAATCGCGCGCCACCACGGTCGTTGCCGCCCACGCCGGCACCGCCTTGAGCGGAACCAGCGAGATAAACGCCGCTGCCACCATGATTTTATCGACCAGCGGATCCATCAGTTTTCCGAAATTCGTGACGAACCCATAGCGTCGCGCGATTTCGCCATCGACGAAGTCACTCACACCGGCAAGCAGGAAAATAAACAAGGCCAGCGTTCTTCCGTAATGCCACGAGGAATTCAGCGCAGCGACGAAGATAATTGTCAGTAGCAGCCGGCTTAATGTTAACCGATTCGCCCAATTCATACTGTAGTGGCCGCCGTCTCGGCGGCGCGTTGAACGTCAGTCTTGAACCTCGGTTTCTTCCAAATCGGGACCTTCTTCTTTAACTCATCCACGATCCATTTACTCGCCTCGAACGCGGCGCCGCGATGTTGCGCGCTGACCCGCAGAAACAGGGACGCTTCACCGGTTCGCACGAATCCGACGCGATGATGAAGCACAACCTGGTTCAATCTGAAAGTCTCAGCTGCGGCATCAGCAATGACTTTCATCTGATGCTCGGCCATGGCCGCGTGAGCTTCATAATCGATCCCTTCGATTTTACGACCATCCTCCAGTTCTCGAACGACGCCCCAAAAATCGAGTACCGCTCCCGCGGAAAGGCTTGTCCTGAGCGAAGTCGAAGGATCGATCCGCCGCTGGACGGATTCGCCGTGGCGAACATCTTCCTTCGGCGCGTCCAAGCGCCCTTCGGTCAACAAAACTTGAGAAACGGAGTTTGCCATGCCTTCGAATCGCCCATTACAATATAACTCTTGCGCTGTTGGAACAAAGGAGACCCAAAATGACCGCGAATCAATGTGATATTGGCCTCATCGGGCTGGCTGTGATGGGCGAGAACCTCGTCCTTAATATGGAATCGAAAGGCTTCTCGGTTGCCGTTTTTAATCGCACCACCGAAGTCACCGACAAATTCGCTGCCGGCCGCGCCAAAGGAAAAAATATTCAGCCCACGCGCTCGATCGAGGAATTTGTCGGCGCGCTCAAGAAACCGAGAAAAGCGCAGATCATGGTCAAAGCCGGTGCGCCGGTTGACGCGGTCATCGGGCAACTCGCGCCTCTTTTCGACAAAGGCGACGTCATCATCGACGGCGGCAACTCACTTTTCACCGACACCCAGCGTCGCTGCAAAGAACTGGAAGGAAAAGGAATTCACTTTGTCGGCATGGGAGTTTCCGGCGGGGAAGAAGGCGCTCTCAAAGGTCCTTCCCTCATGCCCGGTGGCCCGCGCGAGTCCTGGGAAATCATCGCGCCGATCTACCGCAAGATCGCCGCCCAGGTCGACGGCGAACCGTGCTGCCGGTACATGGGCCCCGACGGCGCCGGGCACTACGTGAAAATGGTGCACAACGGAATCGAGTACGGCGACATGCAGCTAATTTGCGAAGCCTACGCCATTCTCAAA
>DATHGV010000063.1:0-7983 GCA_035490135.1 Candidatus Methylomirabilota bacterium
GGAGAAAACCAGATAGCCAACCGGAACGCTTCCTGCGTCGAAGCGCAGGATGAACGGAGACACAGTTCCGGGAGGCATAAAGGCCCGTGCGCGATCAACGTAGCCTACCGTTTGTGCTGCCGCCTGACTCATGTCCGTACCCGGGTGAAAGGTCAGTTTCACCAGTCCCACGTTTTGAATCGATTTCGATTCAACGGACTCAATTCCCGTGATGTACAGGAAGTGATATTCGTAGTAGTAGACGAGATAACCCTCCATCTGCGCCGGAGACATGCCTCCGAAAGGCTGTGCCACGTAAATCACAGGGAGATTCAAATTCGGAAAAATGTCGACAGGCATTCGCACAATAGCGAGGATCGAGCAAAGCGCGACCGCAGCCACGAAAACGAGGATGGTAACGGGGTGCCGTAGTGCGCCGCGAAGCAGCCACATAATTACGGTGCCCCCTGGGTCTTACTATGTACAAGTTGCAGGAACGGTGCGAGATCCCCTTGCGAAGCGGCGACCGAAGCTAGGTTTTGCCAGACGGCGAGCCACGCAAGAGCATCGTCAGTTTCTGCCTGCACGAGTAGGCTTTGCGCGTCCGCTACATCGATCAAAGTTGCCAACCCTGCTTGGTAACGCGAACGTTGCTGAGTCTCGGTCGTCCGCGCAGCATCCAGTTCCACAGGAGTGTTCTCCGCGACCTTGCGCGCCCCTTCGAGAGAAGCCTGTGCCTTGCGCAATTGCCCGGTCAGGTCTTGTACGGTTTGATCGTAGCGAGCGACTTCTGCGCGTTCATTTGCAGATTCAATCGCCTTTCGAGATCGAATTGCGAAGATGTCGAACGCAGGAAACGTTACCGTCAACCCAACTGCCCAGTTCGCACGATCCGGGCCTAGGCCTGACGCAGCACCCTCGAACTTGCCCGCCGGATCCCAGCCGCTTCCGCGTCCATACACCGACGATTGAAGATAGAACTTCGGATAATAGGAACGGTCGAGGACATGAACCTGGGCCTCGGCCTCTTTCACGCGTGCCCGTTGTACCTCCGCAGCGGGATTGTTTGTAACGGAAGGCGTCTGTGTAGATTCTTGCGGAGGTGCCCCGAGGAGAGGACCCTCCGCGACCTCCACCGAGACGTCCGGCAAGCCGAGAATATCGGCTAACGCGGCCTTGCTGATGTTTTCCTGTTGCTGGGCACGGGCTAAGTTAACTCTGGCCCGCGCCAGTTCTGCGTCCGCACGAGAACCATCCGCTCCCGCACGCAGTTTATTATCGACCAGCACTCGGACAGCTTTGTTGAACGTTTCGCGCCGCTGCACATCCGCTTCCGCGGCGCGTACGGTTCGCTGGGCGGCCACAACTGTCAAATAGGAATTCACGGTGGCGACCGCTACATCCAGTCGCGTCAAAGAAGCTTCCGCAGTGGCTAGATCCCGCCCGGCGCGTGCGGCGTCTAGCTTCGCCCCACGGTAACCAAAATCAAGAGGCTCCCACGAGAACAACAGTCCCGCCGCGCTTCCCCAAGCGCTTTGATTCGATGTTGTCAACGGAACCGGTCCGGAAATTGGAGCGATGATCGATTGCGGCAATACAAGACCCGTAATGTTGTTATCTGTCGCGCGATTTATCTGCCCAACCATGTCCACCCGAGGAAGATAATTTGTTCGCGCTAGACCGACGCCGGCCTTCGCCGCATTGACGCGTTCCAACGCCGCACGCACCGCGGGATAATTCTTTAATGCGAAATCAACCGCCTCTTCAAGCGTAAGTATCTTCCTTTCACCTGTGGGAGACTGCGCAATGGTGGGCCGGCCGAGGCTTATCGAGAGAAGCATGATCGTAATCCATCTGAGCCTGGCACGATGATTCACTAGCACGGTTGTCTGCTCCTGTTTCAGTAACTTCATGCGCCAACGGCACTTAGGACGGCGAATGATAGAGTCCCTCGATCAACTGCATTCCGCGATCAAGCAGCTCCTGGTCCGGAATTCCTTGACGCGCCCAGCCTTTGAGTACCTCGTCGATTCCATAACCCTCTTTGCGGCCAAATTTTTCGTCAGCAAGATCGGCGTCATGAATAATTTCGGAAATGACCTTCACCCTCCGATCGCGAATCTTGAATTCCTTCTGTAATGTCTCGAACGTGCAGTCCTCGCCGCGATGACCAAAACCGCTCTCGTGAAACATATCGAAGGGTACGGAATCCTGCGGCACCTGTTCTTCCGGCGCAAAAGCAAATCTCGCCTTGGAATCGATGAACCGTCGAATTAGCCACGCTGACGCGGATCGGTCTACGCCTGGTCGAGGTCTGGTAACCCAAACTCGCTTCTTGTAGTCTCGCGGGTTAATTTTCTGTCTTTCTGGCACGCGCGTCGTCACGCGTGCTGCATCTGCTTTCGCGAGCAATTCCGCGGCTCGCTTCTGCAAAGGACTATCGAAGAAGTCCACCTCTACGATCTCTTGGAAACGGCTGCGCAAACGGCTGAGGCGGCCTGCGCCCCGATCCGCTCGTGGCATCGCAGAAAACTCTTGCAGTTGGGCGATCAACTCCTGGTATTCCCGCGCACGGGCCTCGGCAAAACGGCCGATCAATTGGGGGGTCGAGATATTGTCGATCCTTTGCACATGAACAATCGAAGCGTCGCCCCCATATTTGCGAACAGACGTGGCCAGCCACTGAAAGCGTTCTTCGTTAACCGGAGTGTTGGGTAATAAATATCCGGAATTGCCCAGTGGGACGGTTCCGTAGCGTTGCAGTTTTCGCCAGACCTCCACTCGCTGACTAGCCCGCTTCGTAGGCAGCGTAAAAGCCAGCAGCAGCCATGCCATGCCTGGCCGTTTTTTAATATCCATTTCTCTAAGATGTTAGAGCTATAACAATAGTTATGTCAATTTTTATGTCACGTTTTTGTAAAATTAGAAGCGACTGGCCTTTTACATAAGGACTGTATCGGCCGTTACCACGGCGTTCGGGTACACCGCATTATGCTGAACTAAATCCTAGTCTTATTGGGCTGTGGATTCCGACGACATCTTCTGCCCCGCTAATGCCAGTCTCTCGCGCAAAGCATGTTCCTGCGCTAATAGCGGCACGAATTCCTCGTGCCAGAACTGAACCTGTTCGTCCTCCGGGAATGCACTCATGTCGTGAATCACCGAGGATTCTTTCTTCATCACCGAACTGATCTGACGAACCAGCTGGATGATTTCAGAAGAATTGCTCCATACCTCGGGACTGTAAGGATGCCCGCGGCGCAGGATATTGATTAGCGAGCGTTTCTCATCTTTTCGTTGAGCCCTGACACAAAGATCAGCGTATGCCTGCAATTTATGATCGCAGTCGTTCAACAGGGGTTCGACGGACGCGTACGCGCTGACGTATTCCGCCATGGTCTTGAATTTATGGTCCTTTATATCTGCAATCCTGGCTCCGGTGGTTTGTAGTTCCACTTCACTCTGAATCAGTTGAGCGGACAGTAGACTGTCATTGTGATGTTGAATGGCAATCGCGACGACTACAGTAAGGACTACGACGCTTACAATCAGAGAAATAACAATCAACCAAAACCGGAATCGCGTGGCGTGCCTTTTTGGCTTTGACCGATCGACACTGCTGTTTTTGAAGAGCATGCTATTCCGCGTCCAGTCGCCATCGCGCTGCGCTGCGCCCCTGCTCGAAACTATTTCGCGACCACTCTCAAATCATCAAAATACGTCACGGAATCGGCCTTCGTCCAGAGACCCACTTTGCCGGCATCTCTAAATGTTTCATCCGTCGCCTCTATTTTCTTCACTCCATCGTAATAACAAATAATTCTGTCACCAATGCATTCCACCCTAAGTTCGTGCCATTCTTTCGCGCTCACCGTCAAGTTTGCCCCGCCGAACGGATGTCTCTTACCGCCCTTCACGTGATATAGACGGTAGTTATCTTCCAATGCGTTCACACGCGCCAGGTAGTAGTTATTCGCGTCTTTAAGGCGGAATACCAACCCCGCCGCGCGGTCAACCTCCCCAGACATCGCTTTGAATTTCACCCTTAAGTCAAAATCTCCGAACCGACCTTCATCCGCAATAAAAAGTACAAACCGTGAATCCACAGGGTCCGCCAAATTCTGTACCACTACGTTGGGTTGCGAGGGAGCGGATGGGTCCGCGATCACAATCCATTGCCCTGGTGCCCCCCGTCCAGTCCGAACACCGTGAAATTTAGACGGCACATCACCAGGCTTTTCGCTATCGAAGTTATAGGT
This sequence comes from Candidatus Methylomirabilota bacterium, assembly GCA_035490135.1. Lineage (GTDB taxonomy): Bacteria > Acidobacteriota > Terriglobia > Acidiferrales > UBA7541 > Acidiferrum. Next base: position 4,239 of record DATHGV010000063.1, read on the forward strand.
GAAAACTGTTCCGGTGTTTTCGATCGGTGCTGGAGGTTCGGCTGGAATATCGTTAGAAGATAGATAACCTCCCTCTCGCAAACTAAAGAGTAGTAAGGCCACCAAGGAGAGCGTACAGAATGCAATCAAAACGATATATGGTTTTTTCATTAGAAGCTTCTTACGTCGGAATTGGAGGTCGAGCGCTCGCGAGTGGTAGAGAGACTCGGAATGTAGCGCCCTTGCCTTCTTTGCTATCCAGGGATATCTCCCCACCATGAGCTTCCACAGCTTGTGGTTCACACCCGGATTGACGAGAACGAGGCTTGAACATTGGTACCGTATATGTTACCATCTGATATGGTCCAGGTTCGTGAATACCTCGACCACAATGGTCGCAGTCCCTTTGCGGCTTGGACAGACCGGATAAACAGAGAAGCTGCAGTCAAGGTCGCAGCCGCGCTGGCACGGATGCAGCAACGCAATTTCTCCAACGCCAAGGGAGTTGGAGCTGGTGTCTACGAGTATCGGATTGATTTTGGTCCGGGCTATCGGATTTACTTTGGCAAAGACGGCGACCGACTGGTGATCCTGGTTGGAGGCGGGACCAAGAAGCGCCAGCAGGAAGATATCGCCACAGCGCAGGCTAGGTGGCAGGACTACAAGGAGCGAAAAGGGACGGGGAGGTGAGTTCAATGGCTTTGACGCGAGACTTTAAAGAAACAATCCGGGCACGCGTAAGACGCGATCCTGGCTTTCGCAAGGCACTTCTTCGCGAGGGGATCGAGAACTTTCTTTCTGGCGATGTAGAGACCGGAAAAATCATCCTTCGCGATTTCATCAACGCTACGGTTGGCTTTACCAAACTGAGTGATGTCACTCGTCGTTCGGCAAAGAGTTTGATGCGGATGCTCGGTCCCCGCGGCAACCCGCAGGCTCGCAACCTGTTTGAGATCGTCGCGTATTTACAACAAGCAGAGGGCGTGCGCTTCGAAGTCCGATCTAAACGCCCCGGCTCACGGACAAAGGCGCTATCACCCACTCGAAGAACCAAACCGACCGCTTCTTCCGCCTATTCAGTTTCGGCCTGAAGTTTCGATCAACGCCTACGACAGCGCGTCAGAACTGACGGGCCTGGCTTATTCGAACGGGTCTACGATGGTCGGAAATTTGACATACAGCTACAGCACGGCAGGCCAACGTGTGAATATCGACGGAGCGTACGCGGGAACAAGTCTTCCGTTGGCAGTTTCAATCGCGCAATACAATGCGAACAACCAACCGACGACGTGGGGAACTGGCGCGCTAGTGTTAGGATCGACGCTTGGCCCTAGCGGCGCTTTTCCCACGAGATGATTCTCTGAGTAAATGCCAAAGGCTGGATGTTTCACCTGCACCTATGAGAATGGTGTCTGGTGTCCGGCGCCCAGGCTAATCATTAAGTGTTACGAATGCGCGGTCGCCCACGTCGACCGATATCTCTTCGGAGGGAATAGGCCCGGTCAGAATCCCCGTCGTTGACCTATCTTCGATGATTCGGAACTCAGTGTAGGACGAGGGACCTACATCAGTGCCAGATGGCCTGATCCAAACTCATTTACTATAAGTATTAGAACGCTTCAGTCGCCGCGATTTGTAGGTCAGGGTGCGCGACGTCATAGTTGTACTGCCTTCCGGTGTGGCTTTGATGCATTGAATATTTCTCCATGGACTTCACGTTTGCACGCTCAAGGACAGACCAGAGGCCGTCTATGTATTCGTCAAAGTTAAGGTTTCCGCGTCCGCTTAAGGACTCACGCACGTACGGGAGAGTCCACGATAAGTCGTACACCGTTTGCAATCACCCTCAAGCTGATCATACAGGGGGGAAGGTCAGTTGCGCGCGACGATGATCAGAAGCGGCGCGGTTGAAGACCCTGATCTTGATGCCGAGGCGGTGTGCCAATCAACAGGCGCAGCGAACTCGTCCAGCAACACAACGACTGGCACAGCCTGATTCTCTTCATCCTGAGTTCGAACTCCCCGCGCGAATCCGAATAAACAACTTCCCCAACCTATTAGAGCACTTTAACGTTTTTGGTAGTCAGACCATCCAACTTACAACTGCTGAGGAAAATTGCAAGCCGATGGCGAACGCATCCCTCTTCAAAGGCTTACAGTAGGCGATTCGTGCAAGGGAGTGCCGGTTCCCTCGCCATTTAACTATCACGCCGTCGCTCGGCTGCCAGCGCCTCTTTGTGACAACGCGGGCACCGTGACGACTGACGTTTTCGGTTAAAGTGATTTCGTTACTGGAGGTCCCATTCGGGCTGGAGAGCTCCACTTCAACGCGCGCCCGAGTCCGGCTTTCCATTCGGTGCATTCGCACGTGCTCAGACTTTCTTAGTGCTTCTCGAATCTGTTCTCGACGAGAAAAAATGAAGAACATAGACACCGAGGTGACCAGGGTGCCTAGAAATACCGCAACAGTTATGACCCAGACCACGATGTTTGCCTTCCATTCGATGCGTCTTGGCCCAAACAGATTTAACCCGGCAAATACAGTATGCTGTCGCGGCCAACAAAGCGCCAACGGCAACCGAGCCTAAAAGAGCAAATGTAACCATAGGCTGACTCCAAACGACTTTAAAGTATTCCTCCGGGCTGTGAGCCCGCGTCTTTGGCCCGGCTCAATCCGGGATAGAGGGCCTTAGCTTCAGGTTGACGCCGAGCCCGATGGCAAAGCTCTTGGGGCTGTCGCCGGTAGTAGAAGCGATGTGGAGGTCGCTTTCAGTAACACCCATCCATTCGAAAGGGAGAAGGTAAATCCTCTCGAATTGCTCTGCGGTTTCGGCCTGAAATTGTTCAAATCCGATTGCCTGGATTAGGACCCCTTCATTTCTAGGCCGTATTTCGGCGCGAGACTCATTAGTTTCGCGATTCGTGCCCGCGATCAGCGGCGACTGAAGGCTCGGGCGATGTGCTCGGTTAGGAACGAAGCATCATCCGAATGGCGGGCGAACCTGCGGATGCGTTTTATCAAAAGGAAATCTCTCGAAACGGGCCAGAAGTCTCGTTGTGTTCCCGTACAGCTTTGCCTAAAGTGTTAGCCTAAGAGCGAAATCATTTGCTCGCGAAGGGATGATGATATGGCCGACCTTGCCGGAAAGACCTGTGTCCCGTGCCGCGGCGGCGTTCTGCCTCTGAAAGGTAAAGAACTGCAAGACCTGGCGAAGCAGGTGTCCGGATGGAAGGTCGTCAACGAACACCACATTACGAAGTCGTTTACGTTTCCCGATTTCAAAGCTGCGCTCGCTTTCGTGAATAAAGTAGGCGAGGTAGCGGAATCGCAAGGCCATCACCCGGATATTCAGTTGGGCTGGGGCAAGGCGGAGATCACCACCTGGACGCACAAGATCAACGGCCTCACTGAAAGCGATTTCATCCTCGCAGCGAAGTTCGACCGGCACGCAGGGCAACTGAGGGTCCATCGGGGCATGTTCGCACCATCAGCCTTGTATCTAACACGTTGGTTAGTTCACGGACGTCAAATTGATCTCGCTGGACGTTGAAGCGCTTCGAGCCCAGCTCCGAAAGATTGCCGATGATCAGCTGCGAGAGTTCAGCAACGCCTCAAAAGGCACGGGCAGAAGGGGGAGTGTAGGCGACACGAAGCCCGTCCGCAAACGAGGTCGGTGTCATCTTGCACGAGGACTGAGTCTACTTAGTCGCACTGGCCTGAATCTTCGCAGCGAATGAAATTCGGTTGCCCGTCCTCTGGTCAAGC
>DATHGV010000064.1:0-2837 GCA_035490135.1 Candidatus Methylomirabilota bacterium
AAGATCGTGAACATCTCTCGATGTGAATACCGTCTCTCGATCTGGACCGCTAAGCGTAGCGAGTCTAAATGATGATCGATCGTTCGACCCGGATGCGCCTGACAAAACATAGTTCTTCCGAAGAGGTCTGACAGACCAGCTCTGGAACCTTCCCGATGCACGATTGTCCGATAGTACCCGCTCATAACTCCCGGACCGTCTTCGCTGGCTTCCGCAGCACTCAAGGCCGTGCGCATGTTCGACCCGATGGAATCGTAGGGAATGGCGATAACCGGCGCGGGACTCTTCAAACACGGATCTAATACCGTGGCTACGCTCTTAGGGGCAAACGGAGCAAGAGTTTGCGGATCAGGCAAACCGCGTGAATCGAAGTAAAGCCAAGCGGCCGCTGTGAGCGGAACTAGCACGATGATTGCAATCACCGCCAGAGAGACTTTCCACAACAGCTGCATCGTCGCTTTCCCTCCAAGGAAGCGAGTCTAGCGGAATTGCTGCGATTCACAATGGAGGCATAAACTTCCCAGGCCGCAGATTTGAATTATTAAATAAGCTCAATCTCTTACCATGAATGATAACGTCCTTATCATTCGCTATCTGGATTGACAAGTTCGTCGAATGCGACGCAGCTTCCCATAAGCGTTTCTGGATGGTTTCCGTACGGCAAATAACTCGTCCGGAGTCGGCCAAAGCGGGTTCTGACTACTTCCCTGGAGAATTCTGAATCAATACCAGATCCGAAGGAGAATCTCCGCGCACCAGGGCCAGGCTCTTGCCATCGGGCGACCATTGATAAGAGTAGATTTTGAGGGAACCGAAGTTCGTCAACTGTCGGCCGGGGCCGCCGTCCAGCGGTTGCAGCCACAAATTGTCCACTCCCTTTTCACGGACAGGGTAGACGATACCTTTGCCGTCGGGGCTGAAGCGGGGTTGCCCCTGATGCCGCGGGTCGTACTCGAACATTCGCAGGACCTGGCCGGAATCAAGAGAAACCAGGGAGATCGTTGGCCTCTGGGCTTTGAAATCGTAGGTGCCCAGCACAACCGTCTTTCCGTCGCGGGCAACGTCAAAACCGGCGTTGAATTCCGCAAAATCCTTTGTAACTCGTTCCGGCTGACCTCCGTCGATGGACACTTTCATATAGGCAGGAACGGTCATATCCATATAAAAGACGGTTTTGCCATCCGGGGAGCACATCGGAAACATATCTCTCTTGCCCTCGGTGAGACGGTGCAATCCGGTGCCATCCGCTTCACTGCGCCAGATGTTCACCGAGAGGGTTTTCAACATCCGGCGCGCGAAAACAAGGTGGCCGTCGCTGCAGCCGTTAGGCTGCATCGCCGCAGACTCCTTTTCGGAAGCGATCTCCCCCTTGAGTTCGCCGTTCGGGCTGATCTCCCGAATGGATGACCCCTGCTCCGTCAGCAGATTGTTGTCTCTCGCCCACGCGACCACCGGCACGGCGTCTCCCGAACTAACCTGCCTAGCGTCGGAGTAATCGGCCTTTAGGCCTGAACTCACATAGACGTCGCGCACCGACTGGCGCATGACAGTGGCAATGGTCGCGCCGTCGGCGGAGACACTCAAGTTGGCATAGTCATTCGTGTCGGCGGTAATTGGACGAAACTTGCCATCCGGATAACTGATCAGCCCAACCTGCTGCCGGCTGAAGTTTGTTTCCATGCTTGAGAAAATTACTGCCAAGGCTCTTCCATCGGGCAGCCAGGACACGTTGGTTAGCATTGTGTATGGCGGACTGGATATCGTCCTCTGGGCACCGGTGTCCGGATCAATCGAAATCACTGCGCTTATGCTGTCTTCCGCCTGATCGAAGATCGTACCGACGATCGCCTTTCCATCCGGCGACCAGGCTGAATCCGACACCACATTGGCCATTGGACCGGCGAAAATGCTCTTTTCGTTGCTGCCGTCGGCATTTGCGATGAGGAGGTGGTACTTGCCAGGGTCGGGATCGTTGGCGCGTATGAAAGCGAAGCGCCGCCCGTCGGAAGAAAAACTTGGATTCGTGTCTATATCCTTGACCAGAAGTTGTGGAGTTCCACCCAGCACGGGGATGCGGTATAGATCGTACTCCTGAGACGCAGGACCGCTGACCAATTGGGTATGCGAAAAGTAAATGTGGCTGCCATCGGGAGAGAAGCGCAGGGCGGAGTATTGCACATGCTCTGGCGGAATGATCTGCACGTTGCTTTCGCTGGCCAGATGGCGCAGCCACAATGATTCATTACCCTCGCTATTCAACACGTAGGCCAGGTAGTTTCCGTCGGGAGACATGGCCGCGATCCGCGCATTGTGAGTGCCGCTGATCTTGGTGATCTTGATGCTCTGGAAAGGCTGGCTACGGGCGAAGAAAAACAAGCTGTATATGCCGAATGCAGCCGCGGCGATCAGTAGCAGTACGACGGCGACCATGACTCCAACGCCGGCTTTATGCTGGCGCGCGGCCGCGACCAGGGCCGAACCACTGGAGCCGCGCTCGGCTGCTGCGACGGGCACGGTTGCACTCGAAACGCGAACGGCCGCGGAATCCTGAACCTGGAGCCCTCCGGATTCGGTGTCGCGCTTGAGCCGCTTGAGATCGCTTCTAAGTTCGGCCGCGGCTTGGTAGCGCAGTTCGCGATCCTTCTCCAGCAGCTTGCTGATGATGTCTTCCAGCTTGGGTGGTACTGTCGGATTCAACCGTATCGGCGGCAGCGGAGTTCGATTGAGGATACCGTCGAAGATGGTTGCTGAAGTTTCTCCCGGGAAAGGCAAGGCTCCTGTGGCCATCTCATACAGCACTGTCCCGAAGGAAAATAAATCGGTGCGGGCATCGAGAT
>DATHGV010000065.1:0-2739 GCA_035490135.1 Candidatus Methylomirabilota bacterium
GCAAACGGCGCAGCTCAAAGCGAAAACTGCGAAGCCACCGCCCCAGATCCAACTCTGAATTTTCAGACGAAAAGTCGGCTCCAGGAGAAACGGATAGCTTAATAATCCCAGGACCGAACCAGCGTTCGACAAAGCATACAAAAAATAGGGCGGCTTATTCTGGTCACTAAGATCAAGATGGGCATACCAGCTTTGCAGCAACGGCCCGGTGGCGGAAAGAAGAAGAAACGGCAGCCCGACACTGATAAATAGCAATTCTACGATTCCAAGGATCGGTGCCGCCCCTGGAGCCGGTTTCCAGGAAGCGTTGGGAAGGACCGGTGAGTTCCAAAAATACCAGGCGGCGACGAGCCAGAAAGAAGTGAACACCAGAAATGCGAGATGCGCTTTGCCCTGCAACGAGGGGCGAAATGTGCTCGCGATTTGGTGTGCATAAACATATCCGCCAAGCAACAGGACTTGAAAAAACAGGAGACAGGTCGCCCATATCGCGGAAGTCCCTCCAAACCATGGCAATAGAAATTTGCCCAGAAGCAGTTGGACCTGAAAGAGCAGGAATGCGCTTGTGAAAATCGCAATTCCAAAGATCGCTCGCGGCCAGAATTTCAGATTAAACAATCGGGACATCAGCAGGAATCGATTTCGGATTCTCCGACGTACGCGGTTGTTGGGCTGCCATCTCCCCCCGGCGCAACCACCAAAGCACGACAAACAATGGAATTAGGGAAGCGACAAAGAAAATAGGCCCACCCCGCCGGTGAATTGGGCTGTTGATCATTTCGGGACCGATGTGGACGCACAGTAGCGATATGACCAAAATACGGAAACCATTACGCAGGAGACCTAATGGAATCACGGCTCCCACCAACAGGGCCCGTCGCCAGGTGGTGCGCAAAAACATGTTCGCTGCCAGGAGGCTGGTGATCACTAAGACGAGGCTTGACCTGATCCCACTGCATTCTTTGGCCACCATGATAGAAATTCCAGGAAGCTGAAAAACCGTTCCTATACGCAACGCCGGCGTGCCGCTGATAAGAAATAACCAGTTGGCAACCTCGGCTGAAGCTTCCTTCGAGGCGTTTTCCAGAAAATCGACCGCGGCCTCCGGCAATGGGATCATGAAAGCGAGGAAAAAGAGTGGAAACATGGCGGAGCGTGCCCATTTGCTCCCCAGAAATAAGAAGGTCCCGGCGATCACAAGACAGACAAATGAGAGCGCAATCAGCGTCGTGTAATCGTTCTGGCCGAGTTCAGTAAAGTACAGGCTGGCGGACAGCGCAGCCGTTCCGGCCAACGCAAACAGCAAAGCATTTCCCCAGGCAGTGCTCAGTTCACGCGAAAGCTGTTTCCATCGAATATATATGAGATAAGCAGTGACGAACGGAATGAGCAGAACGTAGGAATGCACCTCACTTTGGCGCGCATAAGTTATGAACTCACGCAATGGCAGAGCGAAAGCGCCGCACAGGATGACAAGATAGATACACCAGCCGGCAAAGCGCCTGTTCATCGCTGCCCTCCTATTAGAAGGTGCGATTCCGTTGCTGGCAGTGGGATTAACGATATTTGGTAAACTCAAGACTCTCCTCTGCAATGAAGGACTAAGCGCCGCTTTTCAAACTGCTGGCAAAAAATGGGCGAGCTCCACCAGGTTTGCTCTCACGCTTTCCAGACTCTGGCTTTAGACGGCGGAAGCGCGGCCATGGCATTGCGAGTATCGACGACGCAATCCGTCCAATCCGCCAGCTCACGATAGTTCACCGAACTATGGTTCGTCGCTATTAGGACTAAGTCGAAACTCCGAACAATCGCCCGGTTCCACTTAATCGACTTCTTTCCCGCCCAGCGCGAATGTTCGCGGGTAGGTTTTATCACCGGCACATATGGATCGTAATATTCGACTTCGGCGCCGCGATCCGCCAGCAAGCTCATCAGTAAGTAACTGGGGGACTCGCGTTCATCATCCACATTCGGTTTGTAGGCAATGCCCAGAATTAAAATGCGACTGCCCCTGACCGCTTTGCTGCGAGCGTTCAAGGCGTCGGCAACGCGGCGAACCACATACTCGGGCATCCAGGTATTAATTTCGCCCGCCAGCTCGATGAATCGCGTGTTGTGTCCATACTCGCGTGCTTTCCAGGTTAAATAGAAGGGATCAATCGGGATACAATGCCCACCAAGTCCAGGCCCGGGATAAAATGGCATAAAGCCGAACGGCTTGGTTTTGGCCGCTTCAATAACTTCCCAGATATCAATTCCCATCGCGGCGTAAACCATCTTTAACTCGTTAACCAGCGCGATGTTGACGCTGCGGAAAATATTTTCCAGTAGCTTGGCTGCTTCTGCTACTCGACAGGATGAGACCGGCACCAGTCGCTTGATCGCGATAGAATACAACTTCATTGCCTTTTTCAAGCAAGCCGGAGTAAAGCCGCCAACTATCTTAGGAATGGTCGCTACGACACTCTGTGGGTTCCCGGGATCTTCCCGCTCCGGTGAAAAGGCCAGATGAAAATCGACGCCCGCTTTCAGCTTCGAGTTTTCTTCAATTGTGCGCCGCAAATCCTCATCGGTCGTTCCCGGATAGGTGGTCGATTCCAGCACCACCAACGCGCCTTTCTGTAAATACGGTGCGATCTGGCGTCCGGTCTCAATGATAAACGAAATGTCTGGTTCACGATTTTTACTCAGCGGTGTCGGAACGCAAATAATCACGGCATCGGCTTTTTTGATCCGGCT
>DATHGV010000066.1:0-29056 GCA_035490135.1 Candidatus Methylomirabilota bacterium
GGAAACTTTCAGATGACGTTGGCCTGATTACTTGGCGGCGAAGAAATCCGAGTTAACGGGAGTGTAGCTCTGCCACTTCTCCGGCAGGTCCTCGAGAGCAAAAATGGCGGTCACCGGGCAAACCGGAACGCATGCGCCACAATCGATGCATTCCACCGGATTAATATAAAGTTGCGGGACGCCTTCAAAGCCGGGTTCATCCTTGCGCGGGTGAATGCAATCCACCGGGCAAACGTCCACGCACGCGGTATCCTTCGTGCCGGTGCACGGTTCGGCAATTACGTAAGCCATTCAAAATCTCCTTTGAAGCGAAACACGGGCGAGCAGCGCGGGCGTCTAATTAATAGGAATATGCAACCGTGACGACGCTTCGGCGAAGACGCATACTCATTGTACGTTAACGTGATTCAGATTCTCAACTTTCGCTCAGGATATTCCGGGGAACGTATAAAAACATGATGATCAGAAGAATTGCAGGTGTGGCGTTGTTATTTTGCTTGAGCGCCGTGGCACTCGCCGTTGCGATGGCCGCGCCCCAGGCGTCGAAGGGGCCAGCGCGGCCAGATCCCAAAATGATTGATGCGCAAGGCTATCTAGCGCTGGTCGAGCAGTATCGGGGCAAACCATTATTGGTAACTTTTTGGGCCACCTGGTGCGAGCCTTGCCGGGATGAGTATCCCATGCTGAATGAGCTGGCCAAGGAATATGGGCCGAAAGGCTTGCACGTGATCGGTGTGAGCCTTGATGATGATGGGGACTTGATCCTGATGCGGCGATTCATTGCCCGGTACAACCCTGTGTTTCCTAATTATCGAAAGAAGAAGGGCGGAGAGTCCGAATTTGTGCAGGCTGTATTGCCAGGCTGGAATGGCGCGATCCCCGCGTCCGTTTTTTATGCCAAGGACGGACGACAGATCGGACATTTGGTAGGCGAAAATAATCGCGACACCTATGAGGCGGCTATACGCATGGTCATAAGTTCTGGCGATGGCAGCACCGCTGCCTCAAGATAACGGCATCAAAACACGGAGCCACTTCTGTTCTGTTTGACTCAAACCGCAGCAAACTAAATTCGCGTCCGGAGACAAAACATGTTGGATATGAAAGGTAACAAGCTTACTTTTTTTGGGCACAGCACATTTTCTCTAACCACGAAAAGCGGTGAAGTGGCGCTGCTGGATTCCTGGGTGACCACTAACCCAAAGTGTCCCCCCGATTTAAAGAAGATGAAAAGACTCGACGCTATATTTTTAACCCATGCCCACAGCGATCATTTTGGAGACTTACTGACGCTGGCCAAGGAGCATAAGGCCAAAATCGTGGCCATCGCCGAGACCGCTATGTGGCTCGGCACCAAGGGATTCGGCGATCAAGTGAAGCCCATGGGCAAAGGCGGCACCTTACGTGTCGGAGATTTTGAAGTCACGCTCACTCATGCATTCCATTCCAATTCGATTGATGATAACGGCAAGATTCTTTACGGTGGCGAACCAGCTTCATTCATCGTGAGGATGCCAGGCGGGTTGACTTTATTTCATGCTGGAGACACTACAGTATTTGGTGATATGAAGCTGATTGCGGAATTGTACAAGCCGGATATCGCGTGCCTGCCAATTGGGGATAACTACACCATGGGGCCGCGCGAAGCAGCTTACGCGATACGACTGCTGGACGTTAAGCATGTAATCCCGATGCACTATGGAACTTTTCCGGTTCTCACCGGGACGCCTGAGCAATTGCGTGCGGAAACCAAAAACATTACCGGGCTGGAGATTCATGTCTTGAAACCGGGAGAAAGTTTGTGAAGCTGCCAAAGAATTTGCGAAGCGGATTCATGGACGAGAAGGTCGAGGATTATCTCTACGAATTGCTGCCCAAGCGCGATGAAGTTCTCAGCGACATGGAGGAATACGCCGCGCAGCACAAAGTTCCAATTATCGGGCCAGCGGTGGCCCGCATGCTGGCTTTGCTGGTGCAAATTTCCGGAGCGAAACGAATCTTCGAACTGGGATCGGCCATCGGATATTCGACGATATGGCTGGCGCGCGCGGCCGGGCCGCAGGCCGAAATTACTTACACGGACAGCGACCTGGGAAATGCCAAACGCGCCAAAGCTTATTTCGAGCGCGCCGGCGTCACGCCGCAAATTCGCGTGGAAACCGGCGACGCCTTGACACTGCTGAAGAAGACTACCGGCGAGTTCGATTTAATTTTCAACGATATAAATAAACGCGAGTATCCCGATGCCGCCAAGGTAGCGTTGCCGAGAGTGCGTCGCGGCGGGTTATTTATTACCGACAACACCTTGTGGTCGGGAAAGGCTGCGCGAAAAGCGAAAGCAGGGGATGCGGATACCCGCGGGGTACAGGAATTGAACCGCTTGGTGCACGAGTCGAAGGACTTGTTCAGTGTCTTGATCCCCTTACGCGATGGCGTGACAGTCTGCCGTAAGTTATAGTAACCAAGCCTGTTAGTTTCGGGTGCAGACCCGGCAAATCTGTTTGCTAATTTAGTCGCGCTGGTACTTCAGGTACTACAGAACCATCCCTAGAAGACTTTGGTCTCGTTACCCGGGTACCACCAAAAATGTGCCCCTTAGGCCAGTGACCACCACCTGTCCCAACGGGCAAACTGGCCTCAGTTGCGCGACACAAAATTCTTCACTCCGCGGCGCCCGAGGTGGTGAGTCAGATGATGTTCGCAGCCCTTCTCCTGTTGAGCCCGCTTCCCTTACTTGAGAACATCGACCTTCCGGTTTCAAATCCCACGACGCCCACGGCAATCGTCGCTCAGCTTCCAGACACAACCTCGCCCGCAGTGACGCCGAAGGAATTCACTGCACCAAATACATCTGCTCCCGCTAGCCTCTCGGAAGCATCCCGGCCTTCAACGCCCGAGCCAAAAGTGAACAGTGACGCCGACCTGTCCTTTGCTGAACCGCGCCCGTTCCCGTTCCAGCCGGTGAAATCAGCGGCCCGTCAGGGGTACGCCAGTCACAAGGAAAAAATAACTTGGTACAGCCTCATGATCGCGACACATACCGGAGCCGTGCTTGACGCGTGGTCCACTCGCCGGGCATTGAGTCGCAATTTTGGACGAGAGGGCGATCCCTTGATGCGCCCATTTGTCCACTCCGGGACAATTTACCTGGCAACACAAGTCACCCCGTTGCTGCTGGATATTATCGCCAGGCGTGCGATGATGAGCGAGCGTCCCTGGCTGCACAAGTTGTGGTGGGTGCCGCAAAGCGCAATGGCCAGCGTATCGTTCGAGGCGGGCATTCATAACATTCGCATAGTCCCTTAAATTTGTAGCCCACTGAATTTCCAGATGCGCCGCTTTTGCGACACCCAACAATCTCCCCTCAGAGGCGTAATAATTAGCTCCACGCAGCCCTTCCTGCGAGGAGTTATTTTTGCGTGGTGTTTGCATGTTATTTCTTCTCGGTATTCCGTACTATCTTGACGTCGCATCGTCGAGCGGTGGAAATCCGAGCGTAGCGTTCTGATGGCTGAGGTATAATGCGCTCGCGACTTTCGCACGAATAGGTTTCAGGATTCTAAGCCATCCAAGAGCTATGCCTTCCAACGATTCGAACACTATCCCCTTGCATTCCAATGCGCCGGTTGGATGGCCCGCTGACACGTCGAACTCCGCTGCGCCGTCTTCCAAGGGCGAATTAAACCCCGTTCCGAAATCGCCGCGCTTCATCGTCGTGGAAGGCCCGTTGCGCGTCGGCAAAACCACATTGGCAAAGATCCTGGCGGACAAATTGCATGCCCGGCGCGTTTACGATTGCGACGACAATCCCTTTCTCTCCGATTTTTATAAAGAAAAACCCGGCTCCGCTCTTCGTACCCAGATGTATTTCCTGATGGAACGCCAGAAACGTATTCGTGAAGCGCTGGCGGCGGGCGCCCCGGCCCCGGTCCTGTCCGATTTTCTACTCGAAAAGGATCGCATCTTCGCGAATTTGAATCTCGATGACGAGGAATTAAAACTTTACGACCGCTACTACGAAATGCTGACGGCCGGTATTCCCGCGCCGGATCTGGTGATCTATCTACAGGCCAAGCCAGAAGTCTTGCGCGCGCGCATCGAGAAAAAAGCTTCCCGCGAGGAAAGCGAAATCTCGCCCGAATACATCGAAGAGGTCGCGCGGGCTTACGAACATTTTTTCTTTCATTACGCCGCGTCCGATCTGCTGGTGATAAATACTTCGGAAATCGATTTCGTGGAGCGCTCCGAAGATTTGCAGCAATTGCTCCGCCGCCTCCAGGACCCCGTCAAAGGCACACAATATTTTCTGCCGCTGGGCGCCTCCGAGTAGCTCCTGCTTTACACAAAGTAAAATTTTAATTCACGTAACTGCGCCGCTGCCACATACTATGGCCGCACGATTTTGCTCGAGTCGAAACTGCAAAAAAGAAAAACGGAGGCTTCCATGGAAATATGGTCGAGGCGAAAATTCTTCCTTACCTCTCTGGCGGGCAGCGCGGTCGCTAGCGCCAATAAACTTTTCGGCCGCAACATGGACTCAGGAGACGCAGCCACTCCGTCGCCTTCCAGCGCCGAAAACACCGCGCCAGGCAAGCGCCCGCTGATTATTTCCAGCGCGAACGGCCTCCACGCCCTCGACCGCGGAATGGACATCCTGAAAAAGGGCGGCGACACATTGGATGCAGTCGTCGCTGCCGTAACCATCGTGGAAGACGATCCCAACGATGATTCCGTGGGCTTCGGCGGCCTTCCCAACGAGGAGGGCGAAGTAGAATTGGACGCGAGCTGTATGCACGGCCCTACGGGACGCGGGGGCTCGGTGGCCGGCGTGCGCCGCATCAAAAATGTCTCGCGCCTCGCGAAAACGGTGATGGAACGTACCGATCACGTAATGATTGTCGGTGAAGGCGCGCACCGTTTCGCGCTCGACGAGGGCTTCGAGGATTTAAATCTCCTCACCGAACGTTCCCGGCTCGCGTGGCTGGCGTGGAAAGCTTCCACCTCGTTCAACTGGCGGCCGGGAATCGACAGCCCCGAATATGTGCAGAAATCCTCGATCGAGGGATATAACCAGCAAGTCGCCGCCATTTTCGATACGCCTGAAAAACGCGCCTGGCTGCCTCATATTCAAAATGCGATCGCGCACCCGCCCACGGGCACGATTCCTTGCATGGCGGTGGATGCCAAAGGCGACATCTCTGCGACCACCACAACCTCAGGACTGGCGTGGAAAATTCCCGGCCGCGTGGGAGATTCGCCGATCATCGGAGCGGGATGTTTCGTGGACAACGAAGTCGGTGCCGCCGGCTCCACGGGAAAGGGTGAGGAGAACATCAAAATTTCCGGCGGGCACACCATCGTGGAAATGATGCGCCGCGGCAAATCGCCTTCGGACGCGTGCCTCGAAGCCATGACCCGCGTGGCGCACAATTACAAGAACGACAAGAAAAAGCTGGCCACCTTCCACATATTTTTCTATGCGATCAACAAAGACGGCCTGCATGGAGCCGCTTCACTGTGGCGTTCGGGATACAACAAAGACAAACATGCCACTTACGCGGTGCATGACGGGACCCAGGCCCGGCTGGTGGAAACGGTACCTTTTCTCGACGAGGTTCCTCCAGGGGAGCCATCCTAAGCATAGAATTATTCTCACGGCCCTGAACGAGCGACACTCACCCACATGGACGAAGTAAATATTTTAATTATCGGCGGCGGGGTAGTCGGCTGCTCCATCGCTGCCGAACTCTCCAAAAAATGGCAGGATGTGTTTGTGGTGGAGCGCTTTCCTCGCGTCGGAATGGCCACCAGCACGCGCAACAGCGGCGTAATCCACTCCGGAATTTATTATTCGCCCGGCTCGCTCAAAGCGCGGCATTGCTTGCAAGGCAATGCACTCACATTTGCTTTCTGCGAAGAGCACAACGTTCCGCATCGGCGCACCGGCAAGCTGGTAGTAGCCACGGAAGCACGCGAAGAAGCTGCATTGGAAGCGTTATACCAGCGGGGCCAGGATAACGGCGTCGAGGGCTTGCGATTGATTGGCCCGGCGGAAATTCGTGAGCGTGAACCACATATCGCCGGAGTCACGGCCTTGGATGTTCCCAGCACCGGGATCGTTTCGGCGGAAGAATTAGTGCGGGCCTACGCGCGCGTTGCGGTCGCGCAAGGTGCGCACATCGTCACGCGCGCGCAAGTGATGTCGCTCGAACCAAGGACGAAGGCCATACGCGTTGGGATTCGTGTCGGCGAAGATTTAAGCAAGCAGACGAAAACTTCACGGCGACAAGGTGGGCGCGAAGATGTAAATACGCCCGCGGGGCAAGATGAAATTGCGTCACACGAAACGATCGCAGCCCGCTGCGTAATAAACGCCGCCGGATTACATGCCGACGATGTCGCCGCATTAATCGGCAACCATTCCTGGAAAATTTATCCTGTTCGCGGGGAGTATTGCGAGGTGCGTGGCCCGCGACGCTGCTTAATTAATGGGCTGGTGTATCCCTTGCCCCATGCCGATGGGCTAACACTCGGAATGCATTACACAAAAACAATTTGGGACACGGTATTGATCGGGCCGACGGCGCGATACGTGGAAGAGAAAGATGATTACGAGCGAGATCGTTTGACAGTCGCTGATTTTGCGGAAGGAGCTAGGATACTAGTGCCGGAAATTACCGTCGGCGACTTGCAGCTCGCTTACTCCGGCCTCCGGCCTAAGCTCGTGCCGCCAGAGCAACACGGCATGGCCGACTTTGTGATCGAACGCGATGCCAAAGTGCCACAGATGATTCACCTTGTCGGGATGGAGTCGCCGGGCCTGACCGCCGCGCCTTCCGTAGCGGGCCAGGTGCTTAGAATGGTGGACGAAATTCTCGCTTAGCAGCAAAAGTTCGATAATGCCTTTAGGCAACCACGACACGCACAAATTTTTTCTTGCCGGCGCGCAGCAGAAATTCCCTGCTTTTATTTAGGTCCACTTCTTTACGCGGATCATCGACTCGCTGGCCATCGATTTCCACCGCGCCTTGTTTCACCAGGCGCTCCGCTTCGCTAACAGAACTGGCCAGTCCCAGCGTCGTCAATAAAACCTTGATCGTTTGCGGTGCGCCCGCCGTCAGGTTTTTAACAGGTGCCTCCTCGGGCGCCTGACGATCGCGAAAAACGCGCTGAAACATTTCGGACGCCTTGCGCGCAGCGGCCTCTCCGTGAAAACCGCTCACCACTTCCTGCGCCAGCAACATCTTCACATCCATGGGGTGCGTAGTTCCGCTGGTCACATCGCTTTTGAGCTTGGCGATTTCTTCGGGGGTGCGATCCGTCACCAGTTCGTAATAAGACCACATCAACTCGTCCGGAATGGACATCATCTTTCCAAAGATTTGGTCCGGCGCTTCGGTGATGCCCACATAATTGCCAAGACTCTTGGACATTTTGCGCGAGCCGTCGAGTCCCACCAGAATCGGCATGGTGAAGGCTACTTGCGATTCCTGACCGTACTCGCGCTGAATTTCGCGGCCCATCAGCAGGTTGAATTTTTGCTCCGTAGCACCAAGCTCCACGTCAGATTCGAGCACCACCGAGTCGTAAGCCACCAGCAGCGGGTAAAGCAACTCGTGCATCGAGATAGGCTGCTGATTGGTGAGCCGCGCATGAAAATCCTCGCGCTCCAGCATGCGAGCCACCCGATATTTTGCGCACAGGCGCACGATATCGTAACTGGATAATTTATCGAGCCACTCGCTGTTATAGCGAATTTCGGTTTTGCCGCGATCGAGAATCTTGAACACCTGCTCCAGATACGTTTCCGCGTTGGCATTCACTTGCTCGCGAGTGAGCGGCGGGCGCGTTTCGGACTGGCCGGTGGGGTCACCGACCATGGCAGTGAAATCGCCGATCAGAAAAACCGCGGTGTGTCCCATTTCCTGAAAATGTTTCAATTTTCGGATTACCACGGTGTGGCCGAGATGAATGTCCGGCGCTGTAGGATCGACGCCGAGCTTCACGCGCAGAGGCTTACCGGTTTTAGCGGACTTTTCAAGCTTGGTCTGCAGCTCCGCTTCGCGAATAATTTCCGCGCTGCCCTTTTTTAGATAAGCGAGTTGTTCAGCGACAGGTTTGAAGGTTGTAGTAGTCATCGATTCTTGCGCAAGCTCACCGGTGAGCGGCCTGGTTAGCCAATTGAATTACGCGCCGGCCTTCAATTTTGAATCGGCCATCCAGAATAATTTTTACCGCCTCCGAATAGATGCGATGTTCTTCGCGCAAAATCTTTTCAGATAGCGCATCGGATGTATCGGTGTCCAGCACCGGTACGACAGCCTGAAGAATAATCGGTCCGGCATCCAGATTTTCATCCACAAAATGCACCGTGCAGCCGGCAAATTTCACGCCATATTCGAGCGCCTGCCGCTGTGATTCCAACCCCGGAAAAGAAGGCAGCAATGAAGGATGAATATTCAAGATGCGCTGCGGAAAACATTGAATGAAGTAGGGTGACAACAAGCGCATATAACCGGCCAGGCAGACCAAATCAACCTGCTGTTCGCGCAAAACGGAGACGACCTGGCGATCGTACGCTTCACGCTCAAGCCCTCGCGAAGGGAGGGCTTTCGTCGCGATCCCTCGCGCATTGGCACGCTCAATTCCCTGCGTGCCTTCGCGATTGGCGATAACGATAGCGATGTGCGCGTCTGGAATACGACCCGCGGCCACGCTATCCGCAAGCGCTTCAAAGTTCGAGCCGCGGCCGCTCAGCAACACGCCTATGCGTTTTTTCATGAACGGAAAACGTTAGCACAATCATTCACGTCGGCAAAATATCTCAAGACGCGTTGGGTGGAGAATAAAATGAACAGGCGCCCCGCCTTACAGGGCGAGCGCGCCTGAATAGGCCACGCGAGCCTTGCCGGAGTCGCTGCGTTCAATCCGGCCGATCCGAAAAAACTTCTCACGGCGCTTTTTTAGATCGCCTTCCACAAATTTCACCTGCGCAGGCGGCACCACCAGGATCATGCCCACACCCATATTGAAAGAATGCAGAAGCTCGTCGCCGTCGATTTTTCCAATCTTGGCCAGATACTTAAAGATCGGCGGCACTGGCCAGGACGCCAGATCGATCTGCGCCTTGACGCCGCTGGGCAGCACACGCGGAAGATTCCCAGGAATTCCGCCGCCGGTAATATGCGCAAGCGCCGAAACGCCTCCGCGCGCAACGATATTTCTGAGCGCCGGTGCGTAACACAAATGCGGCTTCAGCAATTCCGCGCCAATCTTATTTCCCACCTCCGCGACGTAAGTGTCCGGCCTGAGTTTCGCGACTTCGAATACCAATTTGCGCGCCAGAGAATATCCATTGGTGTGCAGACCCGACGACGGCAACGCAATCAAAGCGTCGCCAGGCCTCACCGCTTTTCCGTTGAGCATGTTCTTGCGCTCAACGACGCCCACGATGAAGCCCGCCACATCATATTCGCCGGCAGGATAAAATCCCGGCATCTCCGCAGTTTCTCCTCCGATTAATGCGCAGCCAGCCTTGCGGCACGCGCGGCTCATGCCATCGACAAGTTGCTCCACAACGGTCGGTTCGAGCTTACCCATCGCCAGATAATCGAGAAAAAAAAGCGGCTCAGCACCCTGCACCAGGATGTCGTTAATGCAGTGATTCACGAGGTCGCCGCCGACGGTGGAGTGCACACCCATGGCCATGGCGACTTTCAATTTTGTTCCCACGCCGTCGGCGCTGGAAACCAGGATGGGCTCTTTCCATTTTTTCGTGTCCAGCGCGAAGAGGCCGCCAAATCCGCCGATGCCCCCCAGAACACCGGGTGTGAAGGTACGGCTGGCGTGGTGGCGAATCCTTTGCTTGGCGTCGTCCGCTACCGCGATGTCCACTCCCGCATCCGCGTATTTCATGAAAGCCTTATCTGCAATTCGTAATATTCGGATGAAGCTTGATGCAAAACTTAAGACCCACTAGCAAACGCGGTAATGGGGTTTGACGCGATTACAGCTGCGGAGGATACAGCGGAAATCTCACCACGAAAGGAATTCCCGCAATTAAAATATATGAAACAATCTTCGCCATCGCACGCTACCGGGATGAAGGATAGCGTTGGCATACGCAAAAAAACGCTCCCGAATCTGGCCCGGCTCCCAGGCATCCGAGGGCGCATCCAACGACATATAAATCATTACCGGCGTCCCGATAATATCCTTGCGCGGAACGCAGCCCCAGAAGCGGCTGTCGTAAGAGTTGCCGCGGTTGTCGCCCATCACAAAATAACAATTGTCGGAAACCTTATACGGTGTGTGCAGCTCATAGGGCTCGCTAGCTCCGACAGCATACGGCTCGGTGAGCTTTTGTCCGTTGACCCACACAGCTCCATCGTGGATATCCACACTATCGCCCGGCAGGCCGATCACGCGCTTCACATAATCCGGCGTATCCGGCGCGAAAGGCGGTTTAAAAATAATTACCTGCTGGCGTTTCGGATTGCGCCATAGCGGCACATGCCAGCTTGTGAACGGAACTCCGGCATCGTAGCCGATGCGGCTCATGATCAGGTGGTCGCCGATCAGCAAAGTATTTTCCATAGAGCCCGACGGAATTACGCGGGCCTGTCCAATCGTTCCATTAATCAGCAGAAATGCCAGGCCGACCCAAAACCACGCGATAATCTCGCGCTGAATTTTTGTGCCCACTGGCACGTGCGTCACTTCTTGTTTCTTGTCGCTTTCAGCCTTCACTTTCCACCACCACACGCCTTTCTATTGCGAGTTCATCAGCGGAATTTCCGTTCAGGTCGCCGACCACGCCGTTGCCGGTCCCTGCTTTACCCGCGCGGACTTGCAGTTGCACGAGATCCGTCGGGTAAACGCCGGTGTAACAGGAGGTGCAAAACTTTCCTTCCTTGTCGTCCACGGCCTGGAGCAGCCCCGCCATTGAGATGTAACCGAGAGAATCGGCGCCAAGAAATTTGCGAATTTGTTCCGGCGAATTGGAAGAGGCGATCAATTCCTCGCGCGTCGGGGTGTCCACGCCGTAGTAACACGGCGAAATCGTGGGAGGACAACTGATGCGCACGTGCACTTCCTTCGCGCCCGCCTCGCGCACCATTCGCACGATCTTACGGCTGGTGGTGCCGCGAACGATGGAGTCGTCCACCAGCACTACCCGTTTGCCTTCGATCAATCCCCGCACAGGATTAAGTTTCAGCTTCACGCCAAAATTGCGGATGGCCTGCGAAGGTTCGATGAAGGTCCGGCCGATGTAATGATTGCGAATCAGCCCCATGCGGAAAGGAATTTTAGACTCGAGCGCGTAACCGACTGCAGCGGGAACGCCGGAGTCGGGCACAGGGACGACAATGTCAGCGTCGGCGGGGTGTTCCTGGGCCAGCAGCCTGCCGAGAGCTTCACGGCTCTCGTTTACCGAGCGGCCAAAAATAATGCTGTCCGGGCGCGAAAAATATACGTGTTCAAATACGCAGTGTTGTTGCTGCTTGGGCGGCGCAAAGCGAATGGACTCGAGGCCGGACTTGGAAATGCGCACCATTTCTCCAGGCTCGACTTCGCGAATGTATTGAGCGTTGAGAAGATCAAACGCGCAAGTTTCGGAAGCCACCATCCACGCTTCGCCGGCAGTTTCCGTTGCAGGTAGTCTGCCTAACACCAGGGGCCGAAAGCCGCGTGGGTCGCGCACCGCGTACAACTCGTCAGTCGTCAGCAACAGCAGCGAGTACGCGCCTTCGACCTGGTTGAGCGCGTCGCCAATCGCACCGGACAAATTACGCGCCGGCGATCGGGCGATCAGATGCACGATCACTTCCGTGTCGCTGTTGGTCTGAAAGATGGAGCCGCGATGTTCGAGCTTGCGGCGCCATTCCGCGGCGTTGGTGAGGTTGCCGTTGTGGCCCAGCGCAACTTTGCCCTTGTTGCAATCGATCATGATGGGCTGCGCGTTGAGCAAAGCTTTGTCGCCGGCGGTGGAGTACCGCGCGTGACCGATCGCCGCAGTCCCTGGAAGTTTTGCCAGCACTGACGGCTGAAAAATTTCTTCGACCTTGCCCATTGCGCGGTGAAGATGCAATTCCTGCCCGTCGCTGGAAACTATCCCGGCGGATTCCTGGCCGCGATGCTGCAAAGCATACAAACCGAGATACGTCAGGTTGGCGGCTTCAGAATGGCCAAAGACGCCGAATACTCCGCATTCGTCGTGGAACTGATCGTCGGCGTAGGCCAGCTTAGGATTCATTGTTTGAGTGCGCGCTCCAGCGAATGGGCCCAGATATCGCGAAGTGTTTCAACGGACTCTTCGATTATGGCACTTCCATTGAGTTCGATGCTGAAAATGCCGTTAGCGATAACTTTACCGATTTGTGCGGCGCTAACACCGAATTTTTGCGCCATTTGCAGGACGGCATTTAGCGAAGGAGGCGAAACGGAAACTACCGCGCGAGCCCCGCGTTCTCCAAATACAGCGGATTCCGCGGGAGTGCCGTCTTCTATTTTTATGTTTGCGCCAAGAGTGTCGCCAGCTCTCCGCGCAGGCGCGGAGGCAAAACAAGATTCGGCCAAGGTGACGGCCAGCCCTCCATCGCTGATGTCATGAGCAGATTGGATTGTGCGCGACGCAGCCAGCGCAACCATGCATTGTTGCAGACGCTTCTCGGCGCGAAGATCGATGGTTGGCGGCTCGCCCACGACGATACCGCCAACAGTCTTGGAATATTCGGAAGAGGAAAATTCTCGCGCAAGTTGGGAATCCGAAGCTTTTGAATTGATATCGGCTGACGAATCGCCTGGCACGCCCATGCCATCAAGCAAAACCACAATGTCCCGGTCATCGCAAAACGCCATCTTCAAAACATTCGTCGCGTCTTCAATCACCCCTAAAATTCCGATCACCGGCGTGGGATAAATTGAGCTGCCCAAAGTTTCATTGTAGAAGCTCACGTTTCCGCCAGTAATCGGAGTTTCTAGTTCATTGCAAGCGGCGGCGAGTCCGTCAATCGCTTCGCTGAATTGCCACATCACTTCCGGCTTCTCGGGACTGCCAAAATTCAGACAATTCGTAGCAGCGATGGGTTTCGCCCCCGAACACGCCACGTTGCGTACCGCTTCAGCCACCGCGTGCATGGCGCCCAGCCGCGGGTTTAACTGACACCAGCGGCCATTTCCGTCAGTCGCCAGCGCCAATGCGCGCTTCGTTCCTTTTATACGAACCACAGCGGCATCGCCGGCACCCGGCACTGCGAGTGTATTCGTCCGCACCATGGTGTCGTATTGTTCGGTGATCCAACGTTTGGAAGAAATTGCCGGCGATGCGAGGAGCCGCTTAAAATTGTTGGTAAGATTTTTCTTTTCCGGGGCAAATACGAACCAATCTGCCGCCGATTCTTCTTTCTGAAGAGGCCTGGCCATCGGCCGCTGATACAGCGGGCCTTCTTCAGCGAGCGGATGGGCCGGAATTTCCGCAACGACTACGCCGTGATCTCTAACGCGCAAGAGCCCGCCATCGGCAACTTCTCCAACCACCACGGCGTCGAGGCCCCACTTCTTGAAAACTTGCAAAACTTCGGGTTCGCGGCCCTTCTCAGCTACCAGCAGCATGCGCTCCTGCGATTCGCTCAGCATTATCTCGTAAGGAGTCATACCGCTTTCTCGCTGCGGCACGCGCGCAAGCTCAATCTCAATACCAGTGCCGCCGCGCGAAGCCATTTCTGTGGTGGAGCACGTCAAGCCCGCCGCGCCCATATCCTGTATGGCAACGACCGCGCCGGTGGTCATGGCTTCCAGGCATGCTTCGAGCAGTAGTTTTTCCACAAAAGGATCGCCCACCTGAACGTTGGGACGCTTTTGTTGCGATTCCTCAGTGAACTCCGCGGACGCGAGCAGCGATGCGCCATGAATTCCGTCCCTGCCGGTTTTTGCGCCGACATAAATCACCGGATTTCCAGTACCGCGCGCCTTGGCAAAAAACAAATCTTCTTTCTTGGCGATCCCCAGCGCCAGCGCGTTCACCAGAGGGTTTTGCGAGTAGCAAGGTTCAAAACAAACTTCTCCGCCGATAGTGGGCACACCAAAAGAATTTCCGTAATTAGCGATTCCGCGAATCACACCATCGAGAATGCGGCGATTCTTCGCAATCGTTTCGGGCGAGACCCCAGGCGCTGACTTGTCGGCCGTGATCGGCCCGAAGCGCAAAGAATCAAGCACCGCAATAGGGCGAGCGCCCATGGTAAAAATGTCGCGCAAAATCCCGCCAACGCCGGTAGTAGCTCCCTGAAACGGCTCCACAAAACTAGGATGATTGTGCGATTCGATCTTGAACGCCGCGACTAACCCGTCGCCGATATCCACCACTCCTGCATTTTCACCGGGTCCCTGAACGACAAGCTTCCCCCGCACCGGCAGGCGTTTTAAATGGACTTTGCTGGATTTATAAGAGCAGTGCTCGCTCCACATCACGCTGAAAATGCCCAGCTCGGTAATGTTAGGATCGCGCCCGAGGATTTGCTGCACGCGCGCATATTCAGGAGCCGATAGGCCATGCTCCGCGGCGATTTCCGCCGTAACTTTAATTTCCGCGCTTGCCGTCGCCAATTTTCCTACCTAGAAATCATGGGGAGAATTCGATCAAATTCGAAATCACAAAAATAATTTCTCAAATCAATCTTAAGCGCTGGCCTTTGCGGACGTCACCAAAGATTCGACCATCGAACGAAAAATCACCAGCCCATCCGCGGAATCTAGAGCGGATTCAACAGCCCGTTCCGGGTGCGGCATCAAGCCGGTAACATTGCGCTCGCGATTGCAAATGCCGGCAATATTCTCCATGGAGCCGTTGGGATTACCCGCGGCATCATCTTTACCGTCAGTACTGGTATAGCGAAAAACGATTTGCTCGTTTTTTTGTAATTCCGCTAGCGTCTGTGGATCAGCGGTGTAATTTCCATCGTTGTGGGCGATCGGTATTTTAAGAATTTGCCCCTGCGTGGCGGTCTGCGTAAATGGCGTAGCGGTGTTCTCCACACGAATGTGAATATGCCGGCAAATATATCTCAACCCGATATTGCGCATGACCGCGCCAGGAAGAAGACTCGCTTCCAGGAGAATCTGAAAGCCATTACAAATCCCAAGCACTAAACCGCCGCTCTTTGCAAAAGTTTTCACTGACTTCATCACCGGAGAAAATCGTGCAAGCGCGCCGGTGCGAAGATAATCGCCATGAGCAAATCCTCCCGGCAAAATGACCGCATCGCAATTCGCTAAATCTTCAGATTGATGCCAGATGAACTCAACCGGCTGATGGAGGACATTGCTTATGGCGTAGAACGCGTCGTGGTCGCAATTGGATCCGGGAAAGACGACGACTCCAAATTTCATGCGCTGGCGGCTCCAGGTGACGTTGCAGGAACCATTATTTTAACACAGCGCGTACAGAGCAGCCACGAGCAGGCGGAATTCCTCAGCGTCTTCGCTTTTTGCCTTTACGGCGCGATTTTTTTCCAGTGACTTTTTTATCGCCCGAAGCGGACGCCAGCTCGCGCCGTTTTTTCGATGCCCAGCCAATCTTGTTCATCTGGCGGCCCCGAGCAATTCCCAACCCATCCGCCGGAACATTTTCCGTGATGGTCGAGCCGGCGGCAATGAACGCGCCATCTCCCACGCGTACCGGAGCCACCAACGCGGAATCACTTCCGATAAACACTTTATTCCCGATGGTGGTGGGATGCTTGTGAAAACCGTCGTAATTGCAGGTGATGGTGCCTGCCCCGATATTCGTTTTGGAGCCGATCTTCGCATCGCCAAGATACGTGAGATGCATCGCTTTGGTGCCTTCACCAAGAATGCTTTTTTTCAGCTCTACGAAATTCCCCACCCGCACGCCAGCTTTCAGATGATTGCCCCCGCGCAAGCGTGCAAACGGCCCAACGATCACCCCGGCATCCAACCGGCTATCCGCGACCAGGCTATGTGCCTCAACGACAACATCGTCAGCAAGAATCGCATCACTTAAAACGCTGCCCGCGCGAACAATGCAACGCGCGCCGATTTTTGTTTTGCCCAGCAACTGAACGCCGGGCTCAATCACAGTGTCTTCACCAGCGATCACGTCTGGATCGATCAAAACCGTTTCTGGGAGTTGGATGGTGACTCCTGAATTCATCAGCGCCAGCCGCTTCCAATCGCGAAATATGCGATCCACTTCGGCGAGATCTGCACGCGTATTGCAGCCGAGAACCTCGCGTGAATCCGCTGCCACCTGGGCGACGACGATATCGCCCTTGGCGGCCAAAACCGCAACAGCGTCCGTCAAATATATTTCGCGATGCTTGTTGTGGGGCTTCACCTGCGCAAGGGCCGGCCACAGTTTTGCCAACGTGAAACAATAAATAGCAGAATTAATTTCATTGATCTCCGCCTGATCGCCGCTCAGTTGAGATTCCTCCACGATCGCCGAGATGGCCGTGTCCGATTTTCGCAGAATTCTCCCGTAGCCTCGTGGATCCGCGACCACCGCCGTCAGCACCGTCGCGGCGGCATTGGCCGATCGATGAGTTGCAAGCAAAGCTTTCAGCGTTTCGGGTCGAACCAAGGGCGCATCGCCGGGAAGCACAATCGCAAATTTAGAGTTTCCTAATGCGCGGCGAGCCACTTGCATGGCGTGGCCGGTGCCGTGTTGCGGCTGTTGCAGCACTGTCGTTGCGCCAAGCGGCTCGATCGTCGCCGCGACTACTTCGCTCTGGTGCCCGACCACCACGATCGTCTTCTTGGCGCCCGACGGCGCACATGCGCGAATCACTTGCTCCACCAGGGTTCGCCCGCCGGCGCGGTGCAGTACTTTGGCAAGGCTCGATTTGAGGCGTGTACCTTTGCCCGCGGCGAGGATGACTACGGCAAGATCATTGTTTTTCATGAGGGGTCCAGGTTCAGTTTGTGGGAGCGCGCAGAATTTCGCAACGCAGCAAGACAACTTTGGCAGCGAAACACTAATCAGTTTACTAATCGGCGGCGGAAACGGACGGCCCAGTCAGCGGACCGGTTAACTCCATTTCGCTCACCGAAGCCTCGGCAGTAGTTATAGTCCAGAGCGAAGGATCAGCAAGCAGCCGTCCCACAAGCTGGGTATGCAGCGCATGACCGGCTTTATGAGCTTCCACCCGCGCAAGCAGTGGCAATCCCACCAGCGCCAAATCGCCGATCAGGTCCAAAGCTTTGTGCCGGCTGAACTCATCCGGGAAACGCAACGGACCATTCATAACACCGCACTCCGTCAGGACGATGGCATTTTCAAGC
This sequence comes from Candidatus Methylomirabilota bacterium, assembly GCA_035490135.1. Classification (GTDB taxonomy): domain Bacteria; phylum Acidobacteriota; class Terriglobia; order Acidiferrales; family UBA7541; genus Acidiferrum. The sequence continues at coordinate 17,305 of DATHGV010000066.1, forward strand.
GAGCCTCCACGAATCAGGCCCATGGCCCTCAGTGGTTGAATATCTCGCTCAAAGCAAAACGTTCGCGCGCGAGCCAGCAATTGCCGAAAACTTTCGGCGTTGACGGTGATCTCGAATTGCTGCCTGCCAACCAGCGGATGCGGAAAATCCACATAACAACACACGCGAAAATCGTCCGCGGGATAAATGCCGATCCGTCTATCGCCTTCAACGACCTCCAACGGCTTCAAAACCTTCAAAAACCGCCGTCGACGGCGTAATCTCCGTAAACCACTACGTTCCAGCATCTGCATAAAGGGTTCGGCGGAGCCATCCAGTATCGGAATCTCGATGGAGTCGATATCGATAAAAATGTTGTCGATGCCGCAGGAATAGATGGCCGCGAGCAGATGCTCCGTGGTAGAGAGCAATACGCCTTGTTTCATCAAACTGGTGGCGTAACTTACGCGTGCAACGTTGTGGCCCTGGGCTTCGATGGGAAAGTTGTCGAGATCGATGCGCCGAAAAACGATCCCGGTCTCCGCGGGAGCGGGAGACAAGGTCAGGTGACCGTACACGCCGGTGTGAAGGCCAACTCCTTCCGTGCTGGTAGGGGACGCTATAGTGGTTTGGAACATTGGGCATAAATAGAATAGCAGGTTGCAGGCCAATAGATGTCAAATTTGTGGCTTGTTTTGAATGAGTTAGCTCATAAAAGCACCGTGAACAAATGACATGGTGTGGTTAAATTGCATCAAAATCCACGCTCCCCGTGTCTGTTCGTGTCTTTTTGAGCTTTACCGGCCCTTGGCTCACACTGCCGCCAAGGCTTCCTTTCTGCGGTGCGGCGCGTCCCACCATAAAGCAGTGTTATACTTTTGAGAGTTTTCAGATAGGTGGATCAATGAATCGAGCGGCGCGTGTTGGCCTGATTTGCGTATCGGTAGCGATATTTTGTTATGCCGGAATTGGCCACGTCCTGGGGCGCACTCCAGACGATAAAGCCTACAAGTCGCTTACCGTGTTTGGCGAGGTCTTGCAGAAGATCCAGCAGGATTACGTTGACGAACCGAACATGCACACGGTTACCGCCGGTTCGCTACACGGCCTGCTCGAATCTCTCGACACGCAATCCAGTTACCTGACTCCCCGCGAATACGACGAATACAAGAAGAAAATTCAGAGTTCCAGCACGGGAGATAGCGGCATCACCTTGAGCAAACGCTTTGGCTATATCATCGTAATTTCCGTGCTGCCGGACAGCGCAGGCGCGAAGGCCGGAATTCACAGCGGCGATATTTTCGAATCCATTGGCGGTTTCACGACTCGCGATATGTCCGTAGGCCAGGCCATGAATCTGCTCACTGGACCAGCTGGCAGTGGAGTGAAAGTAGCCGTAATCCGGCGTGGTAAGGCGACCCCGGACGACGTGGATGTGGTTCGCGAGAAGCTGACGGCGGTGAAAATCACAAGTCAGAAAGCCGATCCGGACATACTGGCGTTGCGCCTGACGTCGCTCGATCCCGGGCGCGCTGAAGAAGTGCGCGCTCGATTGATTGAAGCTGAAAAGCAGGGCATTCACAACGTCATTCTGGATTTACGCGAGTGTGGCCGTGGCCCGGTTTCCGAGGCAATTTCTGTGACTCGACTTTTTGTGCCGTCCGGCACCTTGGCGACGCTGCGCGGGCAGACCGTCTCCTCACAAACATTTTCTGCCGAACCAAAGCAGGTCGTGTGGAAAGGCCGCGTTTCGGTCTTAATTGATGCTACAACGTCGGGCGCCGCGGAGGTGCTGGCCTCCGCGATTGAAGCGAATCACCGTGGAGAGGTGGTGGGTGAACGCACCTTCGGCCTGGCTTCAGAACAGAAATTAATTACTCTCGATGACGGCTCAGCGTTAATCCTGACGACCGCGAATTATTACAATCCGAGTGGGAAAGCGATTCTTGAAGAAGGAGTCACGCCCACGGAAGTCGTCCATGCCAACGTGGAGGATGATTCCGACGTCGACGATTCAGCGCCGGATGCCACGCCCAATAAAGAGCTTCCGCAAGGACCGCGCCCACTTTCGCCGGAAGATCCCATCTACCGCAAGGCGCTTGAACTCGTAAAGGCGCCGATAAAGAAAGCCGCCTAGTCTTCGGTGTTACCAAGTTCCTTAGACAATTGCAGTTTTCCAACTCGTTTTTCATTCCTTAGAATCCTTGCCTTCGTTGGTATCTTCATTGCTTGCGCAACCGGTTGCCATCGCGGCCGGCAAAAGCGGCTGACCGAGGAAGACATCCACCGCATCACGCGGGAATTCGTGTTCGCGGCGAATTCCGCGGCGCCGCGAGGCTCCGAGGTGCATGGGGAGGTGGGCGCATTTGACAAAGTCGCAAATTCATCCGATCTGGTGGAGATACATATTTTTATCAAGCGCCATGGGAAGGATTATCCGGCGTCGGTGTCGCGTTTGATTAACGAACTCAATGGCATCGCCACCGCGCATGGTCTAACGCCAGATCAAACGGAAAGTGGCGATGCGATTTATATTAGTTATCGCCGCGCTGGGGTGATCACCCACACCGTTCATATCCACTTTGCCGGAAGCACAGATGTGTCGCGTGACTCCGAGTCCGCCCCGGCGACAAGTGATAACCGAGCTCCGCGCCTTGCGATTATTCTCGACGACTTGGGCAACGATAACGCTGCGGCCCAGGCCGTTTTTGCCATGCCGTATCCTTTGACGATTTCAGTTTTGCCCAACCACGCTCATTCCCTTGAAATTGCGCAGCAGGCGCAGCAGCGTGGTGACCAGGTAATGCTGCATCTCCCGATGCAATCCCGCGCAAGAGAGCACCCGGAGGCGCAAGAGCTTCATGGAGGCATGTCTCGCGCGGACATTTCCAGGTTGGTGTCACAATTTCTTAATGAGGTTCCCGGAGTAATTGGCGTTAACAATCATCAAGGGTCGGCATCCACGGCGGATAAAAAATTGATGGCTGAATTAATGCTGGTGTTGAAGGAGCACAAACTCTTTTATGTAGATAGCCGCACGAGCGCGGCGACGGTCGCCTACGATACCGCGCAACGATTTGGTGTGCGCGCGGCATTCCGTAACGTGCCTTTCCTGGACAACGTGGAGGATGTATCGGCTGTCCGCAAACAGATTGAGATCGCTATCGCCGGCGCCGCCAGGAAAAAAGATGCCATTGCCATCGGACATGCTCATCCATCGACGCTGGAAGCTCTGAAAGAAATGCTGCCGCAGGCCAAAACTCAGGGAGTGAAATTAGTATTTGCTTCGGAATTAGTGCGGTAAACACTGGTGGTGCCCTGCTGCGGGATTTTCTTCGACGGATATAGCCGGTGAATCACGTAAAAGAAAATAAATAGCAGCACAAAATCGAAAACACTTGCTTCGGGACCAACGGTGCCGCCAGTAAGCCACGCCGGGCCATGCAGCGTGGCGTCGGACAGATGTCCCGGCAAAACCATGCCGCTGTCTGGAACGGAATACAAAAAAGTCTCGCCGAAATCGAAAGCCGCGTGCATCCCGACCGCGAACCACAGACTGCCAGTCCGACGCACCGTAAAGCACCACAATAAGCCCACAACAAATACGCCCGCCACACCCACGGGTCCCTCGCCGCTATTTTGCAAATGCACAGCCGCAAATAGCATCGATAGCAAAATTGCAGCAGGCCAGAAATCTACGCCGGAGCTTAGCGTAAATAAACTGTAGCCACGGAACAGAAACTCCTCGAATAATCCGACGAATGTTAAACAGAGGAGCCATAAAACGCCCCAATGAATTGTTTGTGCACCGTGCAATGCCAGCGGGCCAAAGGAATATCCCCCAACCGTGTAAAGCAGTCCGATAACCGCACTGATTTCGAGGAAGCCGAGCAGAGCTCCCTGCCAGAAAAGCTTTCCGAATGCCTGCTGCACCGGTAAGCCGTAGCATCCCACCGGACGATGTTCGAGGAAGGACATCACTCTAGCCGCGCCGAATGCGGAAATAAAACCGATCATCTCCGAAAATAAGGTGCTCTCAAACGAAAACTTGTCCGGGATGGATCGATAGAATTGCATCAACAACAATTTCAAACCCAGGAAAAATCCGGCGGTTATCACCACATACAAGAGCAAGCGCCAGCCAGCACGCAGGCCTTGCGCATTAGAAAATATTTTGCTCAGTTCATTGGAGGAAGTGCTGGAAGCGTCGTGGGATGGCTGGGTGGATGGCGTTTCTTCGGGCCTCTCTTGCTCCATGGTGATCACCGAATCATTTCGTGGGTCTTGCACTTACACTTAGACGCGCGAAGTTAAGTAAGCACTCGCACGTGCGCCATCAAGAAAAAATAACTCGTGCACGATGCTCAGCTCGCTACGCCATACTGGCACGGCGGCGCTGGAAATTTAGTCCCAGCCAATATTATTTCACATACTTGGGAGGCTTGCCTTTGGACCACGGATCGTACCCGTGCGCAAATACCAGCCGCTCCGCCAGCGGCGGATGGCTGTAAAGCCAGAAGGTGATAAACGCGGGAGGATTTGGATCCGAGAGATCTAGTTCGCCCAGGACCTGAAAACCATGCGCAGCTACTTCTTCAGAGTTGGGCACCAGGCCGTGAATTACTTCCAGGCCGTAAACATCGGCGGCATGTTCCTGCATGCGGCTGAAGCCATTCACGATTGGTGAAGAAATAAATGACAGAACCTCCAGCCACAATAAGAGCACGGCGATAGCCGCCCAGTCTTCGGGTCCATGAATTTTCCAGTCATTGCCGCAGCGATCGAGGGACCAATGCAGCGCGCGATACATGACATACAACGCAAGCAGCAAGGACACTGCGAAAAACAGGAATCCAGTCGCAATGTGACCGAGTACGTAGTGCCCCAGTTCGTGCCCGAGGATGAATAGCGCTTCGTCGGTAGACGTTTTCTGAATAGTGGTGTCCCAGATAACCACGCGCTTTGATGCGCCGATGCCAGCGACGTACGCATTTATCTGATTAGTTTTCTCGCTGGCTTTCATTAGAAACATGCGATCCCGAGGAATCGGGGCGCCTGCTCGTCGCGTAAGCGCTTCGATGGAGGTCACCAGCTGCGGGTGCTCCTTCTCAAGCGGCTCAAAATGATTAAATAGCGGATCGATGAACCATGGGCTGATGAAAAAGAAGAACAGCAAAATTGGGAGTGCCGCGAGCCAAAAATAAAACCACCAGCGCCGGGGACTTTTTCGCATTGCGAGGATCAAAACGAAAACCAGCAACGCAGCCAGACCAACGCTTAGCGCCTCTTCTTTAGCCCAGTCCACAATCCAGGAGCCCCAATGTTGAATGGATTGCTGGTAGCGCAAGCTCAGCGCATGCCAATAAACGCGGACCGGCAATTCAAACAAATCTGTAAGCAAGATTAGCAATGGCACAAAAATCAGGCACTGAATCCACTTCTTTTCACTGACAGTTTCCGCAATGTCGCGGAATTTGGCAGCAACACCCAGCCGCAAAATCAACAGGAGTACGGTCAGGCTTACAAAATAGGAAATGAAATACAGAATGTAGCCGGCACGAGAATACGAAACGGCTTTTTGGTAGCGCTCCCTGGAAAGCCGGTATTGATCTGTTTCGGCCTGTGTGGGAGAGGGGGGCTGTGAGCTGTTAGGCGCAGCATTCGGATTTGATGGCAAAGTTTGAGCAGCTGACGCGGAGGAATTGACGCGGTCTATGTTTTGCGCACAGAGGTGAGGCGCGGCAAAACAAGAAAACAAGGCCAGAATACAGATAAAACGGTGAGTAGAGCCACACCTTCTCATACGACCTGGCGGGATTTTAACCTGAAGCCCGAGCAAGAAGTCCCCTGAAATGCGCGGCGAGTATGCCGCAGGCTAAGCAGTTGCGCAACAGTGCCAAAACATTAGACGCCCGAAAACGACGAAGCGTAACGAGCATTGTTTCTGATAGGGGCAAAGTCTCCAAGAAGTTCAAACTACGGTTGTGTGACCACGATTCCTCGGTGAGCGGTCTTCAAAGAATAATTGCGCGCCGCGCCGGTAGTCGCCAGTCCGATGTGAACGATGGAGGTCCAGCGTTCCAGTTTGTGGTGTCCGTAACGATGAAAAATATAGGAGGCACCGATGGAGACACCGGTGGCACCTACCTCGATGAACGCAAACCCGGCGTGATTATCGACGGCATCGTTGGTCAAAAATATTTCCTGGCGGCCGCGGCGGCGCATGTTCAGCGTAGAGAAATAGTCCAGAGTACGGGCCGCAGCAACGCCAGCGAATAACAAATCGTTTTCCTTGCCCCAAAAACGATGCTCAATTGGCAGAATAGTGGTCTTCGAGGATTGTGACCGTACGGCTCGTCCGTAGTGAGCTGTCTCCGCTGGCGATGGTTCTTGAGCGGACAGCCGTTTTGCAGTGCATGCGAGTATCAAAAATGTTAAGAATCCTATGGACCGTTTCAACCGTGCTCTCCGCGTTGTTAGAGCTTCTTCAGTATCTCCGATTTTCCCACTGCAAGTGCGCCGTTTCAGCGAGTATGGCGTTTAGCGGATACGCCGTTCTTCCCAATAGCAACTGCAAAACGCCAATCGGGAGCTCGTGCTCCCACCTCGAGCTTCGGGCTTGGCCGTCGTTACCTATGCGCACGTTACCGACCGCGGCACAGTGGCGGCACGCCGGAGTTAGAGTTATCTTGGAGCTTCGGGTATTTGCATTTGGCACGAGGTGACGAAATGTCAGGTCGAGTCTTCGCTCCGTTCCACCCCAAGTTAGTAATGGTTCTGCCGGCGGCGCTGTTTGCGGCGATGATTGTGTGCCCGGAGGCTTCGCCGAAGGGGCAATCCCAGGACCAGCAGTCGTCTGACGCGCAAACCCAATCCATCGCGGAGGCTGCTCGGAAATCGCGCCAAGCGGCGAAAAACTCTAGCAAACCTTCCAAGGTCATCACCGACGATGATCTAGATAAGGAAAACATAAAACCCGGGGCGCAAGGATTGAACGTGGGAGCTCCTGCAGAGTTGGAAACTCAGCGGCCCAGTCCTGATGCAGTGGCCGATGCAGCCGCCACGCCTTCCACGCCGCCGGATCCCGCGACGGAACCGGCTGCTTCTGACGATCCAGAGATTGCCAGGCTAAAAGACACCATTGCCGATGCGGAAAAAGATGCCGATCTTGCACGACGGGATCTGGCATTGCAACAGGATACCTTCTACTCCAATCCCGATTACCTACACGATACCGCCGGTAAAGCCAAGCTTGCTGCGCTACAGCAACAAATCACCGATAAGCAGCGGGAAATAGACCGCATAAAGACGCGCCTGGCGGCGTTGGAAGAGGCGCAAAAGAAAAAGCGTGGTAAGGCAGCAGCCCGGCCGCAAGCACCTGTGGATCAAAGCACGAATCCAACAAAACCGTAAGCCCCGTTTTCCAAAATGGAAAACTCTCTACCATCTTCTCGTTAAACCCAAATTCACTGTTTTTCCACAAATGGAAGGCTACTACTATACCTAGTGGTCGATTTTTGTTGACACCCGAACGCCTCCAGCGCACAATCGCGATATTCAAAAAATATTTTCTAAGTTAATTCCGTCAGACAACAGTTCGTAATCGAAACACGGTGCACAGGCCCCAGCGCTACGCAGTTTCGGAGGGAATGATGCAATATCTGCCGGGATTCACGGTTCAGTGCATCAACCAGCTGTGCGACGCGCGAGGACATTGGTTGCGCGCGGATGCCACAGTGGCTACTTCGCATGAAGGACGCTGCCCGTGTTGTGGAGATTTTCTGCGGAATGTGCCACCACCTCTGGCGCCTAGGTTTCGTATGCGTCCTCGAGCATTGACTTCGCATCGTCCGCCGATGCGGCGACGATAACGCCATAGCAATCCATACAATAACGACGCACACCTAAATGCAATGCGTCGCCTTGATTTCTTCCTCTACTTGAAATCCGGCTCTATGCACGAAGAAAAAATTATCCCAAGACCCGAGTTCATAACTCAAATGCGAACCCGGGGCACCCCCTTCTGGAAATTGGCGTACTTGTTAGACATCCATCCCGGTCGAAGACTTCGTCTGTACCCCCTACCCCCATGTTTTCGGCAAAAGAGTCTGTAATGTGTTGAAAACAAACGATCGCGCGCGCAAAAAGTGCGGAAGAGTCCACAAAATGATGAAAAGAAACTTATTTAGGTGTGGAATTGCGCAAGAATGCCGAGGTGAGACACACATAGGTGAGGCTGTAAAGAGGATTGGGTGGGGCGGCGATCATGCTCTATTTTACCACTTAGTTAAATTAACTACAAGGTCAATTTAGAGCGCCACGTAGATGCGGTGGTGTTGAAGCTATTCGGGATTAGCTTTCGATCAGGCCTTTTTCGGCCATTGGCTCGTCGGTGAGCCAGAGGTCGGGGATGTTGGCGGAGCCCAGGCGGTGGATATCTTTGAGGGCTCCCCGCACTTCTTTCAGTTCGAGGTTTACGCCGAGCTTCTCAAGCAATTCGATCAGGACACGAGAACCTTCGGCCAGGACGGGCTTGGGATTTGAGCCGACGCGATCGAGCCTGCGGTAGGTGAGCACGTAGATGGCGGCTGGACCGGAGCCGTGGCGCACGATGTTGAGAAAGGCGCGTGTAGCAGACGGCAAGGCTGCCTGCGCGGGGTCGTGCACGGTGTAGGCGGGTGACAGGTCGTCCTGGGCGGTGTCGGATTCAGGGACGGGAGTGGAGCACGGCGCGGGAGACGGTTGATTGGGAGCGGAGAACGCGTCCTGCTCCCATCCCACAGGGGGAATGCTCATTCTTCAGGGACCCCGTTAAGCCCGTTTTGTTCCAGCGGGCACTTCAAAAATTCGCTTAGCTGCAGCCGCTAGTGCTGCCACAGTTTTCGCATTTGTAGCAGGCGCCGTTAGGAACCATGAGCATGCCGCACTCGGAACAAGTGGGCGCACCTTCATGAGCATTGCTGGGCTTTGACGACGCGTTGGAAGCGGGCAGGGATGGCATTGACGCCATCGCCTGCGCTACCACAGGCGCGGCGCCAGCGGCTGCGCTACTGGCACCTGCTTCAGGAATGGCCGCGCCGTTGAGCTTCAGATAATCCGCAGAGATGAAGCGACCACCGAGCCAGCGAGCGATGTAGTCGAGCACGCTGGAGACGAAGCGAATCTTGGGATTCGCAGTGATCCCGGAAGGCTCGAAGCGGGTGTTCAGCAGTTTATCGACGTAAACTTTCAGCGGCACGCCGTATTGCAACCCGATGGAAACGGTTAACGCCAGACCATCCATCACCCCGGAAAGCGTGGAGCCTTCCTTGGACATCTTGATGAAGATCTCGCCAGGGCGTCCGTCTTCGTACATGCCGACGGTGATGTAACCTTCGTGTCCGCCAACACTGAACTTGTGAGTAACAGAGGCGCGCTCAGCGGGCATTTTTTCGCGTTGCGCGCGAGCAAATAGTTCCTGTTGCATGGCTTCCACCACAGCTGCGGCTTCAGGCTTCTTTTCGTCTTTCTTCTGGCCAGCAGCGGACAGAGGCTGCGAGCGTTTGGAATTGTCGCGATAGATGGCTACGGCTTTGAGTCCCAGCTTCCAGGATTCAATGTAAGCGTCCATCACATCTTCGACGGTGGATTCCTCGGGCATGTTGATGGTCTTGGAAATGGCGCCGGAAAGGAACGGCTGTGCCGCGGCCATCATCTTTACGTGGCCGGTCCAAGTGATGGAACGTCCACCGTTCGGAGGAGCCAGGGAGCAATCGAAAACCGGGAGATGCTCTGGCTTCAGGTGAGGTGCGCCTTCGATTTTGCCGTTTTGATCGATATGCGAAACGATTTCGCTCATCTGTTCGGGGGTGTAGCCGAGACGCATCAAGGCTTCCGGAACGGTGTTGTTGACGATCTTGATCAAGCCACCGCCGACCAGTTTTTTGTATTTTACGAGCGCAAGATCCGGCTCAATGCCGGTGGTGTCGCAATCCATCATGAAGCCAATAGTGCCTGTGGGAGCCAGAACGGTGACCTGGGCGTTCTTGAAGCCAAACTTTTCACCGTACGAAAGCGCGGTATTCCAGGATTCCTGGGCAGCGGTGTAAAGCTCAGGCTGGACATGCTCGCGTTTGATTCCGCGCATGGCGTCTCGATGCATGCTGATTACATCCAGCATGGGCTCGCCATTTACGGGGTAACCAGGGAAAGGACCCATGGCTTCGGCCACACGGGAGGATTGCGCGTAAGCTTCGCCGGACATGAGGGCGGTGATGGTACCGGCAACATCGCGTCCTTCGTCGGAGTCATAGGGCAGGGCCATGGACATCAGCAGCGCGCCCAGGTTGGCGTAGCCCAAGCCGAGGGGACGGAAATTGTGAGAATTTTCGGCGATTTGCGGTGTCGGGTAGCTGGCGTTGTCCACTAGGATTTCTTGCGCGGTGATGGTGATGTCGACGGCGTGTTTGAAGGCCGAAACATCAAACTGGCCGCCGGAATTGACGAACTTCATGAGATTCAGCGAGGCCAGATTGCAGGCGGTATCGTCCAAAAACATATATTCGCTGCAAGGATTGGAAGCGTTGATACGCGCAGTGTTCTTGGAGGTGTGCCAGCGGTTTACGGTGGTGTCGTACTGCATGCCGGGATCGCCGCAATGCCAGGTGGAATCGGCGATCCTGAATAAGAGATCGCGCGCACGAAGTTTTTCAGCTGGTTGACCGTCGATGACGTTCTTGGTCCACCAATCTTTGTCTTCAGCGGCAGCGCGCATGAAATCGTCAGTGACGCGAACAGAGTGATTGGCGTTCTGGAAAAAGATGGAACTGTAGGCATCGCCATCGATGGCCGAGTCATAGCCCTGCTCGATAAGCACGTGGGCTTTGCGCTCTTCCTTGCGCTTGCATTCGATGAACTCAACGATGTCAGGATGATCGATATTCAGAATGACCATTTTGGCGGCGCGACGAGTTTTGCCACCACTCTTAATCACGCCGGCGAAAGCATCGAAACCCTTCATGAAACTTACCGGGCCAGATGCGATTCCACCTCCTGAGAGAGTTTCCTTGCTGCCGCGCAAGCTGGAGAAGTTTGTTCCCGTTCCAGAGCCCCACTTAAAGAGCATGCCTTCGGTCCGCGTCAGGCCCATGATGGATTCCATGGTGTCTTTGACGGAGTTGATGAAGCATGCCGAGCATTGGGGCTTTTCCTGCACGCCGACGTTGAACCATACCGGAGAGTTGAAAGCCATTTTCTGTTCCACAAGCAGATGAGTGAGCTCATCGCGGAAAGCGTCGCGAGACTGGGCATCAGCGAAATAGCCGCCCTCTTCACCCCAACGCACGATGGTGTTGACCACGCGGGCGATCAACTGGCGCACGGAACCTTCGCGCTCCGGCGAGCCGGGCTTGCCGTGAAAATACTTGCTGGTGACGATGTTGGTGGCGGTCTGCGACCAGCTTTTGGGAACCTCGACACCTTCCTGGCGGAAAATGGTCACGCCCTTTTCATTGCCGATGAGAGCGGTGCGTTTTTCCCATTCGACGAGGTCGAAGGGAGAGTTCTTGCCATCGGTGAAAAATCGCTCAAAAAACAGACCGGTGCCGCGTCCGGCCGGAGTCTTTCCCGATTCCGATTCAGTTTCGAGTGATCTGCCATTTAATGCGGATTTCACAGTGGCCATTATTCCTCCACGCCTCAGATTCTCTGTCCGGGGACGCTCTTAATTTGGTGCACTACCATTTTTTGGTGCTCTACTATTTGATGCATCCAGCGGTTGGCGGTACCAAAGCGG
>DATHGV010000067.1:0-23440 GCA_035490135.1 Candidatus Methylomirabilota bacterium
GACTGGCCGCCGCGCGGCCACTCGACGCTAAAATTTTATGAGTCAAAATATTCGCAACATCGCCATTATCGCCCACGTTGACCACGGGAAGACCACCCTCGTGGACGCCATGCTGCGGCAAAGCGGAATTTTTCGCGCCAATGAGGCCCTGGTGGAACGCGTGATGGATTCCAACGACCTGGAACGCGAACGCGGCATCACCATTCTCGCTAAAAACACCGCACTGTTTTTTCACGACACCAAAATCAACATTGTGGACACTCCCGGCCACAGCGACTTTGGCGGAGAAGTGGAACGCGCCCTGCGCATGGTCGATGGCGTGCTCCTCCTCGTGGATGCCAGCGAAGGCCCATTGCCGCAAACGCGCTACGTACTGCAGAAAGCCCTGGCTGCCAAGCTACCTCCGATTATTGTGCTAAACAAAATCGACCGTGTCGACGCACGCGCCAAGGAAGTGCTGGACGAAATTTACGATTTGTTCATTGATCTGGACGCCACCGAAGATCAGCTCGATTTTCCTGTTGTTTACACCAATGCGCGCGATGGTGTGGCGCACCGCAAAATCGGAGATGATTCCAAGGATTTGCTCCCTCTCTTTGAAACTATTGTTAAATCAATTCCTTCGCCCCCAGGCGATCCCAATGGCATTCTGCAAATTCAGGTAATGAACCTCGACTACAGCGAATTTCTGGGACGCATTGCCATCGGTCGCGTTTTCAACGGCACCTTAAAGCGCGGCGAAGATGTCGGAATTTTTAGGCTCGACGGAAAGCTCACCTCTACGCGTATCACCAAGCTCTATACCTTCCGAGGCTTGGAGCGCGACGAAGCCGACAGCGTTGCAGCTGGCGACCTTGTAGCCATTGCAGGCGTGGAAGGTATTCAGATCGGCGAAAGCATAACGGACCTGCTCGCGCCCGCTCCTCTCGAGCCTTTACTGATTGACGAGCCCACTTTGGCCATGATCTTTACCGTGAACAGCAGCCCGCTCTCCGGCAAAGATGGCAGCTATTTAACCTCGCGAGATCTTCGCGACCGTTTGCAGAAAGAATTGCTCACCAATGTTTCCATTCGCGTGGAAGACACCGAAACTCCCGAATCCTTCCGCGTTCTGGGACGCGGCGAACTACAACTTGCCATTCTGATCGAAACCATGCGCCGCGAAGGTTTCGAGCTTATGGTCGGCAAGCCGGAGATCGTGGTCCGCACCGAGAATGGCAGAAAGATGGAACCGCTGGAACGCCTGGTTATCGACGTCCCCGAAAATTTCATCGGCATCATCATGGAGACCCTGGGCAGCAGGCGTGGCGAAATGTTGAAGATGAGCAATCACGGCTCCGGGCGCGTGCGCATGGATTTCAAAATCCCTTCGCGCGGCTTGATTGGTTTGCGCAGCCAGTTGTTGACCGACACCCGCGGAACCGCGCTGATCCATTCCATTTTTGAAGGCTGGACGGATTATGCCGGCGAAATGGCGCTGCGGCCTACCGGGGCGCTGGTCGCCGATCGCAGCGGCCCGTCCACAGCGTTTGCGCTTTGGAATATTCAGGAACGCGGTGAACTGTTCATCGGCCCGGCGATCGATGTATACGAGGGCATGATTGTGGGCGAAAATTCCCGCGAACAGGACATGGACGTAAATGTCACCAAGGAAAAAAAGCAGACCAATATGCGCTCCTCCAGCGCGGACGAAGCCATCCGTTTGATCCCCCACCGCGAACTCAGCCTGGAACAGGCTATTGAATTCATCGCCGACGATGAATTCGTGGAAATAACTCCCAAGTCGATCCGTTTACGCAAAAAGGTTTTGCAGGCCAATCGACGCCCGCGCCGGTGGCAGGAAATTCGCGCTAGCCAGACAAGCTAGACGTGCGCTCGCCGATAAATTGCCAGAAATTTTACACGCACGTTTCAAGCTAGTTCCGTACCTGAGGCATCAGAACTGAATGGCCACGTTGACGGTTTTGGCTATTGGTTTTGGCTTGAATTGATGTACAGTCTACCGCTTGCACCCAACCATGCCAGAGCGTGCAGCATCCTAGATTGGCGTCCAATCGGTGGCGCGATTCAGTCACGATTCGTGCCACACTATATATACTGGGGATTCGTTGAACCTTTCTAACGCCGAAGAGCAACGCCCGAGTTCTGAAAACTGCACCATTGCCGCAACTGCGACCGCGCTTCCGCCCCACACCATCACTCGCGACGACGTGAAATATTACATGGGCCGGGTGTTTGATATTCCCGAGCGCAAGCTCGAAGCCATGATGAGCATTGTGGACAATGCGCGCGTTCACAATCGTTATTCCATTTTCCCCATCGAATACACTGTCGAACCGCGAGCCCTCTCGAAGACAAATGAAGAGTACATGGAACACGCGATTAAATTGGGTCGCGAGGCGGCCGAGAAATGCCTGACGCGTGCCGGTCTCGCGCCGGCGGACATCGATCTGATCATCACCGTGTCCTGTACCGGATTCATGATTCCGTCTCTCGATGCCCATCTCATTCACCTCATGGGTTTTCGTCCTAACGTGCGACGCATGCCATTTACCGAGCTGGGCTGTGCGGCCGGCGCCATGGCCTTGGGACGTGCGGCGGACTATTTAAAAGCGGAGCCCGGCGGCAATGTGCTGATCGTCGCCGTGGAGTTGCCTTCACTGACGTTTCAGCGCAAGGATATCTCCCAGGCGAACCTGATTTCGTCCATTCTATTTGGCGATGGCGCGGCAGCCGTCGTGGTGCGCGGCAAGCCTGTGCATGGGCCGAAGATTTTATTTTCGGAAACATATACGTTTCCGGACTCGTTGGGCGCAATGGGCTTCGACCTGCGGGATTCCGGATTTCACATTCTGTTGGCCAAGGATGTGCCGGAAATGATTGGCGCAAAAATCAACGAGCTGGTCGACGGCTTCCTGGGGCGCTGCGGGAAAAAGCGCGAGGATATCAAGGGATGGATTCTGCATCCTGGCGGCGCCCGCTTGTTGGGCAATGTGGAAACGCAGTTGGGCTTGAAACAATGCGACACCCAACCGTCGTGGGACATTCTTGCCAACGTGGGCAATCTGTCGAGCGCCACGATCCTCTTTATTCTTCAGGAATGGCTTGAAAAGCGCCCGCTGAAAACTGGGGAATACGCGTTGCTGGCGGCCTTTGGTCCCGGCTTCAGCGCGGAATTTTTGTTGCTGCAATGGGCGTAACGGTTATCGCATTTCTGGCATTGCTGGCCGCCGTGAGCGCTTTGCGAATCGTCGAACTGCAAATCTCGCGACGGCATCAGGCGAGCATGATTAAGCGCGGCGCTAGCAAAGTCGCGGAACCGCGTTTCGGCTGGATGGTCGCACTGCACACCGCGGTGCTCGTCGGCGCAGGCCTGGAAGTGGTTTTTCTGCATCGGCCATTTATTCCCTTGCTGGCCGCAATAATGTTCACGATTTTTCTGGCCGCCAATGCCGTGCGCTGGTGGGTGATTCGCACACTCGGCGAGCATTGGAACGTTCAAGTCGTGGACTCCACGCGACTCGGCGTAATTGTTTCTGGACCTTTCCGCTTCGTTCGGCATCCTAATTATGCAGCGGTCTTTGCCGAGATGCTGGCGCTGCCTTTAATACACACCGCGTGGATCACCGCGTTGGCAGGTTCGATAGCGCACGTTGTAGTACTGGCGCAAAGGCTCGCGACTGAAGAGCGCGTATTGTTTGCCGATCCCGATTACCGTTCGGCCATGGCGGGCAAACCGAGATTCCTGCCCGGCCTGTTCTAAATACGTAATAAAGACTCGATGATGAATCGCGCGAGACAGCACCTTCATTTATATTTCCTAATTCCGGTGATGTTCTTGATGTGTTTGACCGCGAACGCCACTATGGAGAATGCGAGACAGGGTTCTACTGGTAACCCGGTCTCCGGTGCGCACCCCGATGCTAGCGACAACGCCGGCGATGACGTACTTGCCCCGGCATTCACGCCGCTTCCGGAGCTGACCTCTGGATTTCAACTTCTTTACACCCAACAATTTCCCGCAGCACGCGAAAAATTTGCAAACTGGGAAGGGGAACATCCTCAGGAACCTTTTGGTGAAGTAGCCATCGCCGCCAGCTACCTTTTCGAGGAGTTTTACCGCCAGGGCGTGTTGACCAGCGATTTTTTCCTGAATGAAGAAAAATTCCTGAATGGCATAAACGGCAAGCCTGACTCCGGCCGTATGGCCCAATTTCAGGGCGCATTGGTAGGAACACGGGCCTTGGCAAATAAACGCCTGAAACAAAACGCCAAGGACACTGAGGCGCTTTTTGCGCTCACGCTGGCCGCGGGCATGGAGTCCGACGCAGACATGATTCTGCGGAAAGAACGCCTCGAAGCACTCAAGCTGCTCAAATTAGCGAACCAACATGCGAAACAATTGCTGGCGGTGAGGCCCGATGCCAATGATGCCTACGTCGCACTGGGCTCCGCCAATTACATTATTGGAAGCCTTTCCGGAGGAATGCGTTTTTTTCTGGCATTTGGCGGCGTACACGGAGATAAAAAGCTGGGCATGCAGCAGCTGGGAAAATCGGCGGATTCCGGATTGTATCTACGGCCCTTCGCAAAAATCATGCTGGCACTGGCGGCGCGGCGGGAAAAACAGGATGCGCTGGCACAAAGACTTTTGCGGGAGTTGAGCGAGGAATTTTCTTCCAGCCCGTTATTTGCCGCGGAATACGCGAAATCCATGGGCCGACCGGTTCCGGCCGTCATGCATCCCTAAGCGTCTGACAGCAAACTAAAATTCGTGAAAGACCCTTTACATTACAACCCAGTCGTTGGGAGAATCAGCGGTATTTTTAGAAGTGAAAAACCAGGCTCAGCGTCGCTTGGCCGTTGTTCTGCCATGTGCCGAAGAGCTTAGTGCCCACATAGTCCACTTCCGCTCTGGCTGAGAGGCGTGGCAGCAGGCGATAGTCCGCCCCTCCTCCCAACTGCACGGCGAATCCATTTTGACTGTGACCGGCCGTTTGCGGAAACGCGTGGGTACCGCCGAATAGGCCGTGGAACCACGGTTCCCAACGCGGTCGCCGCCACGCGAACTTCGGTCCCACGCCGTAATTAACAAGCTTGATGTGTTCGTTTTGCCAGATGGTAGGGGCGAAAAAAGTATTCACATCCCCCTCTACTCCCAGAAAGTCACTTAGAAAATAGGCCAGGCTGGTGGCCGTCCCTACTGCGCTGGCGCTATAGATAGAGGATCTGAAGCGCTCGAAGGAAACTCCCAGCCCCAGCTGCCAGCGGAAATCATCGCGATCGCTGTATATAAACTTTGGGCGCGGCGCAGGCGAAGGTTCCGCAGCTGCGGCATTTGGCGCGGCCATGGGAAGAGCCAGCGCGGTAGTTACCGTGGCTGGCGCCGCAGCACTTGAGGAACCCAAGTCCAGCGCTTCGGCGGTGAAAAGTGGCCCGGTTTGCACCAGGGGCTGCATCAGCGGCACTTGAGCGGCACTCGTTGCGCTAAAATTGGCCGCGGCATTCGAACCCGCAGTGTATGCGGCGGGAACACTCTCCTGCGCTTGCACAGCACAAACGCCAGCGCAACCTAGTAACAACGACAGCAGTAGCCTCTTCATGATGTTCCCCTCGAGGGTTGACCCCACGCCTGGAATCAAACCATTCACTACGGTAAACAACAGTGAGCCTGTTTGTCTACGGGTTTAACTAACATATGTGGTGCCCCATGCCCGATGAGCCCTTCGGGGCCTGGCACGACACCCTGGGCCTGGCCGCTAACGGCCGTGCCTCAAGTAGTCATCGGTTTTGTTCAGCCAATCCTCGCGCGGCGGGTTGAAAACATCCAGGTCGACAGTATCTTCCTCAGCCCAAGCTTCGTGAGGCATATTTGGCGGAATACACAGCACTTCCCCGGCGCGCACTACAATTTCCTTGTCCCCCACGTTGAATTTCAGCGCGCCCTCGAGGATATAAGTAACTTGTTCGTTGTGGTGGTGGTGCAGCGGGACGTGCGCGCCCTTTTTCATCAGCACGCGTGCCAGCATGATTTTATCGCCCACCACCATTTCGCGGTCGATATGCGGATTGAGGTGCTCGCGCTGCACATCTTTCCAGGCGAGATATTTCAGCTCCGGATTGCTCATTTTTGGTCTCCGTAAATCTTGGCGGCATTGTCGTGCAAATACATATGCGCCAACTCCAGCGCTTTCGATTCGCTAATGGCGTTTTCTGCAACCAATTCGGCTAGTGCTTCCGCCACGGCAGTCCGCGCCGAGCGCACCGCGAGCCAGAATGTTTCTTCCGCGCCCACCGCGTCGTTGAAGGGGAATGCGTCCGAGCCGAACATGATCTTTTCGGGATAAAGAGAGATCCATTGTTTCAAAATATTTTTCAGCTCCGAGGGATATACGTAGTAACCCATGAGCGAAGAATCTGTGTACACATTCTTCGCAGCCGTCAGCCAGATCATTTCCAAAGTGTATGGATAACCGCCGTGGATTAACACAAACGTTACATTTTTGTAGCGCGGATCCCGCAAAACGTTTTCGAGATTGAGCGGATTGCCGTTGCGCAGACTGAAATAGTCGCCGATGCCCACGGCGCTGTGAAAATGCACCGGCAGATGGAGCTTGCCCGCTTGATCGATCAGCACTCGAAAGATGTAATCCTGGAAGGTGCGATATTCATCTTCGGTGGGAACGCCTCCGGAATGATATTTGTTGAAGATGGCCTCGGCTTTCTCGCGCGGCGGGTCGGCAAAGTATAACGAACGGAAATAAGCGGCCTCGAATTTCATAGCCACGCCGCCCTTCTTCTGATTGTCGGCCACCGTCTGGCGAACGAAAGATTCGTAGCCGGCAAGATCACCGGGCAGGGCGCTGAGGTCTTGCTGTTTTTCGTAGCGCTGTAGGACTTTTTCCTGCAGCGGAATATACACACCGAGATCGCCATTTTTTGCCGACTGATCGCGGTTGTTGAAAGGATAGAGAAACGAATCCACGAAGAAAACCCAGTGAAAACGGTGCGGATTCAGATAGGGGGCCAGCGCCACTCGATTGGCGAGGCAAATTTCGATGTTGAGTTTATCGAGGATGCCGTCCCAATACGCAGTGCTGCCAGAAGCCTCAGCGGCTTTCTTTTTATCGATAAGCCATTTAGCGTGTTCGGCAGAGAAATCATCGTAGGGATATCCGAAGAGCGATTTAGCAGCGGTCACGAATTCCGGATTGTCTTCGCGCAATCGTATGACCGCGCTTTCATCCGGAGGAGCAGCTTGCGCGTCCATGTCGGAATCGTCCGGAAAAGTCGCGTGCGAATGATTGTCGTAGATAGGGATCCTGTCGATTTGTGGCAGTAAGCGCTCGTAAACTTTCGCAATCTCCGCGGGCGCTGCCACAGGTTTTGCCTGAGCGTTCGCGACCCAAGCTGCTGCAAGACTCAGGCAAGCCAAAATCACTGCGTGAATCAAACGTTTCATTTGTGAGCATTCCTTGCGATCGCTGTGCGAAGAAAAAACAGGTTGGGTCATGTTGCCGCTACGAACTCATTCGAAATTATGTTATCGCGCAACGGTCGCGCGCCAGCGTACCGAAACGCGTGTAATGCGGTCCAGGGCCTCTTCGAGAGAATGCCGAGCGCTAACCAGGGAAAAGCGCAGATAGTTTTTCCCGCCGGTGCCGAATGCCGCTCCAGCAATCCCAGCGACGCCGGCTTCTTCGAGCAATAATCTGGCAACTTCTTCCGCTGCGAGGCCGGTGTCTTCCACATTGACCCAGGCATAAAAAGACCCGTCCGGAATTTGACATCGAAATCCGGGGATGCGATTGAGTCCGGCTACAAAGAGATCGCGACGCTTGCCATATTCCGCAACCATGGCGTCCACCGCGTTGGACGAATCACGCAGCGCTTCGATGGCCGCGACTTGCGTAAACTCCGCGACGCACGTGAAAGTATTGAGCACCAGCAAATCCATGGCGTCCACCACGTGTTTTGGCGCCACAGCGTACCCCAGTCGCCACCCGGTCATCGCAAAACTCTTTGAGAAGCCGTCGATGATAACCGTCCGCTCGGCCATGCCCGGCAGCGAGCGGATAGAAAGAAATTCACCGTTAAATACGATGCGGGCATAAACTTCGTCAGCCAGGACCCACAAGTCATGTTTTCGCGCGAGCTCCGCGAGTTGCTCCAGCGTTTCCTGGTTAAATACCGTGCCCGTAGGGTTGTTGGGAGAATTAAAAATCAATACGCTGGTGCGCGGCGTGATTTTCGCCGCGATTTCCTGAAGGTCAGGCTGAAAATTATTCCTTTCTCCCAGGCCAAATGGAATCGCCGTGGCCCCCAGTCCGCGTGTAAACGACGGATAAATGGGAAAGCCTGGATCCGGGTAGAGAACTTCATCTCCCGGCTCAATGAGCGCCATCATCGCCAGCGATAACGCCATCTTGCAACCTGGTGCGATCAAAACTTCTTCGCTCGCCACTTCCAACCTGCGGGTGCGCCTCAAATAATTAGCAACAGCCGCACGCAAAGCGGAAATGCCGCGGGTGGACACATAGCGGTCGCGCCCTGAGGCCGCGGCGTCGCGCAGCGCATCCACCACCGCAGCTGCTGGATGGAAATCCGGTTCGCCAAGTTCCAGATGAATGATGGACCGGCCTTCGCGCTCAAGTTCTTTGGCGCGCGAAAAAACAGCCAGCGCACCTTCACCGGTTAATTGAGAAACGCGTGTTGCGACGGGACGCATAAGTAAGAAATTTCCCCGAAGAATATTATCACTTCGCGGCAGGCGGAGTGACCGGAATACGCAAACCATCGATGAAGCGAGGAAACATTTCGAAAGCCGCTGCCGCCAAAAATAATTCAACGAGCGCCGCATCGTCGAACACAGATTTAAGTTCGCCGTAAAAGGCGTCGTCTACCTTACGGCCGCCGCCATGCAAACGGCCCGCAAGGCGAAAACCCAGCTTTTCCTTTTCGCTGTAGGGCCCATTTTCAAAATCACCCACAGCATCGATCTGCGCCGGCGACGCGCCTTTCTTTTGCGCGGAAATACTGTGAGCGCGAATCGCATACTCGGATTCGCAAAGGATAGAAACGCGTACCGCCACAAGCTCCTTGTACCACCCCGGCAACGCGCCATCACTTAGCAAAGGCTTCAAAAAACCCGCCACCCCTTTGGCGATGTCCGGCGAGTAAGCCAGGGCTTTGAACATGTTGGGGACAACGCCACGTTGGGCCAGCAGCGCATGGTATAGAGCCCCGGCTTCCGGCGTGACGGCGTCACATTCCAACAGTTTGATGCGTGGATTCTCGTTGCTCATGTACCCCTCAATTTTTCTGAAAACAAGGCCCCGGTCAATCACGAAATCCTCATTCGCAAATGCGGCGTGTAAGCACCCACTTGGCGGTTCGGCCAGACCTGCGCCAGACACCCCTTTAGAAAGCGTAGCGCAGAGAGAATTGAATCAAACGGGGCGTGCCCACGGTTGAGAAAATTCTGCCAAAAGCCGGGTTAGAAATGTCCGTAAACGTGGGGTTAGCAAAATTCGCGTGATTCCAGATGTTGAAGAAATCTGTGGTGAAGCGCAGTTGTTGGCGCTCGGTGATACGGAAATTCTTAATCAGCGAAAAATCCCAGTTCTGCTGGAAAGGCCCGCGATAAATATTGCGTCCGAGATTCCCGAACGCCGTCGTGCAGGCATTCGGATCCAATGCACATCCAGCAGGATCGGCGGGCGGCGCAAAGGTAAAGTCCGCGCGATTGAGGTATCCATTGTTCACCCGCGATATGACGCTTCCGGAAGTATTGCCCGCCGCGATTGTCCCGCCGGAAACAAGTTGCGCGCCGGAGGTCGGCGATTCCAATCCGCCGCCAATATAGGCGGTTCCGGCCGAGCCATCCAGCGCCGAAAATGGTGTACCAGACTGAAAAATAGTGATGCCGCTCACCGCCCACCCGCCCAAAGCTGCATGCCTGAATCCGGTAGCATCCTTGAAAAAAGGAAGTTCGTAGCGGTAACTGACCACGAAACGGTGTGGCCGATCAAAGTCAGAAAGCCCCCGAGAAGCCGCCAACGTGCTCTCGTTGTTAAACGCAGTATTCAAAGCAGTATTACCGGTGGACGTAGCGTCCGTCGATTTTGAAAATGTATATGCAGCCTGGAAATATCCCGCGCCCCAGCGCCGCGAAAGCGTTGTCTGCAAAGAATGGTAGTGGGAGTAGGCATCGTCGGCAAAAATCTGCATGCCGTTGTAGAAGTTGATGCCAGGATTAGCCGAACGTGCTGGGCCGTTCGCGACGGTGCTTTCCGTGACGGTGTATTGCGTGCCATCCTGCGCGGTAATGGTCAGAGGATTAGCCGCCGTGGCAAGCTGCGCTCCGTACGTGCGAGTTTCGCGCAAGTGCACCGCGTGTGTCCCCACATATCCAATTTCAAAAACCCAAGCGCGCCCCAGGGAACGCTGAATGGTGAGGTTCCATTGTTGCGTATTGGGCGCCACAAATTTCCGAGGAACGACTAGTCCGAACAAAAATTGCGAAGGTATTACACCGGGACCGGTTCCGCTGCACGCGTAATTCGGCGCCCCGGTGGTGTTTCCACCTGTGAATCCCTGGAATGCTCCAAGGCAAGGCACAAACGCGGAATCAAGTGTCCCTGCGGCAGGCAACGCATTGGGATTCGAGCCGCCGGGAAAACATGTAGAGTCCGCCGAAAAGAAGGTCGACAAACATCCAGCCGGTCCGCCACCAAACGCGATAGGCAGAAACGGTCCTTGGAACGAAAGCTGATCCGCGGTGCCCACGTCTTCACGCACGTAATAAATTCCATAGCCTCCGCGAACCGTGGTGTTGTGATGCCCGAAAACGTCGTAAGCAAAACCGATGCGCGGTCCCCAGCCAGTTGTGTAGTTGTTGGTATACGTGCTGTCGCTTCCTGTGGGAACCAAACCTGCGAGATTTAGTTTCTTCACACAGCTCCCATAAATGAACGGATACTTTCCGGCGGCTGCCAGGTCCTGATCCAGATTTCCGATATGACACGCGTCGTCCTTAAATGCGCCGAAATCTTCCACGCGCAATCCCAGGTTTAAAGTAAGATCCGGTCGGATCTTCCAGTCATCCTGCGCGAAAACCGCAAAATCGTTGGTGCGGTACTGGTGATTGTAAACCCCCCCGCCTCCGAAACTCCCACCGGGCGCGCCTTGGAGTAAGTTTTGAAAATCGGTCAAGCCGCCGATACTCGGCGAAGTAGCGGTGGACGGGGCTCCTGGAGAATTGGAAAAGAAAAGCTGGCCATTAAAAACTTGCGGAAAAAGTTTGTCCAGATTCACCCGCGTAAATTCTCCGCCGAATCGGAAAATGTGCGCGCCTTTCACCCAGCTCACGGTATCCAGAAAGTTATAATTATTTTGTGTCTGAAATTGATTAGCCGGCGGAGTAGGCCCTAGTTGAAATCCCGCCGAACCGAATTGCGTGAATTTATAAATGGAGTTGGTGATGTTATTGGTGGGCCGGTCGATGCCCAGGTCCGCTGCCGTGACTGGCGCAATATTCAAAAGGCTGTACGTAATGCGCACGTATCCGAAGCGAAATTCGTTAACCAGCACCGGTGAAAACAAATGCGTTTCACTGGCGCTGAAGAAACGCCCGCTCACTGGCAGATCGTAGGGAAAATTCAAATCGGCGGCGCTGATACTGCTGGCTAAAGTCCCGCCAAGAGAAGCTTGCAGACCGCCGGCCCCAAAGGGCAAGAAAGATTCGGCATTGGAGAAAAAGAAGCGCGCGGAAACCTTATCCTGCCCACCGCGGAATTCCCGGTCATAGTTGGTAGTGAACTGATCGTCGGTGTATTTGCCGGGACGGCTGATCAGAAACGCGCCGCTATTCAATCCCACAGCACAGGTATCCGGATTCACCGTCACGCCCGGAGTTCCAGGAATAGTAGGGAGCAAGAATCCGTTAGCGTCGCCGCCGAACTGGTTGCTCTTAAAATTCAGCAGCTTCAACATCACCGGGTCGATGGCGATGGGCACGGCCGGGCACCCACCGGGATTCGCAGCCGTTGGAGCTGTTGCGGGTGTGCTGAAGAGAGCAGCGAGATTCGCGGCGGATCGGTCAGCCGGCAAAATGGGAAACGCCGGATTGTTGATCTGCGTCCCGGGAGAAAGTGCGCTTCGTTGCCGGGTACCTTGATAGTTGACGAAGAAGTAGCCCAGTTTCTCCTTCACCACCGGTCCCCCCAGGCTGACGCCAAAAATATTCTGTTTTACCGAGGGACGTGGCTCCCCGGCTGCGTTCAGGAAAAATTCATTAGCGTTCAACACGTCATTTCTAAAATATTCATACACATCTCCATGCAAACCCTTGGACCCGGAACGCAAAATAGCGTTCACGTTGCCACCTCCGTTGCGACCTTGGCTGGCGTCGTAGAGCGAAGTCTGAACTTTAAATTCCTGAATGACGTCCGGGTTAGGCAGCGGAACGTTGGTGGATTGCGAAACATTGTAATCCGTCGAACTGATCCCCTCGATCAGGTAATTATTATTATCTTCACGTTGCCCATTCACGATAATGCGCACATTTCCTCGGCCCAATTGCGCGGAAGCATTAAGTTCGCTCTGTGTGCCCGAAGATAGTGAAAGAAGCTGCTGGTAATTTTGCGTAGCAAGAGGAAGTTCGCGAATGGTGGCCGTCCCGATGGACTCGCCAGTCGTGGCGTTGGTGGTCTCTACATTCGTAACCTGTGCGGAGATTTCCACTCGCTCGCTGACTTCTCCGGGCTTCAAAGCAATGCTGACACGCGTGGTCTCCGTCACGCGCACTTCAATATTGTCCGCCCTCGATTGCGAGAAGCCGGGCTTATTGACCAGCACGTAGTAGGTACCCGGAGGGAGCAGGGTCACCGTAAACGAGCCATCAGGGCCGGCAGTGATTTTTCGGACTAGCGTTTCGGTACGGCTGTCGGTAATTTGTACTTCCGCTTCGGCGATGCTGGCTGCGCTGGTATCAACGACTACACCGCTGATCGCCCCAGTAGCGCCGCCTTGGCCGTAGACCTGACCGCCCAAAAAACCGGTTAACAGAAACACTACAACCGCAAACTTATACACGCTTCGCATCGGACCCCCCTGAGTATTAGGACTGCGCCGGACGCCGAATGTGAGCAAGCCAATGACCTGTAGGCCTGCAATTCGCGAGAAAACACCTCTGCTGACCCACTGCGTCCGACCAAAATCCTACGATGAAACTAACGTTACAGTTTCAAGCTGTCAAGAATTCTAGGATTAAATCTTCGCTTACACCGTAGATTGCATTTGGCTCGCGCGCCGAGCCTGATAAAAGGTCAGATCAACCTGGTCAGTGCCTACGCGCCAATGTAACGGGCGTAGAGCGAACGCGCCACAGCAGGGTCCGTCGTACCCTTCACGATTGCGCGGCCGTCGGAAAAGACCGTCATCTCGTAGGGTGCAATGACGAAACGAAGGAGGAAATCATTTTGCCGTATGCCTGTTACGGTACGCGACAGCCGTTCTTGTAAGCTGCCCAGATCGAGCGCGCGATTGTGTTCGTGTATCTGTACGGAATCGCGGCCACACATCGTGATGTGCGGCTGAGCCTGGCCCTCGAGGTAGGAGAAATCGTGCCTGAAGCAACACCGGCAATCGAGGTTGCGCTCAACTTGGACGGATTGAAAATAACCGGTCCACACATCGCACGAAATGAGCTTCCCGTGAAGCGCTTTGTGATTGCCGCTAAGGAGCTTCGTGGCTTCGGCAACCTGCAGGGACGCCACTAGACTTACGACGGGACCCACAACACCTATGGTGTCGCAAGTGTCTTCCATCCCGGAAACGGCCTCACTTCCCTCAAGCAGGCAAGCGAGGCACGCGCTTTGACCCGGTTGAATGGTCATGGTCAGACCGTAACTGGCCACCGCGGCGGCGTATATCCACGGCTTGCCAGACTTAACCGCAGAATCGTTGATCAAAAAACGGGTTTCGAAGTTGTCGGTACCGTCAAGAATCACGTCGAAATTATTTAGCAACTGCCCGACGTTGCGAGGGTTAATGTCTGCAACGAGGCCTTCGATGGAGACACTGGAGTTAATAGCGCGCAATTTGCGCTCCGCGGCAACGGCTTTCGGCAGCGCCTCGCGGGCGTCAGACTCATCGAACAAAGTCTGACGCTGTAGGTTGGAGGGCTCCACGAAATCGCGATCTACGATGCGAATGCGGCCCACGCCGGCGCGCACCAAAAGATTCGCGGCAGCTGCCCCGATTGCTCCGCACCCGGCCACTACCGCGCTGGCGCCCAGCAGACGCTCTTGTCCGTCAAGGCCAATCCCCTCAAAAAGTATTTGTCGTGAGTATTTTTCTTGAAGAAAATCGTCCACGAATCTGCGGCCCCAGCGGGTTTCGCGATCGGAGGCCCGCTACCGCGATGATACCGCCAATCATGACCGACCGGATAACGTCCCTGTGCTACGCTTCGTCTGAGACAAATAGAAGATGAAATCAGGGTGGGCCAATGGGCTGCGAGGTGTTGTCGCGCTCGCACTTCTCAGCGGAGTTGCAACAACGCGCGCGCAAACTCCACAGAGCGCTAGCTCCGCCGCCGAACCCGCCCAACAACCTGTAGTAGTCTCCACGCGCGTTGTGGCAGAAGACAGACGCGTTCTGAGCGAGCCCGTCAAGGGCATAAATGTTGACATCGGCAAACCGCTGGACCGCACCAAAGTGGCTCAAAGCTTGCGTCTCCTCTACAAAACCGGCGATTATTCCGATCTTCGAGCTGTACTCACAACCGTTCCAGGCGGCGTCCGGCTGGATTTCGTCGCTCGAGAAAATCTTTTTTTTAACCAGGTATTGATCGACGGCCTGGTCCCTCCGCCAAGCGAGGCTTCCGCGATAGCCGCGACGCAACTCAATCTCGGGCAGACTTTCCGGGAGGCATTCGTTGACGAAGCGGCGGAGCGTTTGCGCGAGACGCTGCGGCAGGAGGGGTTATATACCGCGGAGATTCGGTCAGAAACAGTCCCTCACCCTGAAACCCACCAGATGGATGTGATCTTTCACATAAAATCGGGCCCCCGCGCGCGAGTCAGAACCATTCAGCTCAAGAACGATACCCAGTATCCCGATGCGGAAATTCTCAAACGCCTCAAAATGAAACCGGGACGTCCGATTACCTCCGCGCGGTTACAGAGCGGAACCGATCGAATCCGCAAATACCTCGTTAAAAAGGGGAATCTGATTGCCCGCGCGGTGGTGCGCCGCGGCGCCTATGATGCGCCAACAAATACCATTTCACTGGATCTGGAAGTATCACAGGGTCCCGGCGTGAAACTGCAGGTAGTGGGTGCGAAATTTTCGAAGGGCGACTTGAAACGGCTGGTGCCTGTATATCAGGAAGGCGCCGTGGACGCCGATCTTCTTGAAGAAGGCAAGCGCAACATGCGCGAACGTTTAGAGCGCCAGGGATACTTCGATTCCACCGTCGATTACACCACTGAGACACAGACGGCAGCCTCGAATCCCAACGGGTGGAAGGGCACGGAAGAAGTGATCACCTATCACGTCGTAAAAGGAGACAAACATAAGCTGGTTACCATCGACATCATTGGCAATCACTATTTTAGCGATGAATTATTGCGTAGCCGCTTACTGGTCTATAAACGGGCGTTTGCGTCTCCGGGACGCTTTAGCAGGCGCCTGGTGGAATCGGACGCGCAGTCCATGCGCGCTTTGTACCAAGCCAACGGTTTTCTGGAAGCCAAAGTCGATGCTGTGCCCTTGGACAACTATAAAGGTAAGACTGGCGACCTGGCGATTCGCTTCAATATTCAGGAAGGAAAGCAAACTCGCGTGGCGTCCCTCAAGCTCGAGGGCCTGCATGCGTTTAAAGAACAGGAACTACTTGGAGACGTGGCCTCGACCCCGGGACAACCCTATTCCGATTTTAACGTGGCTACTGATCGCGACGTAATTCTAGCGCTGTATTTTAACGAAGGATTTCCAGAAGCGACTTTCACTTCCAAGGCTGATCACGTAGCTCCACAAGCAAACACCGAAAAAGCAGGGGACCAGGGAAGCAAAGACGCCAGTGCAACACCTGCTGAAATCGAAAACACCTCCGACAAAAAGAATAAAACCGATTCCAAAGCCATCATCTCGCAAGCTCCGCCAGTCAATCTCACCTATCACATTGAAGAAGGCCCGCAGACCATGGTGCGTAGAATTCTCTATTCCGGTTATGAGCACACCCGGTTAAACGTGCTTCATCGCGAAGTCGAAGTGAAAGAGAACGCTCCACTGCGCGAAGGCCAAGTCGTCGAATCCCAACGCCGCCTTTATAACCTGGGAGTCTTCAATCGCGTGACCATCGAGCCGCAAAATCCCACAGGCACCGATCGCGACAAAGATTTAGTTGTGCTCGTGGAAGAAGCCAGGCGCTACACCATGGCCTACGGTGGCGGCTTCGAAGTCCAGCGTCTAGCCAGCACCTCCAATCCCGTCGGGGGCCAGGTGCAAGCCGCGCCACGAGGTATTTTTGAAATATCAAAATTAAATCTGACCGGCCGAGCCGATTCCCTGTCTCTCAAATTGCGCGGCAGCACCATTGAGGACCGCGCGCTGCTCACCTATTCCGATCCCAACACTTTTGGGCATAAAGATTTGAGCGTTCAAGCCACCGCTTATACAGAAAAAACGCAGGACATCAATACCTTTACTGAAACGCGCTACGAAGGGTCTTTGCAACTGACCGACCAGGTTACGCCCCGGACAACTCTTCTTTTCCGTTACGTGTTTCGCAAAGTGCTGGTCTCCAACATCGCCGACACCATCAATCCCGTGGCCATCCCGCTGTTCGAGCAGCCTACCCTCGTTTCGCTCTTTGGCATGACCTGGGTTCATGACCGGCGTGATAATCCGGCGGATGCCACGCGCGGCAGTTATAACAGTGCGGATTTCAGCGTGGCCGGCAGTCACATCGGATCCAGCGCAAGTTTTTTACGGTTTTATTATCAAAATTCTACTTACTATCCCATCAAGCGGCGGTTTAGCTTTGCCCGCTCCATACGCATCGGCGGTTTGATCCCTTATGGCCAGACTGTTTCGCTGACCTTCCCCCTGCCAACCACGCCGCCCTTGCCGATAGTTATCCCACTTCCGGAGCGCCTTTTTGCCGGCGGCGGCACCTCGCTGCGTGGATTTGCGCTGAACCAGGCCGGGCCACGTGATTCGGTTACCGGGTTCCCCGTCGGCGGCCAGGCCCTGCTGGTGCTGAATCAGGAATTTCGTTTCCCAATGCGCCTGCCATATTTTGGAACATCCTTGGGTGGGGCTCTTTTTTACGACGGCGGAAATGTTTACAGCAGACTAACCCGCATCAGCTTCAGAAGCTCAACCCCCCCACCCACCTTTAACACTACCAACCCGGCCAATGCCTTCTGTGTGACCAATTGCAGCAACGAGCTCAACTATTTCTCTCACACCGTAGGCTTCGGGTTCCGTTATGCTACGCCTGTAGGCCCAATTCGCATCGACCTGGGCTACCAGATCAATCGGCCAACCTTTGTGATCCCCTGCACCACCCTCACCGGCGCCGTTCCAACCTGCCACAAAGCCGGCCGGCTCCCCGGTTTCCAAATCTTTTTCAACCTGGGACCAAGTTTCTAATGCCAGCCAGGATATTTTCGCAGTCTGCGGCGTCAATTACTTGCATCCTCGCTTTATTTTTTTCAGACCTGATTTTTGTTTATCCATCTTCCGCCCAGGAGCTGATCGACCGCATCGCCGCTCGCGTGGAAAACGACATCATTCTTCTAAGCGATGTGCGCCACCTGGGCCGCTACCAGATGCTGGTGGATGGTAAATCGGAAACCGAAGCGCAATTGCTCGACCGCCTGATCGATCAATGGGTAGTGCAAAATGAAGCCGACGCCTCGCGTTTTCCGCGCCCTACCGACGCCGAAATTGACCAGGGCGTTGCCGCGCTCAAAAAATCGTTCCCCTCCCTTCAGGAATACGAAGAGCGGCGAAAGCAAAGTGGTTTGAGCGAACAGCAAGTGCGCGACAAAATCGCCACGCAGATTCATCTCACAAATTATCTCGATTCCAGATTTCGGCCGTCTGTGCAGGTGGACGCCAAGGCCATCGAAGATTTCTACAAGTCGGCAGTGTTGCCGCGAGCCAAGGCCCGTGGGCAAGAACCGCCTTCGCTGGAAGCCTCCCGCGACGTCATTCAGGAAGCATTAATAGAGCAAAGCATCGACGCCCAGGCCGAACAATGGCTCAAGGAAAGCCGCTCGCGCATTCACGTCGAGCGGCTATTGGACGAAGAAAAAGAATGACTCAAGCTGGCCGCACGCCGAAATTTCGCTGGCTACGTCATGTGGCGTGGGTCTCAGCGGTAGCTATTTTTTTGGCTGCCACCGCAGTGGTTATCTTTTTTGGAAGCGGAGCCGGCAACCCGTTAATTCACCGCATCCTCGTGCGCCGCCTGCAAGCGCTCACCGGCGGTCGCGTGGAATTGCGCAGCGTCTCCATCCATTGGCTATCTTTGCGCGCCACGCTCAAAGGCCTCGAAATTCACGGTTCAGAACCCCCCGGCACCGGGCCGCTCTTCACCGCTGAACAGGTGGACGCTGGTCTGCGCATCGATTCCTGGTGGGGACGCAAAGCCTCTTTGAATAGCTTGGTCGTTCACCAACCGCACGTTCATATAAGAATAGGAAAGAATGGTGTCACTAATGTCCCCAACCCTCCGCGCCCTCGTTCCGCGAAACCTTTGGCACAAACAGTTCTCGACCTGCACATCCAGCACCTCAAGCTCGACAACGGCTGCCTTCTCTATAACGACGTGCAAACTCCTTTGGCCATCGAAGGAGACAACTTACACCTCGCGCTGGAGGCCAGCGGCCCACTTGACCGTTCCGTCTACGACGGCAATCTTGACTGGCAAAACGTAACGTTTACAGCGCAGCGTTTTCTTCCGATACCTATCGGTATTTCCGCGAAGTTCACAATTTCGCGCGATGGTTTTACTTTGCAGCAAGGCGATGTGAGGGCCGGCCGATCTCATGTCGATGCACAAGCGGAACTCATCAACTTTACCGACCCGCGATGGAACATGCGCTACCGTGGCTGGCTTGAGCTCCTCGATCTTCGTGAAATCTTGCGGAACCCACTAGTCCCCACCGGTCGCGCCGACGTTCACGGCGAAGGAACCTTCGCCGACGGTCAATTCCACGGCACCGGCATCTACGCTGGCCGCGATATCGCCCTTCCTTACGATGATTTCCACGCTAAAGACCTCACCAGTCACGGCACCTTCACCATTAATAATGACGGCCTCGTGGTCCCCGACTTTTTTGCCGGTGCCCTCGGCGGCACCGTGAAAGGCCGCGTTACTTTGCGATTCGCGGGATTACAGTTTCATGCCGAAACTCATGTGCAGGATGTCCGTTTAGTCAATTTATTGCCCTCCATCGAACATCGCGGCTTTCCGATCGATGAATTGCACTGGGATGCCGATTTAACGGCGGACACCAAGGAAGATTGGACCGGCGCATTCGAGCACTTCGGAATTGTCGCCAAGATGCATTGGGCGCCGCCTGAAAACATCGCTGCAGGCCACGAAGCGGTTGAGGGAGATTGGCAATTCGTCTACAAGTACGATACCAGTCTGTTCACCGTCGTGTCTGGCGCATTTCAGACTCCCACAACCAACGGTAGCGTTTCCGGACTGTTGGCTCCTCGCGATTCCGGAATGGATTTGAAGTTTGAAACTACCTCGCTCGAAAGATACAAGGACTTCATCAATGCTCTGCGCGATGTAACTCCGCATTCCGCTGACGGCAAGGAACCCCTATCAGGCAAAGTGAGCTGGGACGGCAAAATCACTGGCCCTTCCGGCAAACCCACATTCTCCGGACATCTGCGTGGCGAGAGCGTGCAATACAGTTCTATCATTCTGGATTCGCTCGATGGCGACCTGGTGTATTCACCCAGGGAATTGTTGCTGTCCCGGGGACATGCGCGTCGCGGCACCACCACAAGTTCGCTCGAGATCAACCTGGAACTGACGGATTGGAGTTTTCTCCCCGACAATTCTTGGTCTGCCGACGCCAACCTGGAAAAAACTTCCTTGGAAGGCTTGCAACAGCTTGCCGGCTGGTCGTATCCAGTTCGGGGAAACTTGACCGGCGAATTCCACGGCCGTGGCACAAGAAACGATCCCACCATCACTGGACTTTTCGACTTGGCGGATGGAAATGTTTACGGCTCTTCTTTCAATCGCCTGCGCGGACAGCTCACCGCCAGCACTCAGGAAGTTCGCATTGCCAACGCCGAGCTGCGATTTTTTCCGCCAGGAAAAGAAAAGGGAGGCGGAGCTGGCATCGTCACCGGAACCGCCGCCTACCGTTTTACCGACAAAACAATTTCCGCCGATTTGGTTGGCGCCGCTCTCCCGCTGGAAAGCTTCGACAAGATGCAATCCTCTATTGCCCTGGGCGGCCAAGTGAATTTTCGCTTGAAGGGCGAGGGCCCTATTCAGGCACCCGTTGCAAATGGGACATTCCACGTCACCGATCTGCGCGTGGGACAAGAAGTGATCGGAAGTTTTGACACCGAACTGATCTCCGATGGGAAAACAGCGCGGTTAATCTTGAGCTCCGCGATGAGCACCGGAGAAATTTCTGGAGGCTACACCCTCGGCCTTGCGAAGCCATTTCCCGTCGAGGGCACAGTCTCCATCAAGAATATCGATCTCGACCCATTCCTGTTGGCGGCGCTGCATTTAAAGCAATTCAGCGGTCATGGTAAAGCGGACGGCGATATCTCGTTGAAAGGCGCTTTGAAGGACCCCCGCGGAATCGTGGTGGAAGCAAATTTCTCGCGACTCATCCTCAACTACGCGAATGTGCAGCTCGAAAATAGCGGCCCGGTACGTTTCCGCTCGTCTCGTGAAGCGCTCGACATTGAACCTGTAGTCATGCACGGTACCGACACCAACCTAAAGATCGAAGGGTCCGTACAATTTACCGGCCGGCGAAACGTGGCGCTCCGCCTCGATGGCGCGGTCGATTTGCGATTGATTAATGGGTCCCTGCCCAGTATGGACGTCCACGGCGGCGCGCAAATCAATGCCGCCGTGGAAGGCACCATCGAGCATCCTCGCATCACCGGGCGAGTTCACATCGACAATGCGTCCTTGCGCGCCGCGGATTTTCCTACCGGCATGAGCGCCATCAAAGGTGACTTGATTTTTGATACCACTCGCCTTTTTTTTAGCGACGTAACCGCCGAAGTCGGCGGCGGCACCTTGCAGCTCTCCGGCAGCGTAAATTACGGAGAGGCTGGCGTGCGCTACGACCTCAACACCAGCTCCGACCGCGTGCGTATTCGCTATCCCGAAGGCATGAGCTGGTTGCTGGGTGGAAATTTACGGCTGAGCGGCACGACCAACTCCGGGGTCGTCTCGGGAAAAGTAACCGTGCAACGCGTCATGTTGACGCAGGGCCTTGAAAGTGCCGGCGTACTCGTTTCTTCCAAGGAGGGTATCTCCGGGCCTACCACCGATTCTTCGTTCCTGCGCAATTTGCAGTTCGACATTGAAGCCGCATCCTCCCCCGACGCACGCATGGAATGGCCCGGGGCGGAATTGGAAGCAGACGCGAATTTGCGTGTCCGCGGGACTTGGGAACGTCCCATTTTGTTGGGACATATACATTTGCTGTCCGGTGATTTGTACTTTGCCGGAAACCGCTATCGCGTAGCCCGCGGCGACATCAACTTCGCCAATCCTTTCAGGTTGGACCCCGTGGTGAACGTGGAAGCCTCCACCACTGTTCAGCAATATGAAATTACCCTCAACTTTAACGGGCCATCCAGTAAACTCGCTCTGGCCTATCGCTCCGATCCTCCTTTGCCCTCCAATGACATCGTCGCGTTATTGGCGGTGGGACAACCCAGCGCCGAAGGTACCGCGCGCAGTGGTGGCACGGCGCAAAATGCCAGCACCGGCGCCACCGCACTCTTATCAGAGGCCGTGAATACCCAACTCGGTGGCCGCCTGCAACGTTTGTTTGGTATTACCAGGTTGCGCGTAGATCCGGGGCTGACACCCGTGGCCTCCAGTTCCGACCAGAACGCCGGCGCGCGCGTCACCGTGGAACAGCAAATCGCCCGCAATCTCAACATCATGTATGTTTCGAATGTGGGTTCAACTCAGGAACAGGTCATTCAAGTGGAGTACACCATAAACCGCAATATTTCCGTGGTAGCTTTACGCGATTATAACGGAACCTTCGGCATCGACATTAAAATCAGAAAGCGCTTTAAGTAGCTCAATTCCCGAGCCAATCACTGCCGCCGAAAATCTCAGGGACGCTGAGAAATTTCCTTCATCTCATCTTGCAGCGTAACCTCTGGTTTGCTCTTCTTGCCGTTGCCTGCACCCGGCGTATCGTCATCGGCGTCTTGTGATTTCAGCGTAAGCAACGATTCGCGAGTTGCACTGCTTGCTGCCGACACTTGCACCGCTTGGATTTCTTTGCTGATCTTGGGTGTTTCGGCGGCAAATTTCTGTCCCAGCGGCGATGAGTAAAAGTCCAGCAAACCCTTTATTTCGTCATCGGTAAAGTGCTTGTCGTAGATCGCCGCGATTTGCTGCAGAACCCGTTGCTGGTCGAAATTCTTCTGATAGCTCCCTGAAGCTACGGTAATCAACTCCTGCCGTTTCGAATCATCAGCGACATTCTTTACGCTGGCGCTCAACTTTTCGCGATATTGCGCCGCCGATTCGCTCGCCACCGATTGCAGCTGATCTTTGGCTCCCACGTATTGCAACAACGAGCGCAGATCGGCCTCTTTTTCCGGGTCCATGGATTTCAATGCCGCAGAAGCATTCGCTCCCGATGCTGACGCTTGCACGGGATTTTGCGATCCGCCCTGCGTAGCGACGATAAATGCTGCGATATAAATGACGATAAGTGCTAAAGCTGCTTTCATACTGCCCTCCGTGGCTTCTATCGTCTTGCTCGCCACAGATCCAATTGTAGGTAGCGCGCGCGTGCCTTCCCGATCCTCAAAGGCCAGTTGCGACGCGGCGTTTACTGTCCCGAAGTTCAGGCCGCAAAACTATCCATTCGTCCCAGTGCTCCAAAGCGCGCAAATCCGGGCTATCTCAAATCATTCTGTCAATAGAACTGTCTTGGTGTACGAACCGCGGAGTCTGATAGCATGCCCCTCCATGAATGAGCTAGGACAGAAGACCGGACTGACGGGCAACATTTCACAGGCCGAGATTCTTGATCGCGAAGCCGGCCTGCATCGTGGCCTGACATCGTGGCAAGTGGCCATGATCGGCTTGGGATCCACGATCGGCACGGGACTTTTTCTGGGTAGTGCCCTCTCCGTGAAGCTGGCCGGCCCGGCGGTAATCGTAAGT
>DATHGV010000068.1:0-2500 GCA_035490135.1 Candidatus Methylomirabilota bacterium
GTACGCGCGGTGATTCTCTTCGAGGGCACCAACGATATTGGGCAGCCGGACACGCCGGTTGACCCGAAATTCGCCGCATGTTTGGCCAGGACTCACATTTCCGCCGACGATTTGATCGCCGGTTACAAACAAATCATTACCAAAGCCCACGCGCGTCACTTGAAAATCTTCGGCGCCACCATTCTTCCCTTTCAGGGCTTCAAAGGTTGGACGGAGAAAGGCGAAGTGGTTCGTCGCGTTGCAAATCGCTGGATCCTGGAATCACATGCCTTCGATGGCGTGATCGACTTCGCGTCAGCATTAGCTGACTCCTCTAACTCCGCCCGGCTCGCCAAGCAATACGACAGCGGCGATCACTTACATCCCAGCTCTACTGGACATGAAGCCATGGCGCGAACCATAGACTCAAAACTGTTCTATAAATAATGCTGAATTCACAAATCGTTGCTTATCTCTTCAGAGAAGCCGCAATTCTTAGGACCGTCGGATCCGTCTCGATCTCTTCACGTTTTTTCGGCAGAGGAATACACCAGTTCGCACGAACATCTTCTCGAGCCCCCGGCAAGTTCGGCCTTTTGTCCGCGCCCACTCCATCTTCCATAGACGCCAGCGTAATTGCCGCCGGGGATCGCGCCAGCGCCTCGTGCGTTTTAACAATCACGTCAGAAATGTGCTCGTGGTCATGCACGTTAGTCGCGCGCTTCAGATACCAGCGCATTTTGTCGGAGTTTTCTCTGCTGGGTTCCAGTCCGAGCTCCGTCTGTTCATCAAAATCAGCTCCCGACCACAGGCCTGCGATAGTCGGCAAATCGTGCGTGGACACCGCCGCGACCGCCAGTTTCGGATAATGCTCCGGCTGCTTTTCTTCGAACCACAACAGCCGGTAAGAAAGCACTGCATACTCCGCAAGTTTCTCTCGCACACCTTCGTCCACGGTTCCTAAATCTTCGCCCACAATAAACGTCTTGGCTCGCGCGCTCTCCAGCGCAAGAATTGAAAGCATCTCGTCCGCGTTGTAACGAACGTAAGTCCCATGCGCGCTCGGCTCACCAACTGGAATCCAGAACAACCGGAATAATCCCATCACGTGATCGATGCGCAGTCCTCGCGCATAACGCAGCGCGGTCCGCACCGTTTGGATGAACGGCTCATACCAGGAAGCCCGCAATTTGTGTGGCACGAATGGCGGCAGTCCCCAATCTTGTCCGTTGGAGTTAAATAAATCCGGCGGCGCTCCCACGCTTACATCTTTCGCAAAAACGTCCTGCCACATCCAGGCGTCCGCGCCATCTGGCGCAACTCCCACCGGGAGGTCCTGCATAATATTTTCTGCTGACGAAGCCGCTTTTAATTGCTCGTCGAGCAAATATTGCAGCCACTTATGAAACCGGATGCGATCGCCGAATTCCACAATCAAAGCCAATACCGCCGGGCTATCCGGCGAACGATATTGCTGCGGCCACGCGCGCCAGTTCGCGCCGAATTGTTCGGCAAGAACACAAAAACTGGCGAAGAGCTGCAGGCTGCGCCCGCGGCTGCGTTCGAAATCGCTAAACGAAGTTTTGGTGCGCATCTGGGACCAGAGTTTTTCGAGCGTGCGTATTTTCAAACCATAAATCGCATCGCGGTCAATTAAGGGCGCGTCGTTCAGTCCGCGCCCCTCCTCCTCTAGTTTTTCCAGATCTGGTAGCGCTTCTCTCGCGCCGGCAATGTTTTCGATACACAAATACAGCGGATTTAAAAATAGCCTGCTGCTTGGATAGTAGGGACTTGCCTGCTGCGGCAACACCGGAGCAGTCGCGCACAGTGGATTCACCATAACTACTCCGGCTCCCAATTCCGCAGACCATTCGCAAATACGGCGCAAATCTTCCAGATCACCGATTCCCCAACTGGTTTCCGAACGCAAGGAATAAAGTTGCAGCGCCCAGCCCCAGGTGTGCAGGTCCGCTGGAAGGAAACAGCGTGGAGGCGTTACGATTAGCCGCGATTCGCGGCCGTCACGATCAAAAATAGAATGGTAACCAAGCGGCAAATCACGCGGAAGTTTACCGGTGCCACGCAAACGCGTGCCGTCTTCCAGTTGCAACTCGCAGGACTCCGGAATGTTTACATCTGCGCCTTGACGGCAGACCAGCAGTGCCGCATCGCCAGGGCCTTCTTGCGCCGCTTGCATGGCCGTCAAAAAGTTATTTTTGGTCGCCTCTGAAACCTCGTGCCATTGCCCAGCGTCGTCCCGATATGTTTTGTCGATCCCCCAGGCACTGAAATTTGGCACACAAACTCCGGGCTGCGTTTGTTCCCGCATGGCTATATTACCCGCGACTCACAACCACAAGCATAGAAGCCTTTGCTTGCGCACGGCAATACAGCTTAACCGGTAAGAATACGAGGAGAGTCTTCTCGAGCTCTACAATTGATTGGAGGTAATCTTCTTAGTGCGCCCGTTCAAGGTGATCACCAGTACGGACGCTTGCCCATTTATTTCTCGAATACGCGC
>DATHGV010000069.1:0-27633 GCA_035490135.1 Candidatus Methylomirabilota bacterium
CAGGGAAGGATTCGTGCCGCACGGTTAATTAGGACGTCGCTGCAAGACTGACCGCTGTCCGCTTTCTGAACTTGTTTTAGCGCGCAACCCTCATCACGTAGAAGTAGCGCTCGTCCTTGCCCTTGATTTTAGATCTTGCGATACATTTCATGCGCCGACGGAGCGTTTCGCAAAACATTCTGGTATCACGAACCCCCCGATGTCATACGCTTTGTCCTTAGCACTTCTAAAAGATCAGGATGCGTAATTTTCTTTTCTAGACTAAGCATCATTAGTTCTTGTGTTGTGAAGCGCCCACCCTCAATTTCGAACCGCGGCTCCGCATCTTTGGTTGTGAAACGGATTTTATGCTTAATCAGAGCACGCGCCATTCTATTAAAATCGGATTTAATTGGTCACCTCCGGCTTCAATGGAGTCTTACATACGTTATGTAGAACGAAATCATCCGAAGAATTCGAAACGAGTTTGCTTTCCCAGCCTCCATTTGCAATTTAATGTCAACCTTCGGTGGCTCCCCAGTCGTCAACATCGCTTAGTACATTCCGCCCATGCCGCTGTGCCCGACACCAGCCGCCATTTGTTCCTCGTCCTTAATATCGGCGATCAGCACTTCGGTAGTTAGCATTAGTGAGACGATCGATGCGGCGTTCTGCAAAGCGAGGCGGGTTACCTTCGCTGGATCAATTACACCAGCTTTGATCATGTCTCCGAATTCGCCGTTCTCCGCATTGAATCCGAATGTTTCGTCTTTAGATTCGCGTACAAACCCCACGATTACCGCACCCTCTCGTCCGGCATTCTGTGCAATCTGACGGATGGGTTCTTCAAGTGCCCGTTTTACGATGTTCACACCGATGGCTTCATCGTCGTGAAGTTTGAGCTTTTGTAACACAGGGATGCATCGCAAGTAGGCGGTTCCGCCGCCAGGTACAATGCCCTCTTCAACCGCTGCACGTGTTGCGTGCATGGCATCCTCAACCCGAGCTTTTTTCTCCTTAAGCTCCATCTCCGTTGCCGCGCCCACTTTGATTATCGCCACACCTCCGACGAGTTTTGCGAGGCGTTCCTGAAGCTTTTCTTTGTCGTAATCCGAAGTGGACTCTTCGACCTGCATGCGGAGCTGCTTGATGCGTCCTTCAATTTCGCTGGTCTTACCAGCACCATCGATAATTGTCGTGTTGTCCTTGTCGATGGTGATCTTTTTTGCGCTACCCAGATCCTCGACCTTCAAATTCTCGAGCTTGAGTCCGAGGTCTTCCGTGATCGCCTTCCCGCCTGTAAGCGTGGCGATATCCTCCAACATGGCCTTTCGACGATCTCCAAATCCCGGCGCTTTGACCGCCGCGCATTTCAACGTTCCCCGGAGTTTGTTCACCACCAGAGTGGCCAGGGCTTCGCCTTCTATGTCTTCCGCAATGATCAGCAGCGGTTTGCCTAACTTAGCGGTCTGTTCGAGTAACGGTAGCACGTCCTTCATTGAGCTTATTTTCTTCTCGTGAATCAGAATAAGAGCGTCCTCCAGTACGCACTCCATCCGCTCCGGGTCGGTAACGAAATACGGGGAGAGGTACCCACGATCGAATTGCATACCTTCGACCACTTCCAGCGTGGTCTCCATCGTCTTCGATTCTTCGACGGTGATGACACCGTCCTTGCCGACCTTCTTCATGGCTTCAGCGATGATGCTGCCCACTTGCTTATCATTGTTAGCGCTAATTGTACCCACCTGCGTGATCATATCCCCCTTCACTTCGCGGGATAGTCTCTTAATCTCGGCCACGACGACTTCCACAGCTTTATCGATGCCGCGCTTAAGCGCCATCGGACTTGCACCGGCTGCTACCGTGCGCACCCCTTCGCGGAAAATAGCCTGAGCCAACAGAGTTGCGGTCGTCGTACCGTCCCCCGCCACATCTGAAGTTTTGGACGCGACCTCGCGAACCATCTGTGCGCCCATGTTCTCTAGCGGATCCTGCAGCTCAATCTCTTTCGCGACAGTCACACCGTCTTTTGTGATGACGGGTGCACCAAATTTCTTCTCGATCACCGCGTTGCGTCCCTTCGGACCCAACGTGATTTTCACTGCGTCAGCTAGAATATTGACCCCGCGTAGAATCGACTGACGTGAATTCGCACCTGTAACGATTTGTTTTGCCATTGCACTTCACCCTCCGGGGTGATTAACAGCTAATCCAAATTCTGAACTGAGAAACTACCTTCTGCCGGTGGCCGCTTTGACCATGCCGCTTAGCTTCCCGAAGATTTCCTCTTCGCGCAGAATCAAATACTCCTGATCATCGATCTTGATTTCGCTGCCAGTGTATTTGCCGAACAAAATCCTGTCACCAACTTTCACATCGAGGGATACTCTTTTGCCCTTTTCGATCTTGCCGGGCCCGACGGCCATCACTTCACCCTCCTGCGGCTTTTCTTTGGCCGCGTCCGGGATGATGATCCCACCCTTAGCAGTGTTTTTCTCTTCCAGCCTCCGCACCAAGACGCGGTCGTGTAAGGGGGTAACGTTTATAGTCATTTTTCAATCCTCCGTTAAATCCATGGATTAACTGAAACTCCGATTTCAGCGAGACAAATGAATCACAGCCTAGATGGTCAGTTTAGTCGACTATCGTCCGACTATTTCTACGGGCACTTTCTAGGCGACCCGAGCACCCTTTGGTGATGTTGCCTGAAGGGCAGCAGCGGCGGTCCACGCCTTGGTCGCGCCGGAATTGGATTGTTCAGGCAATTCTGTTAATTCATTCTCGGCAGTAAGCCAATCTGCTCGATCGTGACCATGTTCGCCGCCGCGTTCCAGGTATAGCTCGTATGCCCGTTGTTCAATTTGTGGTGTTGACAATTTCCTTTCGCTCATTTGCATTTCCTCCTCTAACTCTAATCAGACTGGGCCAATCGGAAATCGACCATGATTTCCCATCCACCTTTACCGCGGATTTCATTCAATAAGGGCAGTCGTGCAATTACGTGGTCGACCAATACGCGGACATATATTCAGGTGTTACCGAGAATTGAACAGAAGGTCCGCTGCATGAACGGACCTTCCGATTTCTCGCCCGAGGCCTAGACGGCTACCTTGTGGAGGCGGCGGCTTTGGCTTTGCCGAGGTCAGGGACGACGCCGAGCTGCTGCATAAGAGCCAGAGCATCCCAGTTGACCCAACCTTCCTCCATCTTGCCGTTCGCGAAGCGGGCGATGCTTACTCCGGTGATGTTGACCTGCTTTCCCGTTGGAGGAATCCCGCTGAGATCACCTTTATGGGTACCTCTGCAAGACCAACGAGCCACGACTGTTTCGCCTTCGGCAATGATGTCATCGATAGTCAATCGAATGTCGGGGAAGGCGGTGCGGTAGAGAGTCGCTCGCTTCTTTTCACTCTCGGGGCCTCGCCCAACATCGGGCGTGGAGGCGTCATGATGAGCATAGTTGGGGGCAAAAAGCTCGTTGGTCACTTGCAGATTACCCTTGTTCCAAACTTCTTCGAACAAACGACGGACGACATTCTTGTTTGATTCTGACATGGTGGTTCTCCTTTTTGAGAAATTCAAAATTCTCACTCGCATCGAGCGAGTAGTGCGTGAGTAGTGTTTCCCTTGGAACCGCTAGCGTCTTGGGTTTGCAGACCTGTACGTCGGACAGGAGGTAGGGCCGCACTCGAGAGAATAAAAAGCGGGCAGCTTGTGCCCTCTTTGCTCTCGATGTGGAGCTTGACCTTAACGAAACTGCTTTCGGACTTCGAAGCGGGAGTCTCGCCTCAAACGGCGAAACCTCGACATGATCCTGTTCCCTTAGAGTGTGAGTGTCAAGGAGAATCGAAAAACTCTTCTGTGCAAAGGAGCTGCGAAAAACGCGAGAACGACTAACCTTAATTTTTGCGATTGCTTCATCTACGGACACCTGTCGCTTCCTCGATGCGCCGCCAAGACCATCCGAGCTTCCCGACATGAGCAATGTCTTGCGCGAAGAAAAGAAAAACAAGTCGTCGCACTCGAACTGTTTGCTAAATCTACCTGCCCTGTTCGTACTCACCAACATCGGCGTATTTTCAATAAGTTAGCGCGTTGTCATTTGCGTCAGAAGACCTCATTTGCGAGCATTTGTGCACCAGCCGTGCACCAAAGTTTGGCTCCGATACCTCAGCGCTGATTATCGTTTTGCTGATAGACGCTTCAAGTGTGAGCGTCCCCAGTCGCACATCATTTGCACCACTGGGCCGAGCGTCCTTCCATACGAGGAGAGCGAGTAATAAACGCAAGGCGGAATCGTTTTCTTGTCGTCTCTTTTAACGATGCCATCGGCGACGAGTTCCTGAAGATGCCGGATCAGCATGCGCTCCGTGATCCCGGGAATACCACGCTTCAGTTCGCTGGTGCGTCTCGGTCCATCCTGCAGACGCCACAGAATCGTGCCCTTCCACCGGCCATCCATGACGCGCATCATCGCGTCCACCGGGCACTCGCCAACTTCTTTTTTTGAAACCGGCATTATTTCTCCTACACTGACAAATATGGCAGTACCTTGACACCTGACAGTATACATCACAGACTCTGAGTCATGGAGGATTTCATGAGCAACAAGCATCTCCCACGACTCTTCGCGCAAGCGCTGAACGAGAAACGGGTCGAACTCTTCGACCAGTTCATTCACCCCGAGTATGACAATCACAACCCCCAGGTGCAGCCGGGACAGTCGGGAGTCAAAGCATTCTTTCGGCACTACCTCGACGCATTTCCCGATACCAAAGTGGTGATGGAAGACGTGATCGAAGAGGGCGACCGCATTAGCGCCCGCTTCACGTACCAAGGAACCTTCACAAATTCATTTATGGGCTATCGGCCGAATAGTGCAGCGGTGCAACTGCGGAGCATCGACATCTGGCGCGTTAAGGACGGGAAGTTCGCAGAACATTGGGACGAACTCAACCTACTGGAGGTCTTCCAGCAGATTGGGGCGGCGACTGTAAGAAAGGCGGACGGGCAATGAACCATCTAATGTGGCTAGCGTCTCTAGCGGGTCTTATGAGTACCGCCGTGATCTTTGGCACCGACATGTTCTTCTTGACCGTGGGCCGCCCCCTCTCAAATTGGCTCCACAATCCACCGCAACCGAGCTCATGGGATTTATCCATCTCTTCGGAGACAGGCGTATGCCTATCTGAGGCATCTTGGCGATGTTTTCGAATTTATTCCTAATTTTCTCTCTCTATGCTGATCCTCTTCGTGTTTATATACGACCGTTTCGCAAAGCCAATCAATCGGCTTCAAACAGAAGCGGCGAAAAAGGGAAGAAAACTGGACAATGCTCCCGCACGGTAGGCGTCTTGGAACCGCTCGCATACGCAAGAAGGCGTACAGCACCCAGTCGTAGATTGACCTTTCAGGGTTCGCCTCGCACGGACTCGGTGTAGGCCTGCTTACGATGCGGATTCAAAGACCACAACAAACTGCGCACGCGTATTATAAACCGGACTGATTGGTGATTATCGCAATCGATCCTTATGCTCAATGCGACTTGTCTATTCCGTCGAGTCTTCTCTCCGGCGGCCATCCACGCTCAGAGCAAACGCAACGTTTCGAATCTCCACCGCGGCATACAAATTCGGATGTTGCAGGGGTTGCGGAAATGATTGAAAGAGAAAAGGCTTTAGTTTAGTGTGGTGGGCCGGGCTCTTGGAGATTAGATTCTTAGATCGTTCCGCTGGATGATGGTCGCGAAGCTGGCGCACTGATGATTTGCTGTCATAAAAACGTAATACTAATTGTGACAAATCGCGGCAAAAGGCCTGCTTAATTGTGATGAAGAAGGAGCAAGTAGTTGATCAGAAGTTGTCACAACTTGCTGATTTTCCCCCGCTTTGCGCTCACTCCGGCAAGTTTTGCTTAAAGTACTCTAGCGACTTTCTAAGCAGAGGGTCGGGAGTTCGAGCCTCCCCGGACGCGCCATTTTCTCTTGGAATTCGATTGGTGGCCGAGCGCGGCAAATCGCATGCGGATTCCCTTCAAAAATCACGCAACCATCCCGCATACGAGCATCTTTACAACCATCGCGACCATGCTTTGGTTTTTGCAAATAGCCTAAGGTTTTGACCGTTTTGAGCAGCAACGCGCCCTCCGCGCTGCTCGGTGAACCCAAACAGCGTCGGCATAACGACACTCGGCCGACAGTTTTCTGTGGGCTGAAGCACTTTGTGGAGAACGCCGCCGGCAAGGCAAGCATTGTTGCGCCGGCTGTGGGCGCGTTCATGAGTGCGTTGACGAGCTTGCGCCGCGCGCCGCTAAAACTGCCTTATTCTTTTGTTTGATTTTGGTAGCCTGTCTCTGGGCCATCCGTCGCGCTTGGATCATTCAAACTTTCAAACGAAGGACCGGGTTTTGACATACGAGCTGAAAAAGCTGTCCAACACGTCCGCTCCGGCGGTGTCTGGGAGAAATTCGGCGCCGGGTGTGATAAGCGGACCAGCGGACGCCGCGAATGTAACCGCCAAACACAATAAGCATGACGAACTGCGCTTGCTCGTAAATTCGCGGCACCCCATCATCACCGCGGAGACGGCGGAAGAAGAGCGTCTGGAGCAGATGCTGCTGGAAGTGGCGACAGAATTAAGCGTGCCGCTGTTTGAGTGGACGGTTACCGCGGGGCTGGCGAAATTCGGCGGCGCGGAAATTTACAACACGGAGCAACCCGAGCAGGCGCTGGCAAATATTTTGTTAATCCAGGGCGACGGGATTTTTTTGCTTAAGGATTTTGGGCGCTACTGCGACAACGACAAAATCTGCCGCCGCTTGCGCGACCTGGCGGAAAAATTTAGGACGGCGCGACGGGCGATCGTGATTTCCGCGGCGTCCATGCAATTGCCGGCGGAGCTCCGCTATGAAGCAGTACCGTTTCAATTAAGCTTGCCAACGGTGGATGAGCTGTTGCCGGGAGTGCAGAGTGTACTTGCGGAGCTAAATCGCGAACAGCGCATTCCTGTTGCGTTGGACCTCCCGGGAATGGCACAACTCGCGCGAAATTTGGCCGGGCTTTCCGGAGAAGAAGCCATGCGCACGCTGCGCATGTGCATTCTGTCGCGCGGCCGCGCCGATACCGGATTGCTGGATGACGTGTTGGACGCCAAGCGTCAGGCGCTGCGCAGCGACGGATTGATTGAAACTGTACGGCGTGACACCTCATTCGGTGACGTGGCAGGGCTGAAGCGTTTGCGCGAATGGATCGCAAAACGCAAAAG
Organism: Candidatus Methylomirabilota bacterium; assembly: GCA_035490135.1. GTDB lineage: Bacteria > Acidobacteriota > Terriglobia > Acidiferrales > UBA7541 > Acidiferrum. Next base: position 7,245 of record DATHGV010000069.1, read on the forward strand.
CGCTTTAACTCCGGAAGGTCGGCGATTTGGATTGGTGCCGCCAAAGGGAATACTAATTACCGGCGTGCAGGGATGCGGGAAGAGCCTCGCAGCGCGGGCCGTCGCGGGGGAATGGGGATTTGAGCTGGCGCGGTTGGATGCGGGAGCGTTGTACGACAAGTTTGTGGGGGAAAGCGAGAAAAAGCTGCACAAGGCCCTGGAATTGGCACAAAAATTATCGCCGATGGTGCTGTGGATCGATGAGATAGAAAAAGCGTTCGCGTCCGCGGGTTCCAGTGGTGACGCCGACGCGGGATTGTCGCAGCGGCTCCTTGCCACGTTGCTGACCTGGATGCAAGACCGCGAGAGCGGCGTCTTTTTGGCGGCGACCTCGAACAACATTACGGTTTTGCCGCCGGAAATGATCCGTAAGGGCCGATTCGATGAGATTTTCTTTGTGGATTTGCCTAGCCTTGAAGTTCGCGCGGCGCTCTTCGAATTGCATTTGAAAAAGCGCGGCCGTGACGCAACCACGTTTGATTTGCAAAAACTTGCCGTCAACAGCGAAGGCTTTTCGGGAGCGGAAATCGAACAGGCGATTGTCGCGGGGCTGTACACCGCGTTCGCACAGAAACAACAACTAACAACGGAGGTGCTCCTTGAGGAGATGCATTCGACGCAACCTCTCAGCGTGACGCGCGCCGAAGAAGTGGAATCGATCCGCGAATGGGCCAAGACCCGCGCCGCATCAGCGGATTAAGTCCGCACCCACCTCATGCTGCGCCGTATCAATATAGAATAGCCGCGCACCTGGTATTCCCGTTGAACGTATTGCGTATCGGAGATTGACGTGGCGAATGAAACCGCAAAAGTTGTCCGCTTCCATACCCTAGGTGGGCCGGAAGTATTGAAGATTCAGGATGAACCAATCCCCGAGCCAGGAAAAGGTGAAGTACGCCTCAACGTGAAAGCTATCGGACTCAACAGGGCGGAATCGATGTTCCGACGCGGCCACTACCTGGAGTCCCCCGTCCTGCCGTCGAAGCTTGGCTATGAGGCCGCTGGTGTAGTTGCGGCGGTGGGGCCGGACGTGGACAAGAGCTGGATTGGCAAGAAAGCCAGCACCGTTCCGGCGTTTTTGATGACCAATTACGGTGTATATGGAGAAATTGCGATTGTTCCGGCCAGCGCTTTGGCGGTTTATCCAGAAAAGCTGACGCCGGAAGAGGGCACATCGATCTGGATGCAATACCTGACAGCCTACGGAGCGTTGATTGCACACGCTCACATCACAAAAACAGACTTCATAGTTATCACCGCAGCCAGCAGCAGTGTGGGAATTGCCGCCATCGAAATGGTGAAGACGGAAGGCGCCACCAGCATTGCAGCCACGCGAACATCCAAGAAAAAGGAAGCGTTGGCCGAGATTGGAGCAACCCACGTGATCGCCACGCAAGAAGAGGACTTCCTGGCGCGGGTGAACAAGATTACCGGTGGCAAAGGCGCTCGAGTGATATTTGACCCCATCGGAGGCAAAGGTATCGAGATGCTCGCGCAGGCGACGGCTGTCGGGGGAACCCTCTTCGAATATGGAGCGCTTGCCCCCGAGCCAACACCGTTTCCCTTGTTTACCGCGCTGAGCAAGGGGCTGTCCGTTCGTGGATACACCCTCCGTGAAGTGCTTTCTGACCCGAAACTGAGACCCAAGGCTCAACAGTACGTTTTCGATCACCTCGAGGCCGGCGATTTCAAACCGCGCATAGATCGCGTATTTCCATTTTCGGAAATCGTGGAAGCGCACCGCTACATGGAGTCAAACGAGCAGATTGGCAAAATTGTTGTAACGGTGTAGCGATTAGGCCTAGGCCTAAGCCTCGGACGAGAGTTTCCTTTTGGGTTGCGCCACACTCGCCGTGAATTTTACTTGGACTGCCATAAAGATTCTTCGGTCCTGCAGAAGGCTACCTCGCGAGTAGTCGCTATCCCAGATGGAGTGCGATTGTCCAGTAAACCAGTGCTCGGTAAATACGTTAAGGCCCTCGCCGCGCCTTCCTCTAAAATTTCAGTAGTAAGAATCAGGCGGTCCTTTGTATTCCTGGATAGTATTGCCGCCGTCGATGACAATTATCTGTCCGGTCACATAGGATGCGGATTCGCAAGCGAGGAAGGCGATCGCGGCGGAGACTTCCTCAGGACGGCCGGGGCGGCCGACCGGCGTATTTTTGCCAGCGATAATTTCCTGCTCGGTCGAAGACGCCGTCTCAATCCAGCCGGGCGCCACCGCATTTACCGTGATTCCGCTGCGGGCAACTTCCATTGCGAGGCTGCGCGTCAGCCCGACCATAGCAGCTTTGGCGGCACTGTACGCGGTTGCGCGAGGGTTGCTGACCAGTGGCCCAGTGACCGACGAAACATTCGCGATACGCCCATACTTTGCACCCAGCATGTACGGCAGAACCGCTTTCGTCATATTAAAGGTAGTCTTCAGGTTGAGCGCGATGCTGTAATCCCAGTCCGCTTCGCTGAGCTCCGCGAAAGATGTTGAGAGCGTCTCGTCAGGATTGCTGACCTGCGTCATGCCCGCATTGTTTACCAGGATATCGATGCGGCCAAAGCGTGCGAGGATTTCGCGAACTAGGATTTGAGTGCTCGCGTGATCGCGCAGGTCCGCTGGCAAAGCAAAAACATCGGCCTTATCCGCGGCCATTTCCCGAGCCCTCTCATTGATTCTATCGGTCGTCGAAGTGATGGCGATTTTCGCCCCACCTTGTGCCAGCAAACGAGCCGTGGCGAAACCTATCCCAAGCGCGCTGCCCGCCCCAGTGATTAGCGCCACTCTCCCGGAAAAGTCCATGTAATTTACTTCCCTCATTTTTCTCGCGCTTCAACAGGACCAATCGAATCTTAAATTAGCATCTTCAATGAGATTGGAAATCAAGCTTTCCGAGTGCGTCGTCACTACAAACGATGGTGTGGCTCGAGGCCCTCAGAACTACGCAGCAAAAATGCAACGGAAACGAACCCAATAAGCGCTAGGAAAAGCGGGCCGTACGTCTTACTGGCGTCGTGCAACATGACACCGATAACCGCGTCGAACAACTGAACCAGGCTCATCGTTAGTGCCATCGCGGCGATACCCCCTCGTGAACGGAACCCCAGAAAGATCAGAACGACCAACGGAATGGTGATGCTTCGAGACGCGGCGTACAACGCAAAGCTGTCGTGGATGCCTGGTCCGAGCAGGCCTGCCACGGAAAACGACGCGCTCACGAGCGCGCTGATTGCCGTTATGGTCGCGCATATCCAGAATGCTCTTGCAGTTTTCTCGTTGCTGCGCATGGGTTGCCTTGAAGTCCGCAATCATCCAACGAATTAACATGAAACTACAGTCAGCCGCTAAACCGCAATCTATCGTCTGCGCTTAACTGCCGTTAAGTCGCACAATCTGAAACTGGCCCAGCACTAATTCCTGTGCTAGCACCCCTGGAAACTTCCCCCGCCTTCGCCTCTCCGCATCCTCTTCCATCTGCGTTAAACTTTCTTATCGATGATAAGTCTGCCCCCGATCACCTTGCGCTTGCGCGGCTTTAAACTGATTGACCGCGTGGCGCTGGCCTTCTTGCTGCTGTGCTCCATCGCGCTGGGCGCGGCCTGCGGCTTGCTCTTTGTGTACGCCAGCGACCTGCCTGAGATTCGCGCGCTGGAAACCTACCGACCCACGGTTGTCACCGAAATTTACGCCGACGACGGCCAAATGGTTGGCAGCTTCGCGCTTCAACGCCGCATCCTCATGACCTACGAGCAGGTCCCGCGGGTACTCTACAACGCGGTGACCGCCATCGAGGACCAGCATTTCGAAGATCACTGGGGCATCGATTTCCCACGCATCGCTGGCGCGGCCTTTCGCAACGTTTTGAAGCATCACATCACCGCCGGCGCCAGCACCATCACCATGCAGCTGGCCGGAAATCTTTTCCTCGACCGCAGCGATAAGACTTTTCGCCGTAAAATGCAGGAAATCCTCCTCGCTCTGCAAATCGAGCGCCGCTATACCAAGCCACAAATTTTCACCATGTATTCGAACCAGGTTTACCTGGCGCACGGCAACTACGGCTTCGCGGCCGCATCGCAATTCTATTTTGGCAAGCCGGTCACGGATCTGAAGCTGCAGGAGGCCGCTCTTCTCGCCGGCATGGTCAACGGCCCCAAATTTTCGCCGCTGAATAACCCGGCGCTGGCACTTGCGCGCCGCAACCTGGTGCTCCGCCGCATGGAGGAAGAAGGCAAAATCACCCCCGCCGAAGAAGCCGCCACCCGTAAAACGCCTCTTGGCATACACATTCAATATCCACGCAACGATCTGGCGCCTTATTTCTTCGAAGATATTCGCAAATATTTGGAATCCACGTACGGCACCGAAGCCGTTCACGAACGCGGCTTGCGTATTTACACCACTTTGAATATCGCCATGCAGCGCGCCGCCAATCAAGCTGTTCGCGACGGCCTGCACAGTTACGACCGCCGCCACGGCTGGCGCGGCAATCTGCCCAACATCCTCCGCGACAATCTCGGCACCATCACCGCTTACGAAGACGACGACTGGCGCCGTCCCATCGAAAAAGGCACCTACACCACCGGACTCGTCCTTTCCGTCGAAGACAAAAACGCCACCATCAAAATCGGTAATTACCGCGCCATTCTTTCGCCGGCTGATTTTGCCTGGACCGGCCGCAAGAAAGCTTCCGATCTTCTGAAATCCGGAGACCTTGCGCAATTTTCTATCCAGGAATTGCGCGAAACGACCGCGCGCGTGCAACTCGAGCAACAACCCGGTCCGCAAGGCGCGATGGTGGCCATCGACAATCCCACCGGCGAAATCAAAGCCATGGTCGGCGGCTACAGTTTCGAAGACTCAAAATTTAATCGCGTCACCCAGGCATTTCGCCAGGTTGGCAGCTCGTTCAAAATTTATGTGTACGCCGACGCGCTGGAAAAAGGTTCGACACCTTTCGACACCATTCTGGATGCGCCGTTCACCACTATCAGCGGCGGCCAGCCCTACTCACCGCGCAATTACGACGAAAAATTCGAAGGCAATATCACACTGCGCCGCGCTTTGGCCGGCTCGCGCAACGTTCCTGCAGTCAAGCTGGCCGAAAAAGTCGGCATCAACAGCGTCGTCAATATCACGCGCCGCTTCGGTATCACCACTTCGCTCCCGCCTTATCTTCCGCTGGCGCTGGGCTCCGCGGACATGCGCCTGCTTGAACACGTTTCCGCCTTCACCGTTTTTCCCAACGACGGCATCCGCATCGATCCGCACATGATTCGCCGCGTCACAAGTTACGATGGCGCGCTGCTCGAAGAAGCCCATCCTATCGTGCACGACGTGGTGACGCCGGAGGTAGCTCGCACCATGACCGCAATGCTCGAGGAAGTCATCCAATTCGGCACGGGCATCCAGGCCAAGTCACTAGGCCGTCCCGCCGCGGGAAAAACCGGAACCACGCAGGACTACACCGATGCCTGGTTCATTGGCTTCACGCCGCAAATTACTTCCGGAGTGTGGGTTGGCTACGACGACAAACAAATCTCGCTGGGCAAAAAAGAAACCGGCGCTCGCGCCGCTCTCCCTATCTGGATTCAATTTATGAAGACCGCGCACAGTGGCATGCCCGAAGTCGAATTTGCCAACGTCGTCCCGCTCGAACAACAAGCCGCCGACCACGAAGTCCACGTGGATACGCCCGACACCGCTCCCACCGAGGACGAACCCCGCAGCCCCAAAGAAAAACCGCCCGCAATCATCCCGCCAGCCGCACCTCCGCCAGTAAAAACCTCAACGTCCACCGCCGTGACCGCTCCGACGGACGTCGCGCACCCATAAGTTCAGCTTTTTATTTATACCTGACTGGGGATGAACGTAGTTTCAGCAAACGCGATACGTTTAATTTTTGTTTCGTCGAGGCTTCAATAGGCCCTTTTTCGCGGCAAGGTGTTGCCTATTTATCGCGGAGGAGTACTTCGCCTTGGCCGACCAGTTGGTCGTTAAGCCATAACCTGTATTTAAATGTGGCGCCTTTAATCCCGGCCCGGGGCGGGCCGCTTAAGAGCCGCATGCCCGCCGGAGCCTGGAATACGTTGGATGAAAATGGGCACCGGTTAGCGTCGAACTCCACACGCAGATTCCCAGCGTCAGAGAGCCAGGCGATCTGGTCGCCGTCATCAAGCACCACAACTTGGGGAATAACGCCTACAAGTACCGGCCGCTCAGCCATTCTCTCTGTAATCCCTTTAAACTAAGGCTTCTAACCTGTTGATCCTGTGAAACCGCGGGCCCAAGATTCTGCAGCGGCGCGCGAGAAACGATAGCACATTCAAGCACATCATTCTGTCTTGAGCGCTATCCTATCCGCGCCAGCACGCATCTTAATATTAGTACAGCTGGCCGACAGTACCCTTGACCGCTGCAATATGCGCCCGTAAACTGGTTGTGCAGGGTTTCTCAACACCCGACATTTCCGTCGCGTCCACATCGTTGGCCTGAAGTGACTCTGCGTTCGCAGAATATGCCTTAAGAGCGTCCAGCTGTATTCGGACGCGGAAAGAAACACCAAGAATGGCTACAGCTTCACGCGCATGGTCGATTCCTCTACCTAACGGCTCACGAATTTCCGTGATTATGTCCCTGCCGTTCGCGCTCGTTCATATTGCATCATTGCTGATATTTTTCATTCCTTTCCATTGGTATTACCTGGTGACCTGCCTCGCGCTCCTTGGCGTGCGCATGTTTTTCGTTACCGCCGGATACCACCGCTATTTTTCGCACCGCGCGTTTAAAACCAGCCGCGCGTTTCAATTCGTAATCGCCTTCATGGCCATGAGCTCCGCCCAAAAGGGCGTGCTCTGGTGGGCAGCGCATCATCGCCACCATCACCGTCATTCCGATCAGGAACTCGACCTTCATTCCCCGACGCTCTTTGGATTTTTCTGGTCGCACGTCGGTTGGATCATGTCCGATAAGTACAACGACACGCGCCTCAACTACATCGGCGATTTCGCGAAATTTCCCGAGCTGCGCTGGCTGAACAAATATCACATGGTTCCCCCCGTAGCCTTGGGAGCCGTGATTTGGCTTATCGGCGGCTGGCACTTGTTCGTCTGGGCGTTCTGCCTAAGCACCGTACTCCTGTGGCACGACACCTTCACCATCAATTCGCTTTCGCATTTGTTCGGCACGCGCCGTTATGAGACCACCGACACCAGCAAGAACAACTGGTTCCTGGCGCTGTTGACGCTCGGCGAAGGCTGGCACAACAACCATCATCACTTTATGGCTTCAGCTCGCCAGGGATTTTTCTGGTGGGAAGTGGACATCACCTACTACACCCTGAAAATGCTGTCGTGGTTTGGCATCGTGTGGGATTTGCGCAAGGTCCCCGTGCATTTGCTAAGCGAGCAGAAAATCGCGGCGTAATCTAGATTTCTATTAGAAGTTTTACGGGACAGGCATTCTTGCCTGTCCCGTTTTTTTTAGTTCTCTTACAATTCCTCGTCAGACCCGCAGCTGCACTGCGTTAATTTTCAAAATTAAGGTTGACCGGCTCCGTCTGCGTTTCACCGAAGGGCTTGGCTGTGACTGGGACGTCGGTTTCGACAATCTCAAACTTCACGTTGTTAAGCCACACCATGCCTGATTTATTCACCAAAATGCCAAAAGCTACAGCCGTTGCATCTTTTGGCACGTCCAGAACGACTTGATACTCATGCCAGTCCACTGAGCCCTTGATGGAGCGATCCATCATATTGTCTAAGGCGAACGGCTTGGAGTTCACGTCCACGCGCATCCACAAACCCGCACAATCCTTTACCTCATCTGCTTTCACCGACGCGCTCAGCCGTATCCGCTGTCCGGCATATTTACTGGCGCTAAACATCTGCATTAGCGTTCCAAAACCTTCTGTCGTCGACGGCTTGGATTTTAGATAAGCGATGGGAAAGCCGTTGCGCTTTGCTTCCGAATCCACACCGGTTTCGTAATTCTCGGGGTTGCTTCCAGCCAGACGCCATCCCTGCGGCGCACTCGCGGATCTAACCGGTTGATCTTTAGCCATCGTGCGAACGACCGCCAGTGGAAGCGCCAAACCAGCAGCGGTCGCGACAATGATCAGCGTTTTTCTTTCCCACAATCTGGTTGCCTCACGAAAAGTATTTGTCATGGCCATCGTCCTTTCAGATTCGCCGGCGCTGATCAGTTAGTCCCATCTTGTGTTCCGGTGTTGACGCCCTATCCGCCATATCGAATCTCGCAGCAAAATAGCACTCCATTTTGTTGCCATCAAATAATTAAACCGTAAACGATATGGTCAGTTGAGGCGGGATGCGCCGAGTCACTTTTGCGCTTCAGTAGTTTGTCATTGCGTCGTCGCACCTAACGAAAGTTTCACCGCAGGTTCATGGATTGCGTTCGAATGGACATTGCAGGCCAGCTTGCGTTGTGTTTGAATGCGGGTGCCCGGAAATCTGGGAGGTGTTTGGTGAGGAGTATTACGCGGACGGCGCGGATAAGTTGCGCAGGAATTTTGGCTTTGACCGCAGGGTTGGTCGCTGGCGGAAGAAACATCCTTAAAGCCCAAGAAAACGCCACGAGCCAGGGCGCGACGGGCAAATCCGGATATCACCTGATTAAAAAAGTGAAACTTGGCGGCGAGGGCGGCTGGGATTATCTCACCGTCGATCCGGCCGGCCGGCGCTTGTTTATTTCGCGCGGGACTCACGTCATGGTGGTCGATGCCGATGAAGGCAAAGTTGTCGGCGATATCCCCAATACTTCTGGTGTCCACGGAATCGCGCTCGTCGCGGAAATGAACAAAGGCTTCACGAGCAATGGGAAGACCGCCACCTCAACAATATTTGACATGAAAACTTTGCAGTCTCTCGGAGAAGCCACCACGGAAAAAAATCCGGACGCCATCATTTATGATCCAGCGTCGAAGCGCGTGTTTACTTTTAATGGTGGCTCTGACTCGGCCACCGCCATCGACGCCGCCACCGGCAAAACGGTTGGCACTGTCGCGTTGGGCGGCGGGCCTGAATTCGCGGCTTCCGACGGTAAGGGCCACGTCTTTGTAAATCTGGAAGACAAGAGCCAGCTCGTAAAATTCGATCCGGTCACGTTGAAAATAGAAAAAACCTGGCCACTGGCCCCTTGCGAATCACCTTCAGGATTAGCTATCGATGCGGAACACGAGATTCTGGTCGTCGGCTGCCATAACAAAATGATGGCTTTCGTCGATGGCAATTCCGGCCACGTAATCGGAACGGTACCGATTGGGCAAGGCGTGGATGCCAATCGCTTCGACCCTGCGACCGGCTTCGCGTTTGCGTCATGCGGCGATGGAACAGTCACCGTGGCGCACGAAGATTCGCCCGACAAATTCACCGTGGTCGACACCGTCACCACGCAACGCGGCGCGCGCACCATGGAACTGGATACCCCCAACCACAATCTATACCTGGTCAGCGCGGACTTCGGACCGACGCCTGCGGCTACACCAGAACATCCCCGGCCGCGTCCGCCAATGATTCCCGACACCTTCACCCTGCTGATCTTTGGCAGATGAACACCACGCTTAAAAAATAGGCGTAACACTATTATTGCTGGATGCGACGCCACGCCATCCTCGGTTCTTTGGTGTTATTGCTGTCTTGCGATAACGGCGCGCTCACATTTGCCCAAACCACGGCAGCATCTGACACACCCCAGTACAGTGTGGGACCTCTTACCGATTACGGTGTTGTCGTACCAGGCACCAACGATGTTCTGCGCTTGAGGCGCTGTCAGCGTTATAACGCCCCGGATGCTTCCTTACCTGAATTGGGGGAGCAAAGTGACGACGGCCTAGTTGGATTGAGCTCAATCCATACTTCTCGGGATCCCTTGCCGTTCAGCCAAAGCGATGCCGTAGTCGTTGGCCAGATCACCGCAGGCCAAGCGTATTTGTCGGATGACAAGCGAGACATCTATTCGGAGTTCAACGTCTCCGTGCAGGAGGCCCTTAGGTGCGATTCGCTCGCCGTCGGGCAAAGTGCTCTTTCGTGCGCTCCGAGATTTTTCTATGCCTCTTGTTGGCAAACGATATTTGCTATTTTTGAAATATGATCCGAGCACGGAAGACTTTCATATCGTTACTGGGTATCAACTGGACGGCGAGCACACCTACAAACTTGATGTCTACTCGTATTCTGACCGGAACAACGACAAGTTGATTCATCCACTGCGTGAACAAGGCCAAACTGAAGGGCAATTACTGGATAGGGTGAAGGCCATAGCGCCTCCGAATTGGGAGAAATAGCAGCCCTTCAGTGAGCCAACAGAAACTGCTTGAATTCGTCGTAACCGCTCGACATCGGTAGCGACAGTTTCTCTCGTTTCAAATATGCCGAAAGCCGGGCCGGCAATCGCGGAGCAATGCCAATCGCGCGCGTCACCACTTCCGCGAATTTTGCCGGATGTGCGGTGGCCAGCACCAATCCTTGCGCCGGCTCAGGATGCGCTTTGCGGTAGGCCTCCCAGCCCAAAATCCCCACCGCAGTGTGCGGATCAGCAATGTATTGATAGCGTTCGTACACCAACTTCATCGCCGCCAGCGTCTCCGCGTCCGTCGCGCCGTGTCCCCAGATTTCTTTCTGCACGTACTCCAGCCGGTTGCGGCACAAATCCAGCAGCCTGGGAAAATTATTTGGATTCCCCACGTCCATGGCGTTAGACAACGTCGCAAACGCCGGATGCGGCGCAAATTTCCCGCTACGCAGATATTCCGGCACCACATCGTTCGCATTTGTCGCCGCGACAAATCTCGTCACCGGCAGTCCGATGCGCTTGGCAAATATTCCCGCCGTCAAATTGCCAAAATTCCCGCTGGGCACCGAAACAATCAGCGGCACGGAAGCCACCGGCAATTGCCGGTACGCCGCCACGTGATAAAACATCTGCGGCAACAGCCGCCCGATATTGATGGAATTCGCCGAAGTTAAAAACGCGCGCTTGTTCAGCTCCACATCCGAGAACGCCTGCTTCACCAATCGCTGGCAGTCGTCAAAAGTTCCTTGCACTTCCAGCGCGGTGATGTTCTCTCCCAGGGTTGTAAATTGCTTTTCCTGCGCTTCACTGATGCGCTTCGAAGGGTAAAGAATCACCACGCGGATACCCGGCACGCCCAAAAAACCATGCGCCACGGCGCTACCGGTATCGCCCGAAGTGGCCACCAGCACCGTGAGGGTGCGGGTTTCGTCACGCACAAAATAAGCCATCAGCCGCGCCATGAATCGCGCGCCAAAATCTTTGAACGCCAGCGTAGGCCCGTGAAATAGTTCCAGAATGTGCAATCCCGGCGACAACGACACCAGCTTCACCGGAAAATTAATTGCCTCGCTCACCACTTGCCACATCACTTCTTCCGGCACTTCCGCGCCAGCAAATGGACGCGCCACGCGAAAACACACCTCCGTGAACGGCAGCCGCCGGAATTCTTCCAGTTCTTCCGAGGAGCGTCGCGCGATCTCCACCGGCATGTACAATCCGCCATCCGGCGCCAAGCCGCGCAACACTGCGCCGCGCAACGACGTCAGGGGCGCTTCCCGGGATGTGCTGCGGTACCTCATCGCCGGCTCGAAGCATTTCTATTGTGATGGGTTGCCAACATCAGGTCGGTTCAACCTGCTCGCGTATCTTTTGCAGGAATCGATCTACGTCAGCAGCATTGTTCTCTGAATCACTAGCGTGCCTTGCGCGCAATTCCGACACCTGCACCGCACGATGCGCCAGCGTTTCATAACTCTTCCTGCGCGCGGCGATCAACAGCGGATAGCACCGCGCCACCGTTTCGCGCGGCGTTTCCTGATCCTTTACATGAAACGTTCCCCGCCACAACACCGGCTTGGGATCATTCAAATATCTTTCCACCAGTATTCGCTGTTCATCCTCGGTGTTGGCTAGATGCACTACCGTCATTTGCCGCCGCAACCGCATCAATATATTGTTCTGCGCGTAAATCACGCTCCCGGTGGTATCCAGAACGATCGGTGTACTGCTCGAGTCTTTCCCAAGCCCGCTCGTCTCTCTCTCAAGCTTGCTCAGAAATTCGTCCATCACTCCTATTTCTTCCGCCAGGTATTCCGCTTCCCGTTGCCCGTAAGTCACACTGTTAGGCCACCCCATCCACGCAGCCACGCCGTTAATTCCCGAGTACCCGCCAAGCGCCAGACGCGGCGCCAGTCTTTGCTCAATCAGGTCATCGCAGCAAACCGACCTCCAACCCGCCGCCGCTAACTTCTTTGTCCAGAAACTTTTGCCGCTCCCAGACATACCCACCAACGCCAGGCGGGAGCGCTTTTCTTTATGCATTTCGCTGTTCATGAATAATTTCTTACCTTAACGTGCCCTCTGCGCTGGAGCAACACGCCATCCCTCGGCCGTCCCCTCGAAAAACAATGCGCTCCTGGAACCCTGTACGACCGGACGGCTTGCAGCCCGATAACCCTGATGTTACGTTTGCAAACAGCTGTGGGCATCATTGAAGCATGGGTTTAGCGGTTTTTGGGTCCGGTTAGAATCTTTCCATTACGGAAAGCAGCCGGCAAAAATCGAAATCTAATTGTAAATTTTCGTGACGCGAAGTGACTCCGATTTAACCGGAGCAGGCGACCAGCCCTGACTTAGATGTTCGCGCGCGAGGTCTTCTTGGGTTACTCGTTTCATAACGACAATCGTTTGCCGCAAGGCCGTCTGGCCATGGCTTCCTACGTTATCGTGGGAATGATCGGCGTGTTGCTTCTTGGCTTTTGGAAGCTGCAGATCATCGACGCCGAGAAATATTCTTCGATGGCCGAACGTAATCGCGTGCGCTCCATTCCGGTTATAGCGCCGCGTGGCCGCATGCTGGATCGCGATGGCCGCGTACTGGTGGACAATCGCCCATCATTCAGCGTTCTGCTGTTACGTGACGATCCCGCCCTGGTCGAGAAAAATCTTCCCGCCATTGCTGATGGACTCAACATCGCAGTCGAAGACTTGCGAGATGATCTCAGCACCACACGCAACCTCCCCAAATTTCAACCCATCATCATTAAACCCGAAGCTTCCGACGCGGACATCGCTTTTATCGAGTCGCATCGCTCTGATATTCCCATCCTCGAAATGATTTCCATCTCCCGCCGCCGTTATCTTCCCGGCGGGTTTATGGCCCACGCCAGCGGCTACGTCGGTGAAGTAAGCGAGCAGCAAATTGAATCCAGCAACGGGCGTTTCCGCCCCGGCGACTTCGCCGGCAAAACCGGCCTGGAAAAACAGTACAACGATCTTTTGATTGGCACCGACGGCATGCGCCGCGTCATCGTCAACAGCGTCGGAAAAGAAGTTGGCCGCCTCTCCACACAGGAAGCCATTCCCGGCAAACAGATTCAGCTCACCATCGATTACGACCTGCAGCAAGTCGCGGAACAATCTCTGGGAACGCGCCCTGGCGCCGTAGTTGCTCTCGATCCCCGCACCGGCGAAGTTCTCGCCATGGTCAGCCGTCCCACACCTGACCCCAACGATTTTTCCGTGCGCGTTTCAAACGAAATATGGAAGCGCCTCAACGACGATCCACTGCACCCCATGTTGAATCGCGCCATCCAGGCGCAACTCGCGCCCGGCTCCGTTTTTAAGATCATCACCGCTACGGCCATGCTGGAAGATAAAGTTCCGCCGGAAAGCTACACCGCCTTCTGTCCCGGCTATGCCACTTTCTACGGCCGCCAATTCAAATGCTGGGTCTACGGGAAAAGTTCTCACGGTGTCGTGAATTTTCGCAAAGCCATTCTCGATTCCTGCGATATTTTTTTCTATAACGTGGGCATGAAGTTGGGCATCGACCGCCTCGCTTATTACGCCACCAAAATGGGCATCGGCCATAAAACAGGAATCGATCTGCCTTCTGAAGAGCCGGGCCTGATGCCTTCCGAGGAGTGGGTGGAGCGCGTCTTCCATCGCAAGTGGTACCCCGGCGAAACCATTTCGGTCTCCACCGGTCAGGGGGCGGTCACCACTACGCCGCTGCAATTGGCGCGCACCATCGGCGGCATCGCCATGGGCGGCATTTTTAAACAGCCGCATTTATTGAAAGACGCGCAAAACGTCGGCGAAGAGCGCTTCAACATCTCCGAGCCCACAGTGGAAAAAATAACCGACGCCATGTACGGCGTGGTCAACGACGGCGGCACCGGCGCTTCTCTAAAGCTTGCGGGCGTCGAGCTCAGCGGAAAATCCGGAACCGCCCAGGTCATCGGCTACTCCGCGCGCGACCGCCTCGGCAAACAGAAAAAATTTGAAGACAACGCCTGGTTCGTGGGCTACGCTCCGCGCCGCAATCCCGAAATCGTCGTTGCCGTTCTGGTGCAGGAAAGCGGCCAGCATGGCGGCACCGCGTCCGGCCCGGTCGTGCGCGACATTATTAAGGCCTACTACGACAAGAAAAATAAAAACAACGGCCAGACCACCGTCGAATATCAGCATTTCAATTTCGACAACGGCACCAATCCGGCGCAGGCGGCACTTGCGGTCAAAGACGCTGAGCTGGCGACTCCAGCCAAGCCAGACGCGCCAAAAATGAATTCCGCGGCCGCAGCTGCCGTTATTATTCCGGCGCCACCGGAGAAGGCCTTGCACCGATAGATTTTAGTTGGGAAAATCCGGCAGCGTTTTCGCCGGTGAGAAGAAAAAGCATGAGCTGCAAACGTAAATGAAAGACGCACCCGGTACTCGCGATTACGATTGGTGGCTTCTAGCCATCCTCGCGGCCATCTGCGCCGTTGGCGTAATTGAAATCTATTCCGCCACGCATGGCAGCTCTTTGACTGGCATGCACATGAAGCAGGTCCGCTGGCTGGTCATCGGCTTTGCGCTGATGTTCGCTTTGTCCCGCCTCGACTATCACCTGATCCTCGATCAGGCCCCCATTTTGTACCTTATTGGTATCGTTGCCCTGGTTGCCGTCCTGGCCATGGGGCACAGCCGTTTCGGTGCCAAACGCTGGATCCCCTTCCTCGGGGAATTCTTTCAGGTGTCAGAATTGGTAAAGTTGATTATAATCATTGTAGTCGCCCGCTTCTTTGCGGAAGTGAGCAGTGATGAGCTTTCCCTGCAGGATTTGATCAAAGCAGGATTCTTAGTAGGGCTACCGCTGGTATTGATTCTAAAGCAGCCCGACCTGGGTACAGCTCTGGTGCTGTTACCGATGCTGGTAGTGGGCGCGTTTCTCGCCGGCCTGCAATGGCAGCATGCGGCGATAATTTCACTGGTGGGCATATTGGCTGTAGGTAGCATTTTTTATCCCCCGGTCAGCCGCCACATCTTGAAACCGTACCAACGGGAGCGCGTGACGTCCTTCATGCACCCGGAAGAAGACGCAAAAGGTTCCGGTTATCAGGTGTTGCAATCCAAGATTGCCGTCGGTTCCGGCGGTTTCTGGGGCAAAGGATTTGGCAACGGCAGTCAGAATCAACTGGGCTACATCCCCGTCCGCTATTCAGATTTCATCATGTCCGCGTGGGCTGAAGAACAGGGATTCAAAGGCGTGCTGCTTGCCCTTGGGCTGTATATGGCGCTTCTGCTTCGACTGGTCCAAAATGCCCAGCGCGCGAAGGATCGCGCCGGAATGTTTCTGGTCATGGGAGTTGCCGCAGCGCTCGGTTTTCACGTTTTAGTAAACGTGGCCATGGTCATCGGCGCTATGCCGGTTACCGGGATTCCGCTGCCCTTAATGAGCTACGGAGGTTCCGCCACGTTGTTTGTTTTCCTGGCGATTGGCCTGGTGATGAATGTACGGCTCCGCCGCTTCGTCAACTGACGAACGCCAGTGCCCGTTTGACGTGCCCGCTTCGGCTGGCCGCCCGGGCGTAGCTTCAAATAGTTTTAGAAATGATTGGAACGGGTTGACCGCCCTGCTGCCGTTTTTGCGTTTGGCTGCTCGCGGCCGCCGGTAAAATTAAGGAAATAAGAGTGAGGACAGCATCGTCCGCCGTTTGCCTGGGAAGCTCCCCGCAACGGATTAGCCTCGAAAGACTGAGGAATTATCAATTCAGCGGTGGCACCCAACCCGCCACCCCCTCCGCCTTCGAACGTCAAAACCACCTCCAAGCGGTCGTGGCCACGTGTGTCCCGGTAACCCCGGGGCAGGCGCCGGTTTCTCGGACCTCCGACGGGCACAAGCTCGCGGCGATGCGTCCCGAGGAGTTTTATGTCAAAAGAGTTAGTCATATCAGCGGCCTCCCATGAACGGCGGGTCGCGATACTTGAAGAAGGTCAGTTAGTAGAAATTTATATCGAGCGCGAAAAAGAGTTCGCCCTCGTCGGCAGCATCTACAAAGGTAAAGTCACTCGCGTCCTTCCCGGAATGCAATCGGCTTTCGTCGACATCGGTCTGGATGGCGACGCCTTCCTGTACGTCAGCGACGTTTTCGAAAATCTGGAAGATTACGATCACGACCACGCCCATGAAGAGCCGCACGCCGCCGCAATAGAAGCCGAATCGCACCCCGCTGCTGCCATCGAGCACGAAGCGGAAGCGCATTCGGTCGAATTGTTGCCGGGCGAATCGCTCGCTAAAGCTGGCGCGTCCGATGCTCATGACGATTCCATCGTCGAAGTCTCTGACGAAACCCATGGCTCGCAAAGCGCTCAGAGTAGCGAGCACGAAGGCCAGCACGAACATTCGGAAGAGTCCCAGCACGGAAACGCGCACGAACACGATGCGTCCGAGCCGGAAGAACGCCAGCCCGAATCCAATGCTTCCGCACCGCAAAATTTCGGCCCGAACTATAAATCTTCGCAGAATTATTCACCCCGAGGCGCCAGCGGACCCGGCCAGAATTTCGGCCGTGGAAACGATCGCGGCAACGATCGCGGCCAGGATCCCGGCAGCAACCGTGGCGGTGGCCGTTTCGGCCGTCGCGGTGGACGTCGCCGCGGAGGCCGTCCCGGACCCGGCGGCCGCAATTTGCCGCCCTCGAAATACACTTCGCCCCAAGGCCAGAACGATACTCGTGGGGATTCGCGTGGCAATGAGCCGCGTTCCCAGGGCCAGAATCGTGGCGCTCAACCTCGCGGATTCGAACCGCGCGGTGCAGCGCAGCGCGGCTTCGATAATCGCCGCCCCGAAACACCGCGCCAGAGCAGCGCTTCTCCAGTAGCGCCGAATTTTGATGCCGCGGAAGAACCGATCCTGCTTCCCGGTGAATCGCTCGCGAAATATCGCGGCAAGCCCATCGCGGCTTCTAGCTCCCCGGTAGTCGAGCGGGAATCCAGCAAGACATCCGAGGCCACCGAAAATTCGCGGCCCGCCACTGGATCTACATTACCGTCGCAACCCGCTGCTGCTGGCGGCGTAGTGCCTCGCCGCTTCACTGGAGGACTTCCCCGTTGGCTGCTGGCCGATGCGGGCGCTGAATCCGAAGCCGCCCCGGTATCCGCGGACGAAAATATTGGCGTCGCTGATGACAGCACGCTTTCCGCGCACGGAAATAATCCGTCGCGCCACGAAGCGTCTCCCTTGGAACTGCCAACCTCCGCAACTGATCTAAACGACGATCAGATCGCGGTACTCGGGACCGGGCTCGTCGAAGCCAAGCAGGAAGAAGTGCAGGAAGTTGCGCAAGTTCCCGCTCTCGCCGGTGACACGATTTTTGAAGAAGAGGAAGAAGTCGAAGAAGAAGTGGATGAGGTAGAGGAAGAAACCGAAGCCGAAGAGTCACACGCCGAAGTTTCTCAACTCACCGACGACGAAACTGCTGAGGTCGAAGAAGGCCGCGCCGCTAATCGTGCCGAAGCAGAAGCCGATGCCGCGCACGAGAGTGCCGAGCATCATGCCGCGCTTGGACTTCCCGACGAAGAACATGCCCCCGCCAGCGAACATCATACCAAACATCACGAAGAACATGGCGAAGGCCATCACGAAGAAACTCACGGCCGGGAAGAAACGGAACGCGCCAACGCCGGGAACGTCTCGGTAGACAATCTCGTCTCCGCTGCCTCTGCTTCCCATATCGCCGAGGACGACATCATCTTGTTGCCCGGAGAAACCCGCGCTCCTCGCAGCGCAGGCGGCGCCCCAGCGCCTCGCGAAGAATTTCCGCGCGACTCCGCGCGTGTTGGCGGCAATCCGCGCCAGCGTTTCCAGCGGCCCTTCCGCAGCGGCGGACGGGATCGCGGCCGCGATAATCGCGGTGGCCGCCCCGACAGCCGCGGAGGTCGCCCCGACAATCGCGGTGGCCGTCCGGAACGCAGCGGCGGAGGTGGACGCCCGGGTCAGCGGTTCGAGCGCCGTCCCAGCGGGCCAGGCGGTCCGCGCCATGATCGCGGGCACCAGGGAGGCCATGGCCATCACGCCGGCTCTTCGCGCCGCCCGCAACTCATTTCCGAAATGCTCAAGGCTGGTCAGGATGTAGTCATCCAGATCGCCAAGGAGCCGCTCGGCAAAAAGGGCGCGCGCATCACCAGTCACGTCGCTTTGCCCGGACGCTTCCTCGTGTACATGCCGACCATCGATCACATCGGCGTCTCGCGCAAAATCGCCAGCGCCGATAATCGCTCGCGTCTGCGCCGCCTCGTCGGCGAAGCGCGCGGCAGTTATCCCGGCGGCTTCATCGTGCGCACCGCGGCCGGCGGCGCCACCGATGAAGAAATTCGCGCCGACATCGAATTCCTCGGCACTACCTGGAACGAAATCAAGGAGCGCAGCGAACAGCGCAAAGCTCCTTCACTTCTCCATCGCGATCTGAATCTCGTGGAACGCATCCTGCGCGATTACGTCAGCGACGATTTCACCGCCATCTGGATTGACAGCGAAGAGGAATTCAGCAAGGTCGTCGAATTCGTCAGCCGCTTCCAGCCCAAGCTGGTCAGCCGTGTCAAGCTGTACACCAAGGAAACGCCTATCTTCGAAGAGTTCGGCATCCAGCACGAACTCGACAAAGCCTTGCGCGCCAAAGTGTGGCTCAAGTCCGGCGGCTACATCGTCATCAACCACACCGAAGCGCTGGTGGCCATCGACGTCAATACCGGCAAATTCGTCGGCAAAGGTTCCACGCGTCTGGAAGACACCATCGTCAAAACCAATCTGGAAGCGGTGAAAGAAATCGTGCGCCAGATTCGCTTGCGCGATTTGGGCGGCATCATCGTGGTCGACTTCATCGACATGGAAGAGCGCCGCAACCGCGACAAAGTTTTATTCGCGCTGCAGCAAGCCCTCGAAGAAGATAAAGCGCCGTCGAAAGCACTGAGCTTCAACGAATTTGGCCTGGTGTGCATCACTCGCAAGCGCACCAAGCAAGCTCTCGAGCGCGTGCTCTGCCAGCCCTGCCCGTATTGCACTGGCTCCGGCATGGTCAAATCCATTCCCACGCTGTGCTACGAAATCCAAGCGGAAGCCCGCAAAATGGCCATGGCCGGCCACGAAGGCCCCAACCTGACCCTGCGCGTGCATCCCGAAA
Source organism: Candidatus Methylomirabilota bacterium (assembly GCA_035490135.1). GTDB lineage: Bacteria > Acidobacteriota > Terriglobia > Acidiferrales > UBA7541 > Acidiferrum. The sequence continues at coordinate 26,754 of DATHGV010000069.1, forward strand.
TCGCCAAAGCGCTAAAAACCCGCGAGTCTCTGCTCATGGACGAACTGGAGCAAACCTCGCACAAACACATCATCATCCAGTCCGACGCCACCCTCCACTGGGAGCAGTACGACATCTACTAGTCAGCGAATGTATTAGACAGCGGATGCGACAACCTCGCATCCGCTTCTCACAACAGCCTTCGTAATCATTTCCCTGCGAGTAAGCACAAAACCCTTCTGTTCTATAGAATTCGTACGAAGGATCTCCTTCAATGGACTGCCGTGGCAGCATGCCTGTCGATGGGAATCTCAAGCGGCTGCCACGGCACGCGCTACCGTCAGTAATGAAACCGGTAGCGAACTTGGACAAGAATTTCGCGGGGATTCAGAAAGTGCGTTCCGCCAAAGGTAAAGCTGTTATCCAGTAGAACGCGGCGGTTTGCCACGTTGATACCCTGCACACTTGCGGAAAAGCGCTCGCCGAAATTCTTGCCGATGGTGAGATCGAACGTGGTGTGCGGCTGGAGATGATCGCCAGGAATCCCTGGATCGCCATTCGTAAACCCTGAGGCGTAATAGACGTCGGTCGAGGCGTAGGAGTGCCACGGCAACGTATATTGTCCTCCGAGATGCAAAGTGTTCCGTTGATCGTGATCTAGCAGTCCAAATCCATCCCCAAACGAGAAATCGGTCAGACCGCCGTTGATATTGCCGAATCCAAGGGCAAGCTGATTGGAGTAGGTCAAATAAAGTTGGGCCCGATTGCGAATGCGGGGCGAGCGTAGCGTGAGCTCCCATCCGTTGATGCGGGCGCCCTGGATCGTGACGGGAAAGAAAATGTCGGAGTTATTCAAATTATTGTGATCGAAGAAATTGTTTGCTCGCGTCAGAAAATTGTC
>DATHGV010000070.1:0-12923 GCA_035490135.1 Candidatus Methylomirabilota bacterium
TTCCGCAGCGAAAGAAGGCCAGGCCAAACCACCTAATGCCGCCATCTTAATTCCCGTCGGCGATGTGTTCACTATTCTCCAGCGCGGCGCCGATGCTGAGATCAAACAGGGCGCTACTTATACTGCGTTGATCGCCGAGGATGCCACACTCACACCGGCCATTGACTAAAGACTTCGTTCTTAAGCGGGACTCACTCTGACGGCGAAGCCTGAAAATATTGAGAGTCCGGCGGCGTAAGCAGGAAATAGGCCACCACCAGCAACAGCACTGCGTGCGCGATACAGTCCGACAGCGAGTGGAATGCGCTCACCCCAACGTGAAAGGCAAGCCACCCGAGCATCAGCCAGCGAGCCCAGTTGCGCCCCTTAAGCATGAACACCCCACCCACAACGGCAACTACTCGAATTAAGGAAATCAGCGCGACCCAACTGTCCAAGGGTTGCTGCGATAGGTGGTAAGCCAAACCCACCAGACCCACAACGATAAACAAGCAACCCAGGATGGTGACAGGTATGGGACGTTTCATGGCGTCGCGACTATAACAGGGCTCTGAAACCCCAAATCGCGAAACACTTTTATCGCGGCCAGACCCCCGCCGTAAACGACTTAATAGTGTCAAACCCTAGTCGGTCGTAAAGCCGTACGGCGGTGCGATTTTCCGAAGTGACTGTCAACGTCAATTCCTTAAACTTTAAAGCTCGCAGCGCATCACTGGATTTTTGCATCAACATGCGCCCCAGCCCGTGTCCCTGAAATCCCGGCACCACACAAATTTGCGTGGTGTGCCCAACCCCCGGCGACACTTCGCTCGTCAACACCGCGGCAACCAACTCGTCGCTTCCCGGCTGCCGCAAAACAAACGACGCCGCGGGAACAAACTGCCCGCAACCCGGCAACAAAATAATATTTTTCAGAAAGCGTAGCGCCCCCGTGACGCTGCGATACTGATCGTTAATCTCCCCATCCACATGATCGGCGTACGACAAATAAATTAACTTGGCGCACGGCTCGAAGTATCGATCATTCCAGCGATCAATCCGCAGCCCTCCGGAATTATTGGAATTTGCCTTCGCCGTTTTCTGCAAGTCCAGCAGCATGAACTGCCGCGTGTATAAGCTGAATCCCTGATCGCGTAGCGGCGTATCGATCGGTCCGCTGAAAGGCATCAGCTGCGCCTCAATGCGCTCCAGGTGCGGAATAGCCCGCATGGCGAAAAGCGTCTCCTCCAGCAATCGCTGCGCAATCGCGGATTGCGGGAATTGCGCCGAAACATAGAGCCCGCCTATCAAACCTTTTTGTTCCTCCATCACGTAAAACGAATATCCCGCGGCATTTCCATTTTCAAACGCCACGCTGCCCGCCAAAGCGCGCGCCTCCAGAAAACGTTTGATTAGTTCCAGCGCGCCACGATAATCCCAGTGCAATTCCTTGCGCCAGTGGCGAGATTCTTCTTCAAGAAGGGACTCAAGCTGCCGGACGGTGGTCTGTCGTAAATCGACAATGTTCATGGGTGAAGTGGAATACGAGCGGCCCCGCCGCTCACATTCCTATGATAGCCGATTCGCGCAATGGGGCGGGAACCCTCCCGCCCCGCGTTGCTGCGCGATATAAATGCGACACATACCGGCCGACCGCGAAACTCCCCGGCGCAAGGGTGTGCTAGCATGCGAATTGTCAGCTTTGTACTATCTCTTTACGGTGAGGAACGGAAAAAACGGCGCTCTAGACGTCCACCTTGCGCAGATTACGCATGTCCATCCTCTCTGAACTACGTTATCCCACACGCTGGTACACCAGACTTCTCACCGCTATTTTGGCGCTCGTGTTTTTTGCCGTTCTGGCCACCGCGGGCGTTGCCGGCTTCCTCGTGTATCGCATCGTCAAACCGGAACGCACCAGCTCCGAAATTAATTTGCAAAGTTTCCCCGGCCGTCCTGACGCCGTGCAATTCACCGTCTTGGGTCAGCAGCCCCGGGAAGGCTGGTTCTTTCCAGGGTTTCGCGGCGCACCCACCATAATCCTTTGCCATGGTTACGGTTCCAGCCGGGGGGAGTTGCTCACCCTGGTCTCCGCCTTGCAGGACCATCAGTACAACGTCTTCTTGTTTGATTTCGCCGCGCACGGCGGCAATTCCGGCGCCACTACCTTCGGCTATCGCGAAGCCGACGAATTGCGTTCCGCCCTCGATGCACTCGCTGCGCGCAATGACGTGGACCCCCATAGCTTTGGCGTGTGGGGCTACAATCTTGGCGCCTATGCGGCGCTGCGAGAGGCCGAGCGAGATGCGCGGATTCGTGCCCTGGTCCTCGACTCCGTGTACGACACTCCCGGGCAGATGGTGAAGATTGGCGTGGAGCGCACCGGTCTTGCTGGATTCCCGCTCATGATCCGTTCCGCGGAATTCAGCTTCGACCTGCTAAATACCCAGTTTCGCAAAGAGCCGCCATTGTCCGCGCGGCTAAATACCTTGGCGGATGTCCCCATACTTTTTATTCAAGCGTCCGATGATCCTGAACTCGGAAATATCTCGCGCAGCATGTACCTAAAAGCCGCAGGGCCTCGCGAACAAGCCACCATCGGCCTTGGAAATTTCGTGGCTATGAATGATGACGACAAACGCGCCTACGAGAATCGCGTCGTATCTTTTTTCCTGGCTCATCTGCCCGCCACCATGCGGGCCACGCGTTAACGCACCGGTCTAGTTAAAAGCGGCCTGACCACCACCGCTTCCGCCTGCGGCGACTGCTCGGAAATTAGCGCAATGATTTCCGCCTTTTGCTTCAGCTCCTCAAGATTCTTCCCGCTGGTCACCACCACCGATTCGCCCGCAACATTCGGACTCCATTCCACAATTTCGTGGTGCAAATAAAAATTAAGCTGGTACTGCCACGAGCGCTGCAGTTTAAACGAATAAGTATTAGCCGCGCGTTCCACGCCAATCTGCCTGGCACAGCTCCGCGCCGAAAGCTGTGGATCCAGCTTACTGACTGAGACATAAACTAGATTGAGCAGGAACAGTACCAGCACAACACAAAACGTCAGCCCCGCACGCGCCTGGCGTAGTAACGCCGCCCCAATCACAATCAAACCACCCACCGCCGCCACACTAATGTAAAGCGATACCAGCGGCCCTCGAAGGTGTGCCTTCGAAAAAAATATCCACCCCGGCGACACCAATAACAGCGCGCCGATCAGCCCCAGAACGTATCGCCCCAACACATGCCTGGATTTCAGCGCTCGCGTGACCGCTAATGAAATTAGAAAACCCAACGGAAAAACCGCCGGAAGGATGTAGCCGGGCAGCTTCGATTTCGATAAAGAAAAAAACAAAATAGGAAAGACGCCCCAGGCAGCCAGAAACATTATTTGCGATCGCCGCTCCCCATCTTCGCCCTTCGTCCGTTCGCCGGCAGCAAACCATACAAGCCAAAATATCCACGGTAACAGGGCGATTATGGCCGTCGGAACGTAATACCAAAACCGTTGAATGTGCTGAAATTCCGGCGTCAGATAACGCTTGAAATTGTGTTCGATAATGAAAACGCGAAAGAACTCGGGATTGCGGCGAGCACATAAGACGTACCAGGGAAGGCTTGTCAGTAAAAATGTAGCAATGGCGATGGGATGAAACAACCGCAGCGCCTCGCCCCAGCGTTTCATTGACGCTGCCCACAAAAGTGTTGCGCCCCCAGCGAGAATTAACGCCGCGGGCCCCTTGGCCAGAACCGCCACGCCAAGGAAAAATCCAAAAAGCCCTAAGCTGACAAAAATCGTCCTCTTCGTCTGCTGAACGACCGATTGCCCCTCGCGCGTCTCCTCAGCCAGCAATTTGTCAGATGGAACCAGCTCCAGCGCCACCGCCGCGCAAACCATCGCAATGCTCAGCATCGCGCTGAACGGCATATCCGTCGCGGCTGCATGCGAAAATCCGATCATTCCCACCGTGGACGGCAAAAGCAGCAGCACCCACCGCGTCATCTGCCGCCCGCCGAGGCGAAGCGCCAGCCACGCCAAAGCAAGCGTTGCAAACAGCGCGTATACCGCGCTCGGCAACCGCGCGCTGGCTTCGTTGACGCCGAACAATTTGAAACACACCGCCGCCGACCAGTAATAAAAGACCGGTTTTTCAAACCACGGCTTCCCGTAAAGTCGTGGCGTAACCCAATCCCCCGACTCCGCCATGTCTCGCGCGATCCACGAGTAACGTGGCTCATCAGGCCCGATAAACCCGAAAGCCCCCAGATGACTGAAGTAGCAAACGTACAGCGCGAGAAGAATCAGCAACGCCCAACTGATCTTGCGAAACGACAAGTCGCGAAAGGCCATGTGGCGTGATGATGAGTTGTGAAAAGAAATGTCGCCGTGAGAATCGTCGCCGGATGTTTTCGCCAAAACTGGTGCCGTATCATTCATTCGAAAAAGAAACTACGGACGTGAGTCTAACATCGTGCGCAATGTCCATGGCAATGTAGCCGCGCCGACAGGCATACTGTCGTGGCAGCGGACGGCAGCCGCTCACCCAAGCGATGAAGGAAAGGGCAGAGTACACGGTGGTACGCGCGTTGTTAAAAATCCTGGAAGTTTTGCCTCGCCAGATAGCGCGGCCGCTGGCCGCTTCCACCGCGCATGTTCTCTTTCTCCTGTCCCCAAAGTTACGCAAAACCTCCGAACTTAATCTGCGCCTGGCATTTCCGGATTGGACCGAAACTCAGCGCGCCAACGTCATTCGAAAAATGACCCGCAATCTTGGCTGGATGGCCGCTGAGTTCGCTCGCCTGCCCAAATATTCAAAACAAAACATCGAAGACGTAGTTATTCTCGATGGTCATGAAAATTTCATGCAAGGCCAGCAACAGGGAAAAGGAGTCTTGTATTTAACCGGCCACATTGGCGCATGGGAACTCTCTTCCTTCGCGCACGCTCTGTATGGTTACCCGCTCCATTACATGGCCCGTCCGCTGGATAACCGCAAGCTCGATCAACTGGTCAATCGCTACCGTTCTTTAAGTGGCAATCGCCCTATATTCAAAAACGAATCCGCGCGCAGCATGCTAAAAGTCTTGAAAGATGCCGGAACAGTGGGAATCCTCGCCGACCAAAACACCATGCCCGAAGAAGGAGTCTTTGTAGATTTTTTCGGTACGCCGGCCTGCACCACCACAGGACTCGCACGCGTGGCCTTGCACACCGGCGCTGCGGTGGTTCCCGGTTATGTTTATTGGGATCCTCAACTCGAAAAATACCGCCTCAGGTTCGAGCCGCCCGTAGAGTTAACGCGCACCGGAAACATGGACCGCGATATTCTCGAGAACACCCAGAAATTTACCAAGGTCCTCGAAGAAATTATCAGAAAATATCCCGACCAGTGGGTGTGGCTCCATGGCCGCTGGAACACCAGGCCGCCGGGCGAACCGCCGTTGTACAAATTTAATTAACTTGTGGCTAGTCTGAAAACGAAATTAAAAGTTAGCGAGGGCGCATCATGAAAAAAACCGCCAAAGAATTAGCATCCGCGGTCGGGGCCACACTCGAAGGCAATGACGATCTGCAGTTGGGCGCTGTAGCTTCGCCAGAACGCGCCGGCCCTCGTGATTTAATTTATGTGGACTCTCCAAAGAACGTCTCGCGCGCCAATGCATCCGCCGCAACCTGCGTGATCGCACCTCTAGGCCTCGAGCTGCCAGCTAAAACCGTCCTGCGCAGCGCCACCCCGAAACTAGCCTTTGCCAAAGCCGCCGCATTGCTCATGGAGCTAACCCCCATTGCTGCAGGCGTGCATCCCACCGCGCTTATCGCGGCCCTCGCACAAATCGCCCCGAATGTAAGCATCGGCCCCTATGCCGTCGTCGGCGAAGCCGTCCACATCGGCGCAGACACACAAATTGGCCCCCACGCCGTAATCGGCGCCGGCTGCTGGATCGGCAAAAACTGCAGAATTCACGCGCGCGTCACGTTCTATAACGGCGTCCGCTTGGGCGATCGCGTGGAAGTTCACTCCGGCGCCGTGATTGGCGCCGACGGTTTTGGATATGCCTTCGGTGAAGGCCAGTATTGGAAATTCCCCCAAACAGGAATTGTCGAGATTGGCGACGATGTCGAAATTGGTGCCAATACCACCATCGATCGCGGCTCCCTCGCGGACACCAGGATCGCCGCCGGCGTAAAGTTGGATAACCTCGTTCACGTCGGCCACAACTGCGAAATCGGCGAGCACTCCGTCATCGCCGCCCAAGCCGGACTTTCTGGTTCTTGCACGTCTGGCAAAAATGTTGTGATTGGCGGCCAGGCTGGCTTTGGCGAACGCTGCAAACTGGAAGATGGCGCCATCATCGGTGGCCAGTCAGGAGTCCTCGGAGGGAAAATCGTTCGCAGCGGTGAGACCGTCTGGGGCACCCCCGCCCGCTCGCTGGAAAAATTCAAGGAACAGTTTGCATGGCAAGCTCGCCTACCCGAATTAGCGGCAAGAGTTAAAAACCTTGAGGCCAATGTGAGAAAATAAGGCGTACCCTGTGGAGTTGAAGTCCGCAGAAGGCAGGCGCAGTTGCAATCATCAGCCGCACCAAAAAAACAAAATTGGCGCCTCATCGTCGTCGGTGGCCACACTCGCAGCATAGGCAAGACCCAACTCGTCTGCGATGTGATCCACGCATTTCCAGAAGAAAACTGGATCGCTGGCAAGATCACCCAATACGGCCACGGCGTATGCGCAAAAAATGGCGAGAATTGCGGCTGCGCTCCCGACGAACACAGCTACGCCATCAGCTGGGAAAAAAACGGAGAAACCGGCACCGACAGTTCTAGATTCCTGGCCGCGGGCGCTCAGCGCTCTTTCTGGCTCAGAACCAAGCAAGGTTTTCTGGCCGAAGGACTCCCACTCCTGCGCGTGGCCCTCGCCGAGCTGCCCTACTCAAACACCACAGAGCCGCCAACCCTCATCCTTGAGAGCAACTCTGTTTTGCAATTCGTCCAACCCAGTTTATATTTTGCGGTCATAGACCCCAGTCGCGAGGATTTTAAAGACTCCGCCCGTATAGTTCTCGACCGCGCCGACGCCCTAGTATTGCGAAGCGGTGGCATCGACGACGCTCCCGTTGGCGAAACCCCCTGGATGAAACTCCCGCGCCAGCTCCTGAACCAGACCCCGTCGGTTGCCCAGAGGGAAGGTGAGCCTTTGCCTCTGCCCCTTCAGGTGCTAATTAGGCGCACCTTGGAAGCCCCTGCTGGCGTCAAGTTGTAACCTTTACTGCGCCACTCTCATCTCCAAATAAGACAATGTCGTTGACCGCTGGGGCCAATCCCGGCGATAATCTACTAGTACTAGTGTAGGGCCTGCAGCGGGGCGGGGAGCCTTAATCCCTGGCGTGGTTCGGGCAACGGGAATAGAAATTCCGCTTTCCAAAGCATTATGTAACTTACCCATCGTTCTCGCGATGGGCTGAGGGGGAAATAGCACCTGATGGCGTCTTCTGTCCGCATGGAGGATGAATTCGCGGTTGCTCAGGCGCCACTACCTTGGCGCCAACAGAATTGGGCTGAACGCCTGGAAAGCTCCATTGAGCGGGGCGCCAATTACCTCTTGTCCCTGCAGACCGAGGAAGGCTACTGGCTCGGCGAACTCGAAGCCGACACTACCCTCGAATCCGACTACATCTACTATCTCTTCGTACTCGGCAAAGCCGATCCAGACCGCATCGCCAAGCTGGCCACCTATGTCCGCCGTCGCCAACTCGCCGACGGTGGCTGGAGCATTTATCCCGGCGGCCCATCCGAGCTGAACGCCACCTGCAAAGCCTACTTTGCTCTGAAATTGGCAGGTGATCCCATCGACTCGCCGCACATGACCCGCGCACGAGCCTCAGTCCACGCCTTGGGCGGCCTTGAATTAACCAATTCCTATACCCGTTTCTACCTCGCTCTAGTCGGCGCCGTCGGCTGGGAACTGGTCCCCGCCATTCCGCCGGAGCTGATGCTTCTGCCCAACTGGTTCTACATCAATATTTACGAATTTTCTTCCTGGACCCGCGCCATCGTTATCCCCATGATGATTCTCTCCGCGCTGCGACCCAACTGGAAGCTCCCGGAGCGCGCCCAGGTCGACGAACTTTTCAAGGATCCCACCCGCAAACGAGCCGCTTTCGACTGGAGCAAGCAATTCATCTCCTGGCGGAATTTTTTCCTGGCCCTCGATCGCGGCCTGAAATTTTACGAGCGCCTGCCCTGGAAACCCCTGCGCCAACGCGCCCTGCGCGAAGCGAAATCGTGGGTTCTCGAACACATGGAGCGCTCCGAAGGATTGGGCACCATCTATCCGGCGATGATGAATTGCATCTTTTCGCTAGTAGCCATGGGTTATGGTCCCGGCGATCCTTTGACCTGCCGCGAAACCAGGGAGTTTGCCCGCTTTGAAATCGAAGACGACGAGACCATTCGCCTGCAGCCCTGCGTTTCCCCCGTATGGGATACCGCCATCGCCATGGTCGCCCTCGAAGAAGCCGGCGTAGCTCCCGACGATCCAGCGCTCGTTCAGGCCGCTGACTGGATCTTGTCCAAACAGATTCTCGGCCCCGGCGACTGGCAAGTAAAAAACAAAGACGCCGAGCCCGGCGGTTGGGCCTTCGAATTTCGCAATGATTTTTACCCCGACGTGGACGACACTGCTTTCGTCCTGATGGCCTTGCAGCGCGTGAAATTCCCTGACGCCAAGCGTATGGAAGCCGCAACTCGCCGCGGCGTTCAATGGCTCCTGAGTATGCAGAATCGCGACGGCGGCTGGGGCGCCTTCGACCGCGACAATGATCGCCGCTTCCTCTGCAATATTCCTTTCGCCGATCACAACGCCATGATCGATCCCTCCACCGCCGACGTCACTGCGCGCGTGCTCGAGTGTCTCGGACGTTTTGGCTGGCCCACGGATCATCCCGCCATACAAAAAGCCGTTAAGTTTTTACTCAAAGATCAATGTGGCGATGGCTCCTGGTTCGGTCGCTGGGGCGTGAACTACGTCTACGGCACCAGCGGCGTCCTCCGAGCGCTGGAAACCGTTTCTCTAACCGCTCAAGAGTATTGCCAGCGCGCCGTATCTTGGCTCAAGTCTGTCCAACAGGACGACGGAAGTTTTGGCGAATCGCTCAAAACTTATTCTGACGCGTCCTCGAAAGGTCAGGGCGCAAGCACACCTTCGCAAACGGCTTGGGGCTTGATCGGCTTGCTGGCCGGATCAAATACCAGCGACCCCGCCATCACTCGCGCCGTTTCTTATTTGGTCGGCAACCAGAACGAAGACGGTTCCTGGAGCGAGCACGATTTCACCGGCACCGGTTTCCCGTGCGTCTTTTATCTGAAATATCACCTGTATCGCAATTCCTTCCCGGTATACGCGTTGTCGCGGTACCACAATCAGGCCCGCAGAGCCGACGAATTCTGCGCCTTGAAGTTCCAGCCCAACGAATTCCGGCTGCGTTCCGGAATCTAGCGCGCATGATGCGCTTTCCTCCGCGACTCCTCTGGAACCTGACCAGAGTTCGCATCGCACAAACTTTATTTGGAGATGCACGTTATCCCTGGGCCCTGCGCCTACATTTAGCGCAATCGCGCGCTCATACCGAAGTCACCTCGCCGAACTGCGTCGATTCATCCGTAGAGATTTCCTCTAGAGATTCACAAGCTCTCACGCAAGTGCGCGCCAACTCGGCCCCTGTGGTCTGGGTCGGTGGCGACACTCCGCTGCAACATGCGCGCATCGGCCACTTGACTCGCGAGATCGTCAATACCGGCCGAACGGTTTTCGTCGAAATGGACGGAACTCTTTTGCGCCGGCGGATCCACGAATTCCGCCCGGTCTCGCGCCTTTACCTAGTTTTGCCGCTCAATGGCCTCGAAGGCGCCCACGACTCGCGCGTCCAGTACACCGGAAATTTTCGCGCCACCATAGAAGCCCTTCGCACCGCCAAGCTTTCCGGCTTTCACATTTGTATCGAGACCACCATTTTCCGTGACTACCACAGGAGCGAACTTCTCCAGTTAGCAAGGTTCGTCTCGACCCTGGACGTCGATGGCTGGATTCACAAACGCCCCACGGCAACCGCTAACGACCAAACCACCAGCGCGGCGTTGCAGTCCGCGCGCGAGCTGATACCGAGCCGGCATTGGAGATCTTTTTCAGCGCTTCTCGATTTGACCCCTGCCTCGGTTGAACCAAGCTTTGGAAAAAAACGCATCGCCCATCCCATCGTTCCAAAAGTTGAAAAAGTGCCCACTTGCGAACCCCGCGAGGCCCGTGAAGCTAGTGAGGAAGGACTGCGCACCCTATGACCACTCTGGTTACCGGCGCCGCAGGATTTCTTGGCAGCCACGTAGTCCGTCAACTCGTAGCCCGCGGTGAAGACGTCCGCGTCCTCGTCCGCGCTTCCAGTTCCAACCGCGCCATCTCTGATTTGTCGCTCGAATACATCACCGGTGATCTGCGCGATCAATCCTCACTCGCACGCGCTATGAACGGCGTCCAGCGTGTTTTCCACGTGGCCGCCGACTACCGACTGTGGTCCAAAAATCCCCAGGACATCTACGATTCCAACGTCGGCGGCACAAAAAATCTGTTAGCCACCGCTCGCCAGGTCGGCGTCGAAAAACTAATTTACACCAGTACCGTCGCGACCATCGCGGTTGACCGCCCCTCATTGCCCAACGAATTTACCGATTCCAAACTCGACGAAATGGTTGGCCATTACAAACGCTCCAAGTGGATGGCCGAGCAAGAAGTTTTGCAAGCCGCCAAAGACGGCCTTCCCGTCGTCGTCGCCATGCCCACCACCCCGGTAGGTCCGTGGGACTGGAAACCCACTCCCACCGGGAAAATCATCGTGGATTTCCTCAACGGGAAAATGCCCGGATACGTGGAAACCGGATTGAACTTCGTAGGCGTGGAAGATTGCGCGGCCGGCCATTTGCTCATCGCCGAAAAAGGCAAAATCGGCGAGCGCTATTTATTAGGTGCGGAAAACCTCACCCTCAAACAGGTTTTGGACTCGCTTGCGCAAATCACCGGCCTGCCCGCACCCAAGTTCAAAATTCCTCATAGTCTGGCCTTGGGTGTAGCCTATGCTGAGACAGCGTTTTCACGGCTCATCGGTCGCGAGCCGCAAATTCCCGTCGAAGGCGTAAAAATCGCACAGCATCTAATGTTCGTGGATTGCACCCGCGCGCAAAAGGAGTGGGGCTTCCGCGCCGAACCTGTCGCGGCAGCATTCGAACGCGCCGTCCGCTGGTACGAAAAAAACGGCTACGTCAGCGAGCGACGCATCAAACGCATGGCCCACGCCGTGCCGGCATAGGCAGACGACATGGCGATGAACATTCTCATCACTTACGCGGTGGAAGCGGAATTCGCCCCCTGGCGCGCGCTGAACATGGAAAAGGTGACCATTGGCAACATCACCTTGCAACGCGCCCTCATCAGACAAGCCAGCGTCGATTTCGTAATAACCGGTATGGGATCGGCGAACGCAGCGCGCGTCGCGGACGCGGTTATCTCCAAAACATATTCCTTTTGCCTTATTTCTGGATTCGCCGGCGCGTTGAAATCCTCCGTCAAACTGGGAGACATCGTAGCTCCCGAAAAAGTTCAACATCACACCAATCACCAAATCGAAATCTGCGATCCTGACTTGCTAGCCCACGCCTCCGAAAATGGCGCCACGCGGATCGCAACTTTGCTTACCAGCGATCACGTTGTGAACACCGCGACGGAAAAAAATCAGTTATCCGCATTTGCTGACGCAGTCGACATGGAGAGCTTCGCTATCCTGCATGCCGCAAACAAAAAAAAGGTGTCCTGCGCAATCGTGCGCGTAATTTCGGATTCCTTTGATCGCGAGATGCCCCCGGAACTCGACACCATCGTTGATCCCCAGGGCCACGTGAAAATCACCAGCGTAGTCCGCTACGTCGCCAAACACCCTTTAATGGTTTCAGCCTTAGTGCGCCTCGGGCGCGACAGCAAAACCGCCGCCGAAGCGCTGGCGCATTTTCTCGAGTCCTACATAAATAAATTATCTATGGCGACAAACGGCAACCCACCACCTGAGCTGCAGGAAGTGGCCGCCTCATGAGCGAAACGCGAACCATGCTGCACCCGGCTACCACGCTGGGACCGGTGCCCAAAGCCATGCACGCCGGCGTTTACCGCGAAAAGGGCATCGTGCGCGTCGAAGAAGTTCCCGTTCCCGAAGTCGGCGACGGCGAAGTCCTGATCAAAGTCGCGGCCTGCGGAATCTGCGGCACCGACATCAAGAAAATTTTCCAAGCCTACGTAAATCCTCCGCAGATCCTCGGTCACGAGCTGGCAGGCACAGTCGTCGCCGTAGGCCCCGGCGTCACCAAATGGAAATTAGGCGATCGCGTCATGAGTTTTCATCACGTCCCCTGCGGCAATTGTTTTTATTGCCAACGCCGCCTCTTTTCTCAATGCAAACAATACAAGTCCACCGGATTGACCGGCGGCTTCACTCCCAACGGCGGCGGCTTCGGCGAATACGTGAAAGCCATGCCCTGGGTCGCGGAACGCGGCATAGTCGCTCTCCCCGACGACGTTAGCTTTGAAGAAGCTACCTTCATAGAGCCCATCAACACCATCTTCAAAGCCGTCCAAAAAGCTCGCGTCGCCAACGGCGAAACTGTACTCGTTTTGGGCTGCGGTCCCATCGGGTTGCAATTACTCATGGTCGCCAAGCTCCAGGGTGCCCGAATCTTCACCAGCGATCCCATGGCCGTCAGACGTGCCAAGAGCCTGACCCTCGGGGCCATCGAGTCCTTCGACGCTAACAGTAGTGGTAAGCTGGTACTGGAAATTAAGGACCGCACTGAGGGGCGCGGCGCCGACGTAGTGCTGGTGGCGGTCGCGCATCCCGCAGTTGTCGCGGACGCC
>DATHGV010000071.1:0-2145 GCA_035490135.1 Candidatus Methylomirabilota bacterium
TGTACACCGAACCAAGCCGCATAAATGCGTTTAGAAGTCATCTATTGTAAAGCAAGTTTGCAACTTGCTTTTTTGTGGAGGCAGCCCGCGTGAGGCGGATTGCGCCACCTTCCGGCGCACTGCTTCCACTTCGCTCCGGTACGTGACGAACCAGCCCCGAAGCTTTCGGGACTGGCACATCTATTCGTTAGCTAACTGGCAGGCTTAAAGTGCCGCCGCGACCAGTTTCAAATTCTCAGTCGCAGCTTTACTCTCGCTGGTTCCGGGCAGGACCATCTCCACGCAGTAAGATCGATCCTGCCGGTTATCGGCGTAAAACAGTGTGGCTTTATCGGTTTGAATACTCTTCAAAGAACGAGCCGCGGAGTTTTGGTTGCAACTGGGCGTATGCATTGCAAGGGCACTGACCCCAACAACGGCCGCAGTCACCAGCATTGCCGCGACCAAGCGTTTGGTGATTCCGGGTTGGTTATTCTTCATAAGGAGGCACGTTTAAGGGCGATACGAATAACTGTCAAGGACAAAAACAAAACAATTATCTTCGCACAGTTGGGTAGTGTTGGTCAAAGGCGGATTCGGTTTCTCCGAAGATGATGCCAAAACTTAATCACCGAAGGCGCAGGATTCCCGCTTCCAGAGGGTGTCGCGCGCAGAAAAAGTCAGGCGGCAAAGCCGTATTTGGTTTACCAACGCGTTGAGGACAACGCGTTCCACCGCTTCCGCAAGATGCTCGCGAAGCGATCGCTCCCTAGTCCCGTCTACTTTGGCGCAAGTGAAGCGATGATTGCCTCAAAGCGCGGGTCTCCGCGCAGCGGGTCCCAAAGCGGATTGAGGCGCAAATGGCCGTAGCTCAGATCGCCCGGCAGTTTAGCTGCCTGAGTCAATCGCTCGATTGCGCGGTCCTTGTCGCCCGTCCACGCATAAATGATAGCAAGATTTTTGATCAACAGCGGACCCTCAATGGCGCTTTTGCTGACAGGCATCAGCTCGACTGCGCGGTGGCCTTCGCGGATGGCGTCCTCCTTATTTCCCAAAGCAGCATCAACCACACCGAGGGCGCCCAGCGCCGCTGCATAATTGGGTTGCTCGCGCACCATTTGCTCAAGTTCTTCTCGCGCGTCAGCGAAGGCGGCGCGAGCCGCCGGCTCGTCGCCTCTGAGCCGGGCGGCAAGACCCTGGCACCAACTGTTAGGGAACGGAATGTTGTCGTCGTAGCACTCACCACCACCGGCCGGCATCGCGGCCAGAGCCCGGTTGGCAGCGGCGGCATCGCGCTCGCGCAACGCGAGGAGGATCCAGCGGCCAGCGACCTGAGACACCGCATTCGGGTCCTCGGCAAGGATCGTCTCAATTGCCGTATGCAGCGGTTTTGGATCCGCGCGCCATTCAAGATCAACCCAGGCGCGCCGTATCCGGGTGGGAATGTCTTTAGGCGTTATTGCCAGCGCCCGATCCAAAGTGCCGGTCATCTCCTTGTAGCGGCGCTGACCTTCATAACTGATAGACATTTGCTGGAGTATGGAAAAATTGCGCGGGTCCAGCTCCAATGCCTGCTTCATTTCCTCCAAGGATTTCGCCCAGTGACCCTGCCGCCGGGCAATGTAGCCAGCCAAAAGAGGAATTCGAGATTCGTTCGGCAGCGTAACTCGGGCAGCAGCCAGCTCCTCTTGAGCTCGGTTGTAATCCTGATATGCCCAGTAAAGATGCTGAGCAAGGGCCAGATGCATCTCTCCAGAGTCGGGGCGCAGACGGCGGATAGATACAATGGCTCTTTCGGACAATTTAAGGCGCGCCTCCGAATGGTCGAAACCAAGGAAATACATCCGGTCGTGCGCTCCCGCGATCTGGCAGTAGGCGTCAAAGAACAAAGGGTCGCGTGCGATCGCCTGGTCAAGCAGTTGCACGGCCTGGACCAAATCTTCTTTTGCCCGCGTGCTAAACGAAATGCCATTGATGAGGTCCTTGGCACGCGAATAGCAATCGTATGCAACCAGGTCCGTGGTCGGTGGCTCTTTGATGGCGGCTTTTTCGGCAGATGAGACCTTGGCGTGAAGCTGCTCTGCGACTTTTTGCGTGATCCCGCTCTGGATTGCAAACACTTCATTCACATCGAAATCGTATTTTTCAGCCCAGACGTGGGCGTCG
>DATHGV010000072.1:0-3958 GCA_035490135.1 Candidatus Methylomirabilota bacterium
AAAAGCCCGAGGATCATCAAACTGAAAGTGACATAGTAAAAGCGGTTCATGGCCTGAAGTATCACATCAGACCTGGCTATAAGGAAAGTCTTCTCACACAGCATCTTTGAAGCTCACCCGATGCTAATATTTCGCGGTTCCGCAAAGCGCACGCTCGTTACGTGCGCGCTGTTATCCCGGTAGGGTAGCGGGTGAGTTTCCGTTAACGCGTGGGGCTCAACAGGTCGACGCATCGACCGGCCCAAGCGGAGGCGGGGCCACATGACTGGTAAACGCATTGGGGACTGACTAACTACCGCGGACCCGCCCCGACTACCCAGTTACACACGCGAGTGCTAAAATCGCTGGAGCCACCATGCCGCCTAAGACTCTCTACCAAAAAATCTGGGATTCCCACCTGGTTCGTGAAGAAGCCGGACAGCCCTCCATCATTTATATTGACCGGCACCTGATACATGAAGGCACTTCACCGCAAGCTTTCGCCGGGCTTCGCGTCGAAGGCCGCAAAGTTCGCCGCCCCGATCTCACCTTCGCGGTGATGGATCACTCTGTTTCCACAACTGACCGCACGCTGCCTATTCTCGATCAAGACGCCAAACTGCAATTCGATGCGCTCGAAAAAAATTGCCGAGAATTTGGCGTGCGCCTCTTCGATATGCATAGCAAAAATCAAGGCATCGTGCACATCATCGGCCCCGAACTGGGCATCACGCAGCCGGGTCAGACCATCGTTTGCGGCGACAGCCACACCTCCACTCACGGCGCATTCGGCACGTTGGCCTTCGGCATTGGCACCAGCGAAGTGGAACACGTTCTAGCCACTCAGTGTCTCGTGCAATCGCGTTCCAAAACAATGAACATCGTTGTAAATGGTAAGCGTCCCCACGGCGTCACCGCCAAGGACATCATCCTGGCCATCATCGGCAAAATCGGCATTGGCGGCGGCACCGCGCACGTTGCCGAATATAGCGGCCAGGCGATTCGCGAACTTTCCATGGACGGCCGCATGACCGTCTGCAACATGACCATCGAAGGCGGCGCTCGCGCCGGAATGATCGCGCCCGACGAAACTACGTTTGCTTATCTTGAAGGCCGCCCCTTCGTGCCGCGCGGAAAAGCGTTCGAAGAGGCGGTCGGCCGCTGGAAACAATTAAAAACCGACGATGGCGCGAAATTCGATACGACCGTCGAACTGCAAGCAGAAAAAATCGCCCCGCAAGTCACCTGGGGCACCAACCCGGGAATGGTTACTGGCGTTACTGACCGCGTGCCCGATCCCGGTTCGTTCAGCGATCTGAACGACCAGAAAGCCACCGAGCGAGCTCTCGTGTACATGGGCTTGAAAGCAGGCACGCCCATCGTGGATATTCCCGTTGATCGCGTGTTCATCGGCTCCTGCACCAATTCGCGTATCGACGATCTGCGCGCGGCCGCGCATTTTGTCGAGGGCAAACACGTCGCGCGCAACATCAAGCAAGCGCTGATCGTCCCAGGTTCCCGCGGCATAAAAGCGCAAGCTGAAAAAGAAGGCCTCGATAAAATTTTTCGCGAAGCCGGTTTCGAATGGCGTGACGCAGGCTGCAGCATGTGCATCGGCATGAACGCCGACGTCCTTCCTCCACACGAGCGCTCCGCCAGCACCTCCAATCGCAATTTCGAAGGCCGCCAGGGCAAAGACAGCCGCACCCATCTGGTCAGCCCAGTAATGGCCGCAGCCGCCGCCATTGCAGGCCATTTTGTGGACGTACGCGAATTCACGGTCGAGTCAGTGGAATAAATCGGAGGACCGATTCGTTCGGAATACATCGAACACGCATTGTTAGCGCTCGCACTCATCGTCACAGTGGTTTGGCTAACCTTAGAGGCGCGTCATAGTGATCGATTTGGCCAGAATCGTGGGCCGATGCCCGTGGGAATCAGAAACGTCTTTATGTGGATCTCGGTTGATTTTAGGCCTAGCAGTGACTTACTGCGAAACGCAACACGGAAACACCAACTTTTACCATCCATAATTGGAGCACCATGAAACCATTTATTACCCATACCGGATTAGTCGCGCCGCTCGATCGCGTAAACGTGGACACCGATCAAATGGTACCCAAGCAATTCCTCAAGGCCCTCACGCGCCAGGGCTTCGGTCGCATACTGTTTTACGATTGGCGCTACTTGCCAGGCGAAAAACCAAATCCCCAGTTCGTGCTGAATTTCCCGCGCTACAAAGGCGCATCGGTGCTACTCGCGCGCGCGAACTTTGGCTGCGGCTCAAGCCGCGAGCACGCACCCTGGGCCATCGGCGATTACGGCTTCCGCGTCATTCTGGCTCCGAGCTACGCCGACATTTTCTATAACAATTGTTTCAAGAACGGCATCCTTCCCGCTGAATTAACCGAGCAACAAATCGAAGAGCTATTCAAGCGCGCAGAAAAAGAAGAAGGCTACTCGCTCTCCATAGATCTCCCCAACCAAACCGTCAGCGACAACCACGGCCTAAGCTACAAATTTGAAATCGCCCCATCGCGCAAAGAAGTCCTGCTCCAGGGACTCGACGACATCGGCACCACCCTGAAACACGAACCCGAAATCACCGCCTACGAGAAGACCCACGCCGCCACTGCCACCATGTTCGAACCGGTGGACGTAAAAAACTATTCCCCAGCCCACTAACAATTGCTTAGTACTCTTGCTCGGAATTACGGTGACGTATTTGTAAGGGCGTCAGGCGGCGGAAGCTAACCGTTTGTTTTCGATCTTCGCCAAGAGAGTTGTCAGGTCTTGACGAGTAAAGGTCCATTGGAAGGGCGAGGCGGTTTCCTCGTATCGGCGCTCGAAAGCTAGCAGCCGCTGTTCGAGATCACTGAGGGATTTGAAGTCGTTGGGTGTGAGAACCTTCCTCTGAACAATAGAGAAATAAATCTCAATTTGATTGAGCCAGCTAGCGTGGACGGGGGTGTGCACGAGGACCACGTTGGGCCATTGAGAGCGCCGGCGGTCGACCGTCCTTTGGCCGCGATGTGCGGAACAGTTGTCCATGATCCAGAAAACGCGACGTGCTGACTTATAAGGCTCTCGGCTCATAACTTCTCCAATCAGGCGATCGACCGGCGCAATGCCGGTTTTCTTTTCGCAGTGGCCGAACACCTTGGCCCGATGCACGTCCCACGCCGCCAGATAGGTCCATGCGCCTTCACGGAAATATTCGTGTTCGACTCTGGTGGAACGACCTGGTGCGGGAGATAGCGTCGGCTGCTTGCGGCGACGGGCTTGGATACTGCTTTTTTCGTCTGCACGAGATGACGAACTCACGCGCACTTAAAGGGTGCCCCTGCCAAAGGCGATCATACAGATCGAGGATGCGCCCGGCCTTGGCCGCGAAATCCGGGTCCCGTGGGAAGATCCAACTGCGATGTTGCCAAGGGCGGAGCGCATCAGCGCTGAGCCAGCGCCACAAGGTCGCCCCGCTAATCTCAGCTACCAATCCCTGTGTGATCACTTCGCGCCGAATCTCGGAAAGAGAGAGTCGCGAGAGCGGTAGCTGCAAGCGATGCGGGAGTTCACAAGCGAGCGCCTTAACTTGGACGACGACGCTGGGGGGAAAAGAGGACGGGACGCCCGCCCCGAGGCTGCGACTCCAAGCCAGGAAGTCGCGCAAGGGCGAATCGCTTGCGCCACTTGCTGACAATCTGGCGCGCCGTGTCTAGGCGAGCAGCGATGACGTCGTTGGAGAGACCTTCGGCCGCGAGCAATACGATCTTCGCTCGGACCACATCACAATACGGTGACGTATACTGGTGGGCCTGAGCTTTCAGCGCAAGGCGTTCTTCTTTGGAGAGAACTATCGCAAATGGGCTTTCTCTTGGCATAAAGAAGTAATCTCCTTAATGCCAAGCATAGCAGATCTAGCCTCGTAAAGAGCATACTTGATACGTCATCGTATTTATGAAAAGTAGTACTTAGCTAG
>DATHGV010000073.1:0-7974 GCA_035490135.1 Candidatus Methylomirabilota bacterium
AGCTACGTGCATTACCAGCCGCTTGGTCCGATTTTGGTGGTGATGCCATGGAATTATCCTTTCTGGCAGGTTTTTCGTTTTATCGCGCCGGGCTTGATGGCCGGAAATGTTGGCGTGCTCAAGCACGCTTCCAACGTTCCACAATGCGCGCTGAAAATTGAAGAGATCGTGTTGCGCGCTGGATTTCCAGAGGGCGCTTTTCAGACCTTGTTGATCGGTGTGAAAGAAGTGGATGGAATTTTAAATGATCCGCGCATTCAGGCCGCCACCCTTACGGGCAGCGAGGAGGCTGGCAAGCAAGTAGGGGTGTCCGCGGCCAAGCGCATCAAGAAAGTTGTGCTGGAGCTGGGTGGCAGCGATCCTTTCATCGTAATGCCCAGCGCGAATCTGGATGACGCGGTGGCTACCGCGGTGAAAGCCCGAGTGGGAAATAACGGGCAATCCTGTATCGCCGCGAAGCGTTTCATCATCGCCGACGAAATCGCCGACAAGTTTGAGCACGCCTTTGTCAGCCAAATGGAATCGTTGAAGGTTGGCGATCCGATGGATGCAAAAACCGACGTGGGCCCGCTGGCCACGGCCGGAGCAGTGGAATCGCTACAAGCCGATGTGCAAAAATCCATAGACGCAGGCGCAAAAGTTTTGACCGGCGGAAAACCAAATGGAGGGCCGGGTTATTTTTATCCGCCGACGGTGCTCACCAACGTTCCCAACAATTCGCCGGCGGCCAGCGAAGAATTGTTTGGGCCGGTCGCTTCTTTATTTCGGGTGAAAAACGCCCAAGACGCCGTGCGCGTGGCCAACGACCACCGTTACGGACTGGGAGCCAGCGCGTGGACCAATGATGATCGGGAGCGCGATTTGTTCATCAAAGAGTTGGAAGCCGGAATGGTATTTATCAACCAGATGGTGGCATCCGATCCTCGCGTTCCGTTCGGCGGAGTGAAGCGTTCAGGGCACGGGCGGGAGTTGAGCATCAACGGTATTCGCGAATTTACAAATATAAAAACGGTGTGGATCAAGTAACTACGTCGCTTTAGTAAAATGCTCCGCATGTCGAGGAACGGGCGTATTCGCTCTGCCAAACGCGGAGTTGTAAGAATTGTAAAATCGTGGTGCGGTAAAAAGGAGCTAGGCGAGCGATTCCCTGCCCTTGTGCTTACGATTTTTCCCCCTGTGCGTCTATGCCAATCAAGTGGACAGCGGCATTTCTGCGCGTCCTTCCAAGCCTTTTACCGAGTATGACGAAATGCGTAGGAATGTTTCGACACTGAAAAGGAGCCTTTATGCGTACTTTCTGCGGGCTGATTGTTGTTGTGTTGCTTACTATGGCGGCCGTAGCGCAACCGGTGCACGCGCAATTTAAAAATGGAAGCCAGGCTACGGAATTAAATCTTCCCAGGCTCAGCCAACGAGCGCAGATAACGCAGCGCGTGGGCCTCACCGATATCACGATCATTTATCACGCGCCATTGGCTGGCGGACGCGACCTTTTCGGAAAAACTGTGCCTTACGGAGAGGTGTGGCGCGCCGGCGCGAACGAAAATACTACGATTTCTTTTACCGATGACGTTAGCGTTGAGGGTCATCCACTGGCCGCAGGAACTTACGGGCTGCACATGATTCCCAACGCCGACGAGTGGACCATTATATTTTCGAAGAATTCCACTTCGTGGGGCAGCTTCAGCTATGACAAAAAAGAAGATGCTCTGCGCGTTAATGTAAAACCCGTTGCCGCTGAAAATCGCGATTCGCTGGCGTACACCTTCGATGATATGAAACTCGATTCGGCAACGGCGACGCTGCGCTGGGGCAAAGTTGCCGTTCCCTTCCACACCAAAGTGGATACCAACGCGATTGTCGAGCACAGCATCGCGAACCAGTTGCGCAATACCGGCGGGTTTACCTGGGCGGGTTACGATGAAGCCGCGAACTGGAATCTGGACAACAACTATAAACTGGACGAAGCGCTGAAGTGGGAAGACACTTCCATCCAAAATGAGGAGCGCTTCGACAATTTGGAGACGAAATCGCGCATTCTGGACACCACTGGTAAAAAGCAGGAAGCCGCGGCGACACTCTCGCTGGCGCTCGACAAAGCCAACGCCGTCCAGTTATACGTTTACGCGCGTGGATTGCAGCGGCAGAAACAACAGGATAAAGCGTTCGAACTCTATCGGCGGGATGCCAAGCAGTTTCCCGATCATTGGATCTCGCATCTTGGCACGGCGCGCGTCGCTTCCGCTTCTGGAAATTTCGACGTAGCCGTGAAGGAAATGAAACTGTCGATTGCGGCCGCGCCGGATCAGAACAAGACATTCTTGCAGCCGATGCTGAAGCGCCTGGAGAACAAAGAGGATATCAACAAATAGCTGTTAGCCGCGGACAGCCGCGAATTGCGCGACGGTTTTTCATGTACCGCTAGGCGTGGGACAGCGCGGGGGCGCGATCCGACACAGCGGCTAAAGCCGCCTCCATCACCTCCAGACCTTCATTGAGCTGCTCGTCGGTAATGGGCAGCGGCACCAAGATCCGCATGACGTTGTTGTAGGTGCCGGCGGTGATGGTAATGAGGCCGTGTTCGTAGCAATAATGCGCGATCTCTTTGGTCTCGGCGTCCGCGGGTTCACGCGTTTCACGGTTGCGCACCAGTTCGATGGCGCACATTCCACCGATGCCGCGAATTTCGCCGACGAGCGGCCATTTTTTTTGCCACTGGCTTGCACGCGCCTCAAATGTTTTGCCGATCGCGATGGAACGCTGCAGCAACTCGCTGCTTTGCATCATTTCGATGGCCGCCAGTGCAGCTGCACACGACGCCGGATTGCCCGCGAACGTGCTGCCTAGCCCGCCGACACCAGGTGCGTCCATAATTTCCGCGCGGCCGGTAACCGCCGCGATAGGCAAACCTCCGCCGAGCGATTTCGCGGTGACGATCAGGTCGGGCTCGACGGCATAGTGTTCAACGGCAAAGAATTTTCCGGTGCGACCGATGCCCGATTGCACTTCATCGGCGATGAAAACGATGCCGTGTTTGCGGCAGATCTCCTGAATGATGCCGAAAAATTCTTCGGGTGGAGTGACGAAGCCGCCTTCGCCCAGAACTGGCTCAACGATTACGGCTGCAACTGACTCAGCAGGCACAAGGCGTTTGAAGGCATCTTCGAGCGCATGCGCGCAGGCCATTTTGCATGACGGATAAGTCAGGTTGTACGAACAGCGGTAGCAGTACGCGTATGGAATGCGATAAATATCGTTCACGAATGGCGCGAATCCTGATTTGTAGGGATCCGTTTTACTGGTTAACGACATGGCCAGCAGCGTGCGCCCGTGAAAGGCATCGTTGAAACAGATCACCGCAGGGCGCTTGGTGTAGGCGCGTGCAATCTTGATGGAATTTTCCACCGCTTCCGCGCCAGTGTTCACGATAAATGTTTTTTTCGCGAATTTTCCCGGCGCCAGCGCATTCAGCTTTTCCGCGACCGCAACGTAGGGCTCATAGGGGGTCACGCTGAAGCACAAATGCAGATATTTTTCGATCTGCTCGCGAATCGCGGCCATGACCGGAGCGCTGCGATGTCCCATGTTTGCGCAACCGATGCCGCCGGCGAAGTCGATGAAGCGGTTGCCGTCCACGTCTTCCAGAATGGCGCCCTCTGCTTTGGCGGCAAAAATGGGCGTTGCATGATAAGGTCCGCGCGGAATCGCCGCTTCACGGCGCGCCATCAACGCGCGTGAACGCGGCCCGGGAATTTCCGTTCGAAGCTGAATGGAGCTCATATTCTTTTTCCTTTGAAGCTAATACCAGGCGATGGGCGTTTCATCGAGATTGACGAACACCTGCTTGGTTTCGAGATATTCTTCCAGACCCCAGGGTCCCAACTCGCGGCCGAATCCGGATTGTTTATAGCCGCCCCACGGGGCTTCCACGTAAGTGGGCTGCATGTGATTGACCCAGACAATTCCGGCGCGGACGGCTTTCACCACACGAAAAGCTTTGTAAATATCGCGCGTCCAAACCGCGGCGGCCAATCCGTACGGCGTATCGTTGGCAATGCGGATGGCTCCGGCTTCATCATCGAAAGGAATTACCGAAGCCACCGGACCAAAAATTTCCTCGCGGGAAATTCGTGCATTGTTATCGACATCGTAAAAAATGGTTGGCTCGACGTAGTAACCTTTTCCAAATTGCTTTGGGCGGCCGCCGCCGATGGCTACCTTGGCTTCTTTCTTGCCGATTTCAAGATAAGAGCTGACGCGATCGAATTGTTCCTTGCTGACCAGCGGACCCATTTTTGTGGCACGCTCGAGAGGCGCGCCGAGCTGGATGCGTTTCGCTTTTTCCGTCATGGCTTCGACAAATTTGGAATACATTTTCTTTTCGACCAGGATGCGGCTGCCTGCCGAGCAGACTTCGCCTTGATTGATAAACACGCCGAAGAGCGCGCCGTCCACGGCGGCTTCCCAATCGGCGCCCTCGAAGAAAATGTTTGGCGACTTGCCGCCAAGCTCCAGCGTTACACGCTTCAAGGTTTCCGCGGCGCTCTTGACGATCAGTTTGCCGACCGCCGCGCTGCCGGTGAAGGCGATCTTATCCACACCGGGATGTGCGACGAGCGCCGCGCCGCATGTCTCGCCAAAGCCATTCACGATATTGACGACACCCGGCGGCAAGCCGACTTCTTCGAACCAATTTGCAAATTCAAGCGCGGTGAGGGGAGTTTGTTCCGCGGGCTTGAGCACGCACGTGCAGCCCGCCGCGAGCGCGGGAGCTAGCTTCCACGCAGCCATCAACAGCGGAAAATTCCAGGGAATGATTTGCCCGGCAACGCCAACGGGTTCGCGCAAGGTAAAGCTAAGCGCGTTGGCGGGCACGGGATTCACGTGGCCCATTACTTTGTTCGCGAGGCCTCCGTAATATTCAAAGCAGGTGGCCACATCCGCGATGTCGAATTCAGCTTCGACAATGGGCTTGCCGGAGTTGCGCGATTCCAGTTCCGCAAGCATGGCGGTGTTCTGCCGGATCTTTTCCGCGAGCTTGAATAAAATGCGGCCACGCTCAGCGGCATTGGTCTGGCCCCACGGACCAGAATCAAACGCGGCGCGCGCAGCTTTTACCGCGCGATCCACATCCGCAGCGTTCGAGGAGGGCACCTGGGCGATGACTTCTTCCGTGGAGGGATCGTAGACCGGAAAAGTTTCGCCGGAAGCGGCAGGAAGCCATTCTCCATTCACAAAATTCTTATATGTTCGGACTTCAGCCTTGACCGTGCCTGGCATAACCGCCTCCAAATCCGTGTACTGTCATCTGCAATCATCAAATACAAAAGCATC
The DNA here is from genome assembly GCA_035490135.1 of Candidatus Methylomirabilota bacterium. Lineage (GTDB taxonomy): Bacteria > Acidobacteriota > Terriglobia > Acidiferrales > UBA7541 > Acidiferrum. The sequence goes on from DATHGV010000073.1 coordinate 5,335, forward strand.
AAGCGAAAGCGCGCCCGCACTGGTACGCGAGCACGTCATTAAATACCAGGAGCCATGGCCGCAAGTTTTCGCACCGTCTTGCGCCGTCCATACACAAAAAAGAAAAAAGCTGCCAGGCCGATGAAAAACAGCGTCCCGCCAAACATCCACAGTTCGTAGGAACGCAGCGAAGTAATCTGCTGCGCAGGAAAAAACGCAAGCGCGATACCAACGGTAGTGGTGAGCAAGCCGCTGGCACCCGCGAGCAGCAGCGTCATGCGGCTGTAGCGCCCGCGTACGAATGGCGTTTGCGACGCCATTTTCAGCAGCGCCGCAAACATGTAAAGGAAGGGCACAAGTTGCAGCACAACCGCGAGGGACAAAAGTTTTTGAAAAGTTTCCTGCACTCCCGCGCCAGTGAAACTGAAATTAAGAATCACCAAAATCATCGACACCGAGGCATGCACGATCAGCGCGGCGTAGGGGGTGGCATATTGGGGATGAACCTTCCCCAGCCAGGCGGGCATGTAGGAATCCAGCCCCGCGACGAAGGGAATCCTGGCGGAGCCGCCCAGCCACGCGGATCCAATGCCCGCAATCGAAATGCTCAACATAAATGCGAACGGCGCAACGATCCAGGGCACGCCCACGCGCCCGGCCATGTGCCTTACGGCCTGGACAATTCCCTGCAACACACTGATGTTTTCTTTGCTCACGGCGATCAGCAGCGTCAGCGTCGCGCCGATATAGAGAAGGCCGGAAAGAATTCCGCCCCAGGCCACCGCGCCGGGCAAAGTCTTTTGCGGATTCTCAATTTCGTCGCCCATCACGGAAGCAAGCTCGAGTCCCACCAGGCCAAAACAGATTACGCCAAAGGAATTGAGCACGAATCGCGGATTCGCGGGAATCGCAAAATCAGCGGAGGTAACCGTAGTTCCAAATCGCAGCCAAACGATGACGCCCAATCCAATCAATACCGCGGCGGCAATACCGGTGCCGATGGCGCCAAAATTATTGATCCACTTTCCGACTCCCAGGCCCCTGATATTCATCACCACCAAAATAATCAGCAGCAGCAAGGAAGCGGTCAGCGCGAACATTCTACTGTCGGCCAGTGACTCGTGCCCGGCGCCAAGCGCGTACACCGACACACCCACGAAATACAGCATCACGGTAGGCACATACATCATGTTGTTCGTCCAGTAGCACCAGCCTGAGAGAAAACCATGGAAGTCACCAAAAACTTCCTTGGCCCATAAATAAACGCCGCCTTCGCCGGGAAAACGGTGCGCCAGCTCAATCACCGCGATTCCCTGCGGCCAGAAAAAAAGCAGCAGCGAAATCAGCCATAGCCACACGGTGACTCCGCCGTTGGCGGCGATGGAAGGAACGACGTTCAGGTTGAAGACGGCGACGACAAAAAGAAGGACGAGGTCCCAGCGGCCTAAAACACGCCGCAAATGTGGCGCGCCGGTTTCACGCGCATTGACAAGCGGCACGCTGACTTCGGTGGACATAATTTCCCCAGGTTTGATGATGGTGAGCTAAGCGGCAGCGTGCCTGCGGTTCGCTCGCCGGCCAGAATCACTCGCAAATTTTTGGTCAATGCCCGGCTGCGCCCACAAAGGCGACACCGCGCTCTTGCTGCGCGTGAGCCAGCGCCGGCGCAATTTCTTCAAACACCGCAAGATGCTTGTCGATGTCCGCTTCGGTGTGTTGCACCGAGATGGTCCACTGCTCGTCCCACCAGTAAGGCTGGGCGAGCACGCCGCGATTTACCATCGCAAACCAATAGTGGCGCCACAGATCGACATCAATGGCCGTCCAGTCACGATAATTGCGAATTTCCTGCGGGTACAGCATCAACGCGCCGTTTACGCCAGCGCTAACTACGTAGGCCTGCAAACCCACTTTTGCCACGGTTTTGCGATAGCCCTCAGTGAGTTTTTTACTGAGCTTGCCGACATGCGCGTAATTTTCGCGAGTCAAAACTTCGCGAAAAGTTGCTAGCCCGGCAGCCATGGAGATGCGATTGGTGTTGTAGGTGCCGCCATGAAAAACTTTGTGCTGCGAAATCAGATCCATCACCGCGCGGCTGGCTCCGAACGCGCCCAGTGGCGCGCCACCGCCAATGGATTTTGCGAGGCAGAGCATGTCCGGCTTCACGCCGAAAAACTCCGAGGCGCCGCCCCAGGCCAGTTTGGCGCCGGTTTTTACTTCGTCAAAAATCAGCAGTGAGCCATTTTTCGTAGCGATATCGCGCAAGCCCTGCAAAAATCCAGGCTGCGGCATGCACAATCCCACGTTCATCAAAATGGGCTCGAGAACAATCGCCGCGATCTGGCCGGGAAATTGTTTAAAGCGGTTTTCCACGCTGGCCAGATTATTGAAGGCCGCGATCGTCACGTTGTCGACGGAGGCTTTGGGAACACCTAGGCCGCCGGGTACCGAGGTCGGAGCGTTAGGATCGCCGTATTCTTCCGCTTTGGGTTTGACACTGACGAGCGCGGTGTCATGCAAGCCGTGATAGGCGCCTTCAAATTTTAAAATTTTGTCGCGCTTGGTGGCTGCGCGGGCCATGCGGCAAGCGTGCATGGTAACTTCCGTGCCGCTGGAGCCGAAGCGCACCATCTCTACGGGGTAGCGTGCGCAAATTTCTTC
>DATHGV010000074.1:0-3321 GCA_035490135.1 Candidatus Methylomirabilota bacterium
TTGCCAACAGTTACGATTCGTTTTTGTTCCAGCAACGCCTGACGCCACACGGACAGAAATGCGTCATCGACGGCGGCCTCGAGCGCGGTCATGGAAACGGCCTACAGTGCGGAACAACCGAGTTAATAAATAGTCGCAATCCCTGGATATTCCGGGGCATGCCGATCACACATTCCGAGGTCAAACCGATCATCTGTTCCGAGGCAAACCGATCAAGCATTCCGAGGCATGCCGATCAGTGGTTCCGAGGTCAAGCCGATCAGGAATTTAGGGCTGTCGGAATGATTTGATCAGGGAGTTAGGAAGCGCGCTGGACAAACCCAGGGCCGGTAGGGCTCCACTGGAAAGTGGAGGAGCCCACACCATTGGCCCAACTGAGGACGTCCATGCGGAAAACGAGAGAAATCCTACGACTGCACTTTTTTGGATTGAAGCAGCGCCAGATTGCCCGAAGTTGTTCCCTGGCACAGAGCACCGTAAATGCATGTCTCCAGGCGGCGAAAGCGGCTGGGATCAGTTGGCCGGAGGTAGCCGATTGGGATTATTTGAAGTTAGAAACCACGCTATTCGGAGAACGTCCTTCAGCAGTCGCCCGCCGTCACAAACCCGCACCTGATTTCGCCGCCATCGAGAGAGAGCTACAAAGCCACGAGCATCTTACGTTGCAACTGGTGTGGGAGGAGTATCGACAAGCGCATCCGGAAAGCTACGCTTACAGCCGGTTCTGCGATCTGTATCGGGAGTGGTCGCAGCGGCGCAACGTGGTGTTGCGGCAGGAGCATGTGGCGGGCGAAAAGCTGTGGGTTGACTATGCCGGGGATACCGTCGCGATTCATGAAAGCGGTACCGGCGAAGCTCGCCAGGCTTCGATATTCGTCGCCGTGCTGGGCTGCAGCAGCTACACCTACGCGGAAGCGACTTGGTCACAGGAGCTGAACCACTGGATCGCATCTCATGTTCGGGCCTTTGAACATTTTCGTGGTCTGCCTGCGATCGTGGTTCCCGACAATCTGCGATCTGGTGTGACGCGAGCGAATCGCTACGAACCGGATGTGAACAGAACCTATCAAGAAATGGCGGAACACTATGGTGTCGCGATCATTCCAACGCGTCCCTATAAAGCCCGCGATAAGGCGAAAGTAGAATCAGGAGTTTTATTAGTTGAAAGATGGATCCTCGCTGCACTGCGTAAACACAAGTTCTTCCACTTGTCGTCTTTGAATCAAGCCATCGCAGAGTTGCTCGAACGGTTGAACAACCGTCCCTTCCGTAAGCGGGAAGGCACGCGCGCCAGCTTGTTGGAAAGCGTGGATCGGCCGGCTTTGCGTCCGCTGCCTGTCGAGCGTTTCGAGTTCGGCAGTTGGAAGACGGCCCGAGTGAACATCGACTATCACGTAGAGATCGACCACCACTACTACAGCGTTCCTTATACGTTGACGGGCCAGCGCGTCGAAGTGCGCTCCACGGGGACGACGGTCGAAATCTTTCAGAACGGCCTGCGCGTGGCCTCCCATGCACGCAGCGAAGCTCCCTATCAAGCGACTACGGCCGAGCAACACCGGCCGAAATCTCATCAGCGGTATTTAGAGTGGACGCCTTCCCGAATCTTGCAGTGGGCGCAGACCATCGGTCCAGCGACTGCCAAACTTTTCCAGGAGATCCTGGCCACGCGTCGTCATCCGGAGCAAGGTTATCGCTCGTGCCTGGGGATCGTCCGACTGGGCACGAAGTACTCGCGCGAGCGTGTAGAGGCGGCGGCGCAGCGCGCCTGTATGCAGGGCGCCTGCTCGTACAAGAGCATTAAATCGATCTTGGAACGACAACTCGATCGTGTGCCGATTGAGGAATCGTCAAGCGGGGCACCGGTAACGCATGACAACATCCGCGGCGCTGCGTACTTCGATCCAAGTAAACCACCAACGATACAGTGAGGACATGATGCTGACACAACAAACCGTAGAGAAACTCCATACGCTGCGACTTCGTGGAATGGCGGAGGCTTTCCGGGAGCAAGAACAAGATCCGGAGATGCATCGTCTGAGTTTTGAAGAACGCTTGGGACTGCTGGTCGATCGGCAGTGGAACTGGAAGCACAATCAGGCGCTGCAGCGACGGTTGATCAATGCTCGGTTGCGAGGGAACGCCTGCATCGAGAATATCAACTACCGCGCATCCCGAGGGCTCGACCGACAACAGCTGCGATCCTTGACCTTGGAATCGGCATGGGTACGGGAACACCAGAATATTTTTCTGGTGGGCGCAACCGGAGTTGGCAAAACGTATTTAGCGCGAGCTCTGGGACAGAAAGCTTGTCGAGACGGTTACAAGGCGTTGTTCATCAAGGCCACACAACTGTTCCGTGACTTAGCGATGGCGCGAGCCGACGGGAGTGTTGGCGACCTGCTGTATCGGTTGGGCCGAGTGGACGTACTGATCGTGGACGATTTTGCCATGACACCACTGTCGGAGAGCGATCGCCGAGATTTTTTGGACATCTGCGATGAGCGCTATCAAACACGAGCCACGGTGCTCACCAGCCAGTTGCCCGTAACGGCTTGGCACGCGCAGATCGGTGAACCTACCGTGGCAGACAGCATTTTGGATAGGTTGGTACACAACGCTCATCGGATCGAGTTGCAAGGAGAATCGATGCGCAAGAATCAGAATCCCAAACTGCCGGAGGAGAAACTGTGAAGACCACGACGGACGCGCCACTCGGCTTGGGCTGGGCCTACGCTACGCCCAAAACGCGCCGCCCTAACGGGCGTCGCTGGGCTACGCTCCGGCCCATCCCAAGCCGACCCTCAAACGACAAAACAACCGCAAGAAAGAAAAACCAACGAAACTTTCTTGACGGATGCCGATCACTTCTCCAAGATGACAAATGCTAGCGTCGCTTCGCTCCGATCCTGATCGGCATGACCTCGGAACGAGTGATCGACATGAACTCGGAAACAATGATCGATTTCGTCGGAATCCCCAGCCCAAGCCGTAATGGGAAGCAACCTTGGCCAGCATGACCGTAGACCGTCCCTTGAAGCTGCCAATTTCGACAATCGCGCCCCTAGCTGGCACGCACGCGGCCAGCAACCCGAGAAATCGAGCTTCGCTCTCCCCAAGATGACCTGGAACCTTCCGGGTTTCTTTCCACGCAGCGTTAAGGATAGTCTTGAGGTCCTCAGGAATCTTGATAGTAGTCAATAGGTTATAAAGTTTATATCAATAACTTCTCACTTATCATAAGAGAGTTTACTCGACGCGTCGCGCGACATCAACTCCCATCTAATAAACGCATTAAATCGTACAAATGAAAATCTTGCA
>DATHGV010000075.1:0-2512 GCA_035490135.1 Candidatus Methylomirabilota bacterium
GCGCAGCACGTGGCTGTTGCGACGATCACTGATCAGGAGGGCAAACTTCGTGAGAAAATTCGTTATGAACTGGATGATGCGGGGCGTTTCTCCAGCGGACAAATTTTTGGACCCGACGGGCGCTTTCGTTTCAAGAGCCAGTACAAGTACGATGGCGGAGGCCATCTTCAGGAAGAAACCCAAAGCGCGGAAGATGGCACCGTTCTGCATAAGATCGTTTATAGTTACGATCAAAACGGGAAACGAACAGGCTATTCCATCTTCGATGCGTCCGGCAAATTGCTGGGCCGCGTAACTCCCTTAATCACCGGCCCGTCGTCTTCACCAAAGTCGCGCGAGAGAAGCTCACGGTAGGGCGAGCGCCACCGAGATCACCTTTTGTTGCTGGCTTGCCATAGGTGCCAAAAAGAGCTACAAAACCAGCGTGATTGAGTACATTCAAAAAGGTGGGTTGTTGATGTGGCCAATTCTGGCCTGCAGCGTCGTTTCGATCGCCGTCTTTGCCGAGCGCCTCTTCTACTTTCATCGTGCTACGATCCACGTGGGCGAATTCTTAAAAGGCCTCTCGAACCTTATTCGGCGTCGCAATTTCGCTGAGGCCTTGCATGAATCAGCGGGGACATCGGGCCCGGTCGCGCGCGTGATTCATGCTGCGATCATCCGGCACGACGCGCCGCGAGCGGAATTGCGCGATATTGTGCAGGAAGCCGCTCAACTCGAAGTACCGAAGCTGGAACGGTTTCTTGGAGTGCTGGCTACGATCGCCTTCCTCGCGCCATTGCTCGGATTGCTTGGGACCGTTGCTGGAATGATCGACGCCTTTGGCACCATTGCCTCAAGCGGCGGCTATGCGACAGTCACTGAGCTTTCGAGCGGTGTCTATAAGAGTTTGCTCACAACCGCGGCGGGCCTGGTCGTGGCCACGCCAACCTTTGTCGCTTATAGTTATCTTTCTTCGCGCGTGAACACTATGCTCCACGACATGGAGCGCGCGGGGATTGAGATCGTCCATATGTTGACGGAGATCCGGCCGATTAGTGGCATCATCAGCTTCCAATCGCCCGGACAGATGGTCGAATCCGAGGCACGAATTGATTCTTAAACGACGATTTGGGTAAAAATCGATAAGCACTGCAGCGCCTGATGAAGCTTAGCCGTACGAAGGAATATAGCTTCGGATGGCTCGTTTTTCTGGCGGTAGTGGACGTGACCTTCCTCCTCGTTTTTTTCCTGCTGCTTAGTTCGAATTTCATTTTGCAGCAAGGCATTTCCGTGTCGATGCCGTTCTCGCGCTTTACGCTTGGCCCGCAGACTAAACAGCAAATCATCAGCATTACCGGTGGCACAGTCCCGGCCATCTATTACCGGGACCAGAAAGTCACCATCGCGCAACTTGGGCCTTTACTGGATGCCGCCAAGCGTGAGGGCCTGTCGATTATCATCAGGGCCGACCGCTCGACTCCCTATGAAATGGTTGCACAGGTGACAAACGCCGTGCTTGAACACGGCATCACGTCTGTCGCGTTGGCTGCGACTCCGTCGCGATGAACGCGTCCACTCCTGAATTTGCTGCCGAGTCGCTTCTTTTTGATTGGGAATCGCCTCGGCGCCGAAAAGTGGCGATCTCCGCTTTTCTAGCGCTTTCTTTAGTCGCACATGCTTTCTGTTTCTATGTTTTCCAAATTGTTTACCCGCCGACAGTAGCGCTCCTCCCACCCCCAGCCCGGGTAAATATGATCACGCCCGCCTCCGATGAAGGCCGCACGTTGCTTCGCTGGATCGATGCGGAAGATCCTGCGCTCGCCTTCACAACGCAGCGTCCGCCTGACGCAACGCACCGCGCCCCGCCCAGGGTCGAGCACATACCATCTTACCTCGCGGCGGAACCGGTCTTAAAAGAGGTTCCACCGCAGGATGTCGATTTGCGCATCCCGAGCTCTCAGCCGCCAGGCGCCGTGCCATTCGGCCACCGACAAGCTCTCCCTGCCATCAGCCCGATCACAACGTCTGTCTCGTTTTCACAAGAGCTCGATTCTCTTGGCGCTCCAATGCTGCCAAATCGGGTTTTTGCGGCTTCTACCAACGAGGCGCCGGAAACGATCCGCTTTCGGGTCGCCGTGAGTAAGCTCGGAGAAATTCGCTATTGCTTTCATCTGAATTCCTCGGGAGATCCTGCGCTGGATGAACAGGCTCGCCGCTATCTCACGCGCTGCCGTTTTCCCCAAAGCTCGGAAAATGCCGCCAAAGTCGATCCATCTCTGGCCTGGGGAATCGCGACGATCGAATGGGGCGGTGATGTCACGCACCCGCGGGCAACACCGACAGAAACCGCGACCCCGTGATCCGCGTCAGTCTCACCGCCCTCGTCACTATTTATTTGCTGCTTTTTCTTGCGGCAGTTTTTCTCCTCTGGATAGTGGGAGAGTGGAATCGCCGGCGGCGCGAGCGGCAGGCTTTACAACACCGGTTGCGTTGCGTGATTTGCGCGTTTGAATTTGAGGATCGAACTGAC
>DATHGV010000076.1:0-11920 GCA_035490135.1 Candidatus Methylomirabilota bacterium
CTAGTGTAGTGCGGCGAAATTCCTAGCAGTTATGGAAGAGGAGCGCCTAACCCGTATACCCGCACACTCCAACGCGAGGAGAGTTAACTACCGGCAGGCACATCTCGTCGCCACACTCGTGTGCGACGGCGCACGCTTCACAAAGCCAGCCCTGCCCATTCCACGCGCATTCGGTACAGATTTGGGTGGCGGGCTGGATGCTACACCGCTGGCAGCTTACCTGCGGTGCCTCGTTTCTGGCTAATAGTTGTACGACACCTTTTGGCAAGCCTTGCTCACGAAGGGCAACAACCTTTAGCACAAGAGCCGTTGGAGAACCGTAGTCATATTCATAAAAGAACTTCATCCCTACCTCAAACACTTCGCTCAACCGTGCTCGCATGCTCATTTCTTTATCCACGGGCTCGGAAGTATAACGCTTGCCGCCAACTTCAAAAGCGCTCAAGTGGCCGCAGCATTCAAGCCAGGTATGGCGGAGAAAATCGTCGAGCTTACTCAGCGGGGCGGTCAGCGGCACTGCCACATGCATCCAGTACGCTTTGGCGTCACGTCCTTCGATGGCTAAATGGAAGTTCGGGCCAGGTGTTTGTTTTCTAGAAGCCGGCGATAACCCGGACGCTTCCGGTGGACTGCAGGCCTGTAGGTGCCGGGTCATGGAAGCCTGGCTGGCCGTCTCCCCGCAGAGATTACACTTTCCCATCGATTGCTGTTTGCTCATGGCTGAGCAATATTATAATGCGTCATAAATATAAACATTTATTATTTCGCTGTGTTCTTGCAAAATAGGAGGACCCGGCTGATGCGAATCGCACCCCCAGTAGTTCTGACCAGCGAGCAAAGAGCAAAGCTAGAGACCTATGCGCGCGGGCGCAGTGCTCAGGCCCGGGTTGTGCTGCGCGCCCGGATTGTGTTGCTGGCCGGCGAAGGCAAGCAGGACCTGAAGATTGCCCACCGGCTTTCGATCGTGCCGCGCACTGCTGCTCGCTGGCGCTCGCGTTTTCTGCATGACGGTATCGCGGGGCTGGAGCACGACGCTCCGCGACCTGGCCGCACGCCTTCCATCTCACCGGAACTCGTGCGTATGGTGATTGCCAAGACGACACAGGAAAGACCTTCTCATGCAACCCACTGGAGCACTCGCACTATGGCCGCCGTGGCCGGTATCAGCGAGGCCAGTGTACGGCGCATCTGGCACAGTCACGGTCTGAAGCCGCACCGCGTGGAAACTTTCAAGCTGAGCAACGATCCCCGTTTCGCCGAGAAACTGGAGGACATCGTCGGCCTGTATCTGAATCCGCCAGAGCATGCGCTCGTGCTGTCATTGGACGAGAAGAGCCAGATCCAAGCTCTTGACCGTACTCAGCCCGGTCTGCCCATGAAAAAGGGCCGTGCCCATACGATGACGCATGATTACAAGCGGCATGGAACCACCACGTTGTTTGCCGCTCTCAATACCCTCGACGGCAGTGTGATGGCCACTTGCATGGAGCGTCATCGCCATCAAGAATGGCTGAAGTTCCTGCGGCTCATCGATCGCCAAACGCCCGCCGACAAACAGCTCCACCTGATCGTCGACAACTATGCCACCCACAAACACCCGGCGGTTCTGCGCTGGGCGGCGCGCCACAAGCGCTTTCATTTCCACTTCACGCCCACCAGCAGCAGTTGGCTCAACATGGTCGAACGATTCTTCCGCGACCTGACCGAGAATCAGCTCCGGCGCGGCGTCTTTACCAGCGTCGAAGCTCTCCAAGAACGCATTCTCGCTTATATCCAAGAACATAATCGCCAACCCAAACCCTTTATCTGGACCGCAAAGGCCAATGACATTCTCGAAAAAGTTAAACGCGCCAAGGCTAACCTCAATAACAGCCTATCTGTGTGACGCAGTGCACTAGCACAAAATAACGTGCTTGTCCTTTTGTAGAAAGTAGTACAACCTGTGGATATCGGCACATGGCGTCCGTAAACCTATGTAAGGCCTTCGCCCCTTCGCCAAAATGTGTTCGTTCTCTTGTTTCAGTGTGAGAAGTGCGGCAGGCCAATAGTCCAAACGCATTGCTCGCAGGACTTCTCAATGGCTGACATCAAACGTACTTATTTCTCGATTAATTGTTTCGAATCAGATTGGTCTGCGAGACGGCTTGGGAGTGAAGCAAAAAACGTCTGGGAAGTGCCTTGGAGAAAACTGGATCAGATCACGCGGAGCTACTTAAAGTAGCCTTGAACATGGCGAAGTGAATGAAAATGAGTTAAACAGCCGCTGAAATTGCCTCATTTGACACTCGCATCATTCCTTCATGCTACACGATTTAATTGAAGAAATTAAGTTAGAGAACAAATGGGCCTTGTGCAATAACGTTACAGCTCCAAAGCGCTTTGGCCAATGCTATTCGCATCCTCATCATTCCACACCGATATAGCCAGAATACATCCGCAGTTTGCGAGCAGTGGTCCCTTCACAATTTAAGGCAAATAACGGGGCTCATCCGCCATATGCAAGTCCAGCAACCCAATGTCAGGGTTCAAAGCGCCAGCCGTGGTTGGCGAATCTTCTTTCGTTCAGAGTGGTTAATCTGCGCCGTTGGTAGGGTGTCCGACATAAAATTTGACTTTGCTCTACTAACACAAATGGTATATAAGGTACCGAAAATGTCCCGCGTCAAAGGAAGAAGCCATGCCTATTAAAGTTCTTTTGGCCGATGACAGCGACGAGATGCGATCAGCGATACGAAGGATATTGGAAGAAGAACGTCGCATTGAGGTTGTTGGCGAGGCTGCAACTTTTGCGAAGACCGTCCAAATGGTTGGTGATTTAAAACCAGAGGTATTGCTGTTCGATTTACACATGGCTGAAAAACGAGATTTCAGGCCCGAATTGGTCAAAGCGCAGCTTGGATGTGTTCGCACGCTCGCCGTGTCTTTTGCTAATGACGACGAAGCCCGAGAGCTTGCTAAAAGTTATGGAGCCGTAACGCTACTGGATAAAATGAAATTGTTTGCGGAAATGATTCCTTCAATTATGCAATGCCAATCGGATCGAATTGACTTAACAAGGCGCACGACCGTCAATCGAACACGGGCTGCATGACGTTTCTGACCGCCCATTGGTCCCAATCCTCTGATAACTACATATCCGACCAAACCAAACATGCGCATAAAAGTTTTGGTAGCAGACGATAATGAGCTAGTCCGTTCCGCGCTTGTGCGGATGCTCGAAGCCGACGCTGACCTTGCAGTGATAGGCGAAGCGGCTACCTTCGCAGAAACTCTTGAACTAGTTGATGGTCTGAAGCCAGACATCGTGCTGCCGGACCTACATATGCCCGATGAAAAGAATTACTTGCCGGGAAGTGTGAAGCTGAAAGTGCTCGAAAATGCGGGTTGTATTTTAGCTATATCGGTCTGGAATGATCACGAAGCGAAAGTTCTAGCAGACAGGTTCGGCGCGAAAGCATTGATAGACAAGGCGCATCTTTTTTCCGAATTGATCCCCGCAATTAAGGCATTTTGTCTTGAGTCTTGAACTAAAGATTGATGACAGTTGGCCACTCTCCGAGCCGCGAAAGCCCTCAGTCTTTGATGACCTCGCTCAAATCCGGAAATTAATTCGCGATCTCTTCGGGTATCACGCCAGCGTCGTCGTTTCATATACCTATGTGCGTGTACAAGTGCTCTTACAAAACGCGGACGTACAATAAACAGCGGGTCAATAAAGATTGTGTTGACCAGAATCTGAGGCGCTGGAGCCGACTCGCGCCCTTCATTTTGTCGCGTCCACTGCTTTTTCTGCGATCGGTTTGGGATTATGCCAGCCACCGTCATCGGCAATTATCTGGTCAGCTTCAGCTGGGCCCCACGTGTTGGGTTCATACTCGTGGACCGGGGTCGCATCGCCCAAAACTGGATCGACAACACTCCAGGCAGCTTCCACGCTGTCCTCACGAACGAACAGCATGGGGTCGCCTCGAAGCGCATCGCCGAGGAGGCGTTCATACGGCGTCATCTCGGAAACTTGCGCTTGGTGAAAGACCAGCTCGACTTGCTTGCCAACCATGGCTTCTCCGGGCAACTTCGCCCGGGCGCCTGGGGAGATGGAGACATCGGGGCTGAGAAGAAACCGAAAATAGTCTGGTTGGTACTGCGCGCTGGCGTCGAAAACGGCCTGAGGAGGACGCTTGAGTTCAACCAATACCTCGGTCGCCGTGATAGGCATCTGTTTTCCGGCTCGAATATAGAACGGGACCCCCGCCCATCGCCACGAGTCTATGTGCAACTTGACTGCCGCGAAGGTCTCTACCCGGGAATCCGGAGCGGTCCCTTTCTCACTGTGGTACCCGCGGAACTGCCCGCGAACAATATCCGCAGTAGATAGCGGCCGCATGGCTCTGAAGGCTCGTTGCCTCTCATCTCGCAAGGCATCCGGGTCTCGACCGATCGGCGCCTCCATCGTGAGCAGGGCGACAACCTCTGACATGTGGTTTTGAATGACATCGCGGATCGCGCCCAGCTCTTCATAAAGTGCTCCCCGCCCGCGGAGGCCAAAATCTTCAGCCATCGTGACCTGCACACTCTGGACATAGTTGCGGTTCCAAATGGGCTCGAGGAATGAGTTGGCGAAACGGAAGTACAACAGGTTTTGAACTGGCTCTTTGCCAAGGTAATGGTCAATGCGAAAAATTGCTGATTCTGGAAAAGATTTAAGCAGTGCTCTATTGAGCGCCTGCGCCGAAGCAAGGTCACGGCCGAATGGTTTTTCAACAACCAGCCGTGCCCCTTTGTCGCATTCTGCGTTGGCCAGACCTTCAGCCACGGTCGAAAACAGGTCTGGAGGTATAGCGAGGTAATAAAGCGGACGAGATGCGACGCCAAGCGCTTTTCGCAACTGGCGGAATGTCTCTGGTGAGCCGTAGTCTCCGCTTACATACTGCAATCTCGCCGAAAGCACAGCAAACGCACGAGAATCGACACCGCCATGCTTCTCAAGACTCTCCTGAGCGCGAGCTCGAAGCTGGTCTAAGCTCCAGGAAGGCTTAGCCACCCCGATGATCGGTATATCAAAGTGTCCGTGAGCGATCATGGCCTGAAGTGCAGGGAAGATTTGTTGGTACGCTAGATCTCCTGTGGCGCCAAAGAAGACAAAGGCATCCGATTCCAAATTCTTCATTTTCAATCGTCCATTCTCATGCCTATACCGTTACACCTTCCCATTGTCCTCCCAAGTCCTGCCTCATCGACGCGTGTTCGGGCGGTCAAATCGGGGGAGGGGGGATGAGCCTCCAGTCATCCTTTCTTCGTTGGTTTTGCCATCGTTTTCACCTATCTCTTCATCCTGATTAACCGGTTCGAGTAGGCCGTCCGGTAAACCCAACACTTTACATCGTCCTCGTTCACCTCAGCGTTCGTGAAAGTTTTTTCATGGCGGGTTCCCTTGACGACGCACGCTTAACAGACTTTGGCTCCGTCTTTCGAGTGAAATCCACACGTCGGCTGAAATCAATTCAGCTCCGCACTTGCCCCAATATTCTTCGTGAATGCCGCTTATCGCGGAACCAATATATTATTACTTGTCCTTTGGAAAATTTTGATGCCATTGACTTCGTGGCTCTCCAGGGCGAAGGCTCCTAGGTGGCTTCGCTCCCGATTGGCCAGGATCGCGCGGGTGCGGGGCGCGCCACTGGTAGGACTTGCGAGACTTGCCACCGTAAGTGTTTTCAGAATTGCTAGCCTTCGACCTAATGGCCATCGTGAGATTTTGCAGTTCTTCTCGAATCAAACGTAATTCGTCGGCGATCTCCTTAGCGACCTCGTCTTTCATATCGAACCCCTTCATATTCTACATAGCTCAGACTGACAATTCCGTCTCGGGTGCGCCAACGCCCGGCTTTCAACCCGTGCATAAATTCAAAGCATGCTTTACCTGTCAACGTAGGTCGGGTCGGAGACGAAAGTGAAGCATGTAGGCGAAGTGATGAAGCGACAATCATTTAACAATCAATTGACAGCTTACAGATAACTGCACCAGTCATTGGTACGCCTGAAACGATATCCTTAATTTGAGCTGATTTAGCTTGCTGGGCCGGGGGGCACCAGAGCGTGTGTGACGTGCTGATTGTCGGGGGTGGTGTAGCTGGTTCTTCGCTCGCAATTATGTTGGGCCGAAGGGGGTTCGCGGTACACCTATTCGAAAAGGCTCTATTTCCCAGGGAAAAACCCTGCGGCGAGGGCCTGATGCCAGCAGGCGTCGCTATCTTACAACGCTGGGGCCTTGATGAACTTGTTGGCGGTTGTCCCTTTTACGGGGTTCGATTTTATTTTGGCCCGACGGGTTACAAAACGTTTCGCTTCCAGTCGCCAGGTCTGGGGCAACGTAGAAAAGTGCTCGACCAAGCATTGATCTCTTGCGCTGGCTCAACTCCTGGCGTTCAGGTGCACACAGGAGTTCGCGTGGACGGGCTGATTACGGAACGCGGCGCGGTCAAGGGATTGCGAGTAGCCGGCCGGAAATACCGCGCTCCGCTGGTGGTCGCAGCAGACGGAGCGCAATCGACCATTCGCAAACAGCTCGGATTGGACGACCACGTCAAGCGTGAACGCTTTGGCGTGCGTGCTCATTTCCGTTTGGCCGACTCACAAGCTCAAGTACCTTGGGTTGAGGTGTTCATCGGAAATGAAATTGAAATATACGCGACTCCACTACCGAATCGGGAAATCTCAGTAGCTCTATTGGCCCAGGTAGGTACCTTGCGAGGTACCACTGATGAATTTCTTGGCCTGTGCCGATCGTTTCCTGTTTTGGCTGATCGTCTCGAAGGTGCACAGCAGATAACTCGGCTAATGGGTGCCACGCCGATTTCTGGTAATACCCGGCACGGCGCTACGCCCGGTACAGTATTGCTAGGGGATGCGGCTGGGTACGCTGATCCTGTTACAGGAACAGGCATGACTCAGGCGCTGATCACCGCTGAGCTGCTCACGAAACATCTTGTGCGGCGAAAAGTAGGTGCCACTTGTTTGTGGTCATTCGAACAACAACGTCGCGTCATTCTTGCCAAGTATAGAACCATGGCGCGGATTGCTCTATGGCTCTCGCAAAAACCGAATCTGGCCCGAGCAATGTCGGGCGCAGCAGGTCTCTGGTCTTCCCGCCGTTGCGTTTAATGCCGGTGGATTCCAGGGCAAACCCGTATGAGGTGAATGATGAGATCAATCTTAGTCGTAGCGGGGATCAGCTTGATATGCGTGTTCGGTGTCAGCGCCCAACAGCGTAACATCGACACGCAGAAGTCCACGTTAACGATTCGTGTTGGCAAGACGGGTGCGCTGTCAGGGTTGGGACACGAGCACGAAATTCACGCGCCGATTCATAGCGGTACCGCTGACACCGGGGCGCATCCTGCAGTTGAAATACACGTGAATGCGCGGGAACTGAAAGTGACGGACAAAGACACTTCAGAGAAAGAGCGGGCCGAAGTGCAGAAGACAATGCTGGGGCCGGAAGTACTCGATAGCGAAGGTCATCAGGACATCGTCTTCAAGTCCACGGGGGCGGAATCTGTCGGCCAGGGACGGTGGACGCTGCGTGGAAATCTGACCCTACGTGGGCAGACGCGGCCGATTACGGTACAAGTGACACTGAAGGACGGGCGTTATACCGGCGAGGCCAAAGTGAAGCAGACTGAATTCGGCATCAAACCACCCGGAAAAGCGGGTGTCAGAGCCAAAGACGAAGTGACCATTGAGCTCGACGTGAGGCTGGCGTCGTAGGACGTTAGGGCAAAGCCGTCATTGATTGCTTCGGTTAGTGCGACGGCAATCCATTGATGACCGTGGGGGGATTCATAGTTGGTTCGGGGCGTGAAAAATCACGCCTTCTCTGCCACAGACGCCTCGTGCACGGGATGCATCATCTCGGATGGTGGAACGGCCGCCTCGGCACCCCCGCGCTCATATATTCAGGCCGTAAGGATCTGTTTTCCCGATTCCTCCTGTTCGACCGTCAGGCCGCGAGGGATAAACTAAACTCTGTGGTACGCGTGGTGCGAACCGGGCCTCCGGCACAAGTTTTGCTTTTCTTGGTCAAGCCCTCTCGCTTTATTCCCGCCAAGCAACTTGAATTGTGCGTTGGTTGAAATCAGGCCTCCGCAACCAGAAGATTTTTTCTTTGAGCTGAGAAGCAGGTTCGCCAGTCTGTCAGAACGCGGCGCGGATAAACGAACGAAAGGCAAAGCCTCATGAATAAAGGCATGGCGATATTTAAAGATAGGTCGTGCAAAACACGTACGTGACACACGGGATGTTCCACGCCAAGTTTAAAGCCTAAAAAGGTAAATGCTGGACCGACAGGCTGTCATGTTTTCTGGCGACGGCTAAACTAGGCCTAATGATGTCTAGCAACTCACATGGATGCCCTCGTTGCGGTAATCGTAGTCTCGAACGCCTTTCTCGCAAGGGATTGTTTATCACAGCATATTACTTCGTTTTAAACGTCAGACCTTATTACTGCGATGACTGTGGCCAGAGGCTGTTTAAACGACAACAGGGAGGGAGGGCCAAGTCGACTTCTCGAACATCCCGGCAATTACGGGCGCGTGTATGAAGCATTAAGAATATATGGTGCGATGTTAGACATATGGGACTAGACTACTTGTGATACATACCAGCCCGTAATATAACGAAACGTACAGCAACAACGCCATTAAATCCACCGCGCGTTCTGGTTCTTCGGGCACACGCTCTCGAAATATTTATTTCAGGTGCGGCTATAACTCTAGGGCTTTTTGTGTGGTTATCAATGAAGGATTCAAATTCAGGCGTTAATTTACTGGCTGGCGCGGCTCTGCTGGTGGCCGGAATTATATTGTTCGTTTCAGCGATGAAAACTATTCTGAAGTATTAAGGACACGTGATATTAGCGTTGTTTATTGCGCTTACCGCACTAATGGCATTGGTGTGTTTCGGACTGTCGGTGTCGGTCATCGAAGTCGTTGGCAGGCTGTGGGCCACGAATAGCAAGAGCCCGTTAAACCGCGTCGTCATGATTGATGGCGTCAGCCAAACTACAAAACAAAAGGCCGTTAAAATTTCCTAGCGGCCCGCGCTCAGAAGCGAAGCTATGAAGGCGGATGCTCGGCAAACTGATTTTTGCATTTATCTGTCTGTAATTTTGCTGGCCGGTCTTTTGCTCAATGCGGTGTTGGGATGGTGGTGGGCAGACCCAATTGCTGCGCTAATCATGGCTCCCATCGTTGCGAAAGAAGGACTGAAAGCAATATCAGGGGGCACGTGTTGCGGTTCTAACTCCGGCCACACGGACTAATTCAGCGGAACCCTCCGTAAGCAATCATCTCCCTTTCTGTGCCACAGAAATATATCTTGACCCCGGACTTCCATGATAAGTCTTTTTCAAGAGGGCAAAAGCGCTCCTGCGCGCTTCGGAGGAGCGCGGGTACAAACTCTTGGATTCTTCACCGCGTGTGTTGGCCTGTCAGCCGTGCTTCCTATCAAGTTAGAACCAGACTTCCATTTGCTGGCGCTTCAGGCTTCGCGCGGAGATACCGAGTGTAAATATTACGATCGCGACTCCAAAGGCACTTTGGCTTTCGCGAGGATGACACGGTCGCGACCTGATTTTTTGGCCTCGTAGAGGCAGCCGTCCGCGACCTGCAGCAATTCCCTGGCGCTGGACGCATGTTCCGGGAATCCGGCAATGCCGGCGGAAAGGGTCACCGGGTCAAGAGCGACATCGTTATGCTTCAGCTTGAGAGTTCGCGCTGCGATCCGTAAGAGTTCGGCCCGGCCCGCCGCGTCCTGAGCCGATGATTCCGGAAGAATGATCGCAAACTCTTCTCCCCCATACCTGCAAATGATATCGTCACCGCGAAAATGCGAACGAAAAAAATCTCCCATGGAACGGAGAACCTGGTCACCCGCTTCGTGTCCAAAGACGTCGTTGAACCGTTTAAAGTGGTCGACATCGATAAAAATAACCGCCAGGGAGCGATTCTTGCGAGTGCCTCTCAACAGCTCGCGATCAAGGCACTCCTTCATGAAGCGTCGATTGAACAATCCCGTCAGCGGATCCCGAATGGATTGATCTCGCAGAGATTCACGAAGGCGGAGGCTGGCGAGCGACAGAGCGATCTGACTGGCCGCCGCTACTCCAAGGTGGCGCTCCGATGAGTGCATTCCGTCAATCTCCGCGGCGCCGGCTCCGTTTTCTTTGAGACCATAGACCAATTGCAGGACACCGAGTGTGTCTCCCTGCGCAATCAGCGGCACACAGAGGTAATTGGCTACTGTCGCGTCCTTCATGTGAGCGCATCTGATGTTTCCCTCCATAGACTCGCTCCAGTGCGGCTGACCGCGTCGTAGGGACCAGCACGCGGAAGGAGCGAAAATCTTCTCGCTGTTGTCGGCTATTCCCCAGGAGGCGGACCACTCAAGCAAGTTTCGGGAAGACTTAAAAAGGTACAGAGCGCCGCCTAAGGAAGTTGCGAATAGCTTCTTGCCCGCCGATCCAACGACGGCAAACACTTCATCCACCGTTGCGGAGGATTGCAACAAGCTACCCAGCTCGTTAAGTGCCGTCATCTCATTGGTACGGCGCTGAAGCTCACTGACCAATTCATTCAGAGAGCGGGCATGTTCCGCCGCCGCGGTGGCCGCCCTGACCTGCAGGGAAATGTCGTTGTAAATTACATACACCGCACGAACCTGACCGCCCTGAACCATGGGGATCGCGTGGATATCCACATCGATCAGGGATGCGTCTTTCCGTTGGCGAGAAAGCGTTTGATGGAGTTCCCGCCCGGAGTTCACCTGGACCATCAATGCACTTGCGGCTTGGCGCGATTCCGGAGAAACAGTCAGTTCGTCCAAATTCTGGCCAACCACTTCGGCACGCTGGTAACCAAACAGATTTGCGAAAGCTTCGTTGCAGATCTGGACAGCCCCGGAAAGGTCTTGGACGACGATGCCGAAAGGGCTGTTCTCAATCAGGGAATTTAAAAATATCGTTCGCTCATTCAACTCCTCACCCACCCGGCGTCGCTCGGCCACTGCGGAACCTACGATAAGGCCGGTTGCTGAGACAACCAGCATTAAGAATCCGATTTTTGTAAGGATTTGGGGCGGAGCTGGGAAGAGGCGCAACGCCACTACAATGCCAAAGTTAAGGATGAGCAATCCGATGACCACCCGCTCAATACCATGACGCATGGCCATCCAAATGATCGGAACGAACGCCAAATAAAAGTATTCTTTTGGAGCAAGCGGACCAAAGATAATCCACAGGCAAAGAAGAATGGATACCACTTGCCCGGCTGCTTCCAAAACAGCGGCGATGTCGATGCGCAAAGCGGCGTTAGTGAATGTCTTCTCGAGATCGTTTTCACTTGATGGTTCGAACAGATTTCTTCTGATCCAAGGGAAGACGTGTATCAACAGGAACGGCGCAACGCTGAGCAAACCAACCGCGTCTCCTATATACCAGCCGATCGCGGAGTCCCAAAACTGATTCCACTTGATACTTCCGTCGGCGGCCAGGCAGGTAACTCCAGCCACTGTCGCAAAAATCGCCGCGGTCAGCGTTACGACCAGATACCTCAGCACATCGCTGAGCTGGGTAAGGGTACGGTCGATTTTGATTTTGTGTTTAAGAACATACGCGGCTACCGCATAAATCGACGTTCCCAAGATAGCGGCAGGTATGACGCTCCAGGAGTAAATCGGCTGATGATAGATAATCAGGCTTGCAAGAATGTCGCCGAGAATCACCACAGGCAAATAACCAGGGGAGACGCCCAACATCACCGCGAAGACAAGCCCGACCGCTGGGAACCAAGCGGTAAAACCCAGATTGGAAATTAAAATGATCTCGGGGCGGTTTAAGAATAAATATAAGGACAGGAGCGCTATC
>DATHGV010000077.1:0-15929 GCA_035490135.1 Candidatus Methylomirabilota bacterium
TTCCATAAGCGAGGACACTGTGAAACATCACCTTTCTAACATTTTCGACAAAGCCGGAGTTTCGAATCGTCTTGAGTTGGCGATATGGTCGATGAACAAAGGTTTCGTATAAGAGGGCGCAAGCGCAGCGAGTAATGAAGACGGAAGCGTTGGACAAAATCAATCGCCGATTCTCCCGTGAGTGGATTTTGACGCAGCTTTGGCACACAGCGGCGTTTCGGAGGTTGCGAACGGTCGCAAATGACTTAAAATCAATATCGGTTCCCGCTGTGGGCGTATAGCTCAGCTGGGAGAGCATCTGCTTTGCAAGACGCAGGGCAAATCACACAAGTGCCGCATCTGGTGTCGCTTACGCGGAAAACACGCGGTGCAGCCAAGCTCTTGAATCGGACTGTAAGTGGACCGAAAGCGTAGATTCCAACTACTCGCCTTCTGGCGTCTTCTGTTCGACGATCTTCTTTAACCTGTAGGACGTGCTTCTCCCTCCGGCTTCTTCTTGTTCAATGATCCCGAGGGCGATCAACTCTTCGATATCTCGAAGAGCCGTTCTCGACGAAGCCTTTGTTATTTTCATCCACTTGTCTCTCGTCAGTTTTCCTTCGAATCCACGGAATAGTCTGTTTAGGACCTTTGTCTGCCGATCATTTAGAGAGACCTTCCTTTGCTTTAAGCTTTTCCAGAACAGTTCCTTTTCGAGAGTACTGCTTGTGATTTGATTCGATTGCTCAATGGCCCTATCCAGGCAACCGAGAAACCACGTTAGCCATTTTGTGATGTCCAGCGACCCGGCCTGCGTCTTCTCAAGAACGTCGTAATACTCTTTTCGCTCGTCAAGGATTTGCGACGACATGCTGTAGAAACGCTGAGCGCTCCCATCAGATCTGGCCAAACACATTTCAGCGATTGCTCTTCCGATTCTGCCGTTGCCATCTTCAAAGGGATGGATCGTAACGAACCACAAATGCGCAATTCCCGCCTTTAGGAGCGGATCTTCTTGTTCGTTGCCGTCGAACCACGCGAGAAACTTTCCCATCTCGCCCTCGACGCCATCAGCCGCAGGTGCTTCGTAATGAACCTTGTGGCGACCGACCGGCCCAGACACGACTTGCATTGGCCCCTGGCTGTCATCACGCCATGCGCCAACTCGGAATTTATCGCGCGTCGTGCGAACGCCCGGAAAGAGATGCGCGTGCCAGTCAAACAACAGTTCCTTTGTTAGGGGCTTGCTGAATTGTTGCGTCGCGTCCAACATCATTTCAACCACCCCATCGACGTTCCGATCCTTATGCGCTGTGAGCCCACCGACCTCCAGCCCCAGCCTGCGAGCGAGCGAAGAACGAACTTTCTCTGGATCAAGCACCACGCCTTCGATTGCGCTGGATTTGATCGTTTCTTCGGTGAGAACTTTTAAGGTCGCGGTCCATCGGGAAGCGAGGCCATAGCCACGCATCTTCCCGACCAACAATCCCTGACGCAACCGGACTTCGGAGAGCAAAGGGGCAAGCGCCTTTGAATCCCATGTAAATCCGGGCCAATCACGCAGTTCGTGGATATATTTCTTCGCCATAATCTCGCCTCTAATCTCGCCACAATTCTACCATATTCTCGCCACAATCTCGCCATCTGGGATGTAGGTCGGCATTGACCAGAATCGACTGATAGAAATATGCTATTCCCAGGAAAGAGGTGAAGAAGCAGTTATGTCGGAAGCGCTACAGGAACGCGGGATCTGGGCCGAGCGATACGTGAGGGATTTTCTCGCTCTGCCGTTCATATCCGAGTTCGTGTTTCGCAGCCTGCAAACCTTGGACGGTGGAACGCAAAAGGAAAGTTGCGGATTTGCTCGTCGCCTATCCTGGCGTTGGCATATTGATGTCCCAGAAGAGAGAGTGCCATTGAAAGTGAGCTCCGGGCTCGGCAGGCTGCGAAGCAGAGGAAATCGCGGAGGTAAAGGCGATGAGCAAGAGGAAGATTTTCGACGAAATGATGGAAGGTGTTCGAGCGATGAAAAGCCATCGCGAGGGCAAAATCACGCTGCGCACTTACAACGTTGAAGCGGCACCGCTGCCCTAGGTGGATTCGAAGTTGATTCGGGATACGCGTAAGAGGCTGCACTGTTCACGAGCCGTTTTCGCTCGGAAGCTGCGCATTAACGAACGCACGCTTGAGAAGTGGGAGCAGGGTCGCGCAAAGCCCAATCCTCAGGCAGCAGCCCTGGTCTTGTTAGTTCGCAAATATCCCGACACCCTCGAACGATTGGAACGGGTTGCCGTAGGTTAGCAATCGTCCACTCCGATGCACGTCAGAGAGACAAGGCGAACCCCTCTTCGAGACAATTCAATCGGTAGAGTTACCGGTTGCCACATTACTTCCGGGTTGCTCGTGATACGGGCACAACGGTGTCGCCAATGCAGTGCCGCGCGGCGAGACGATCGGCATCAAATGCAATCCTGCAGCGTACTTTGGCTGCGGAAATCCTCGCGCCCAGCCGGATCTGCGACAGGAGCTTCTCACCGTTGTTTTTTTATTCGTGCGAAGGGGCCCTTTGACGCTAGCTGGGTCTCGCATGCGAATGGCCGGTGTTCCTGGAGCATTCGCGAAAGACGGTTGACGTTTGCCTCGTCTTTCTCGTTGCAGAGGACATGGCCAAGTTCGTGAGCAACGGCAAAATCGAGAAGGTCTTCCATACTCATCCGCCACGCGAGCAGCAGTTCGCGCCGCCGCTCAGGAACTTCGGCTACCAGGGCTTCCTCGAGGAATGTCTCGCGTTTCTCGTAGTAAGTGAAGGCAGGAGAGTCAGGCCCAAGTCCGCGGGGCACTACGATGGATTTCCAGTCCTCGGATCTGATCAGAATCCAGGTCCATTCCCCGAGGTCGGCGACCGGGTACTTGGCGAGCGCCTTGCGTAAAACCAGCGTATCCGCGTGGCACTTCTGGGGCGTGTAGCCCGTGTGGCAGACAAAGCGTTGGACGGAAGATGTGGTTTGAGGAGGCGGAGAGGGCGCAGCTGAGGTTACATGGTGAGCATAAATCGTTGTTGCGACGAGCCAAAACAATGCGTTGCGTTTCACTGGGCACGACCACCAGCGGCATAGTGACATTGCCCAGCATTGAGAGCGCCTGAAGTTAATCTGGAGTTTTTCTGAAGCGGCGCATAGCATGGTCGCCAGGGATGGCAGGCCCATGTCGCAGCCTAATTCAAGCTCAACGTTTCTATTTGGCGAGTTCGAGCTCGATATGTCGGCCTACGAGCTGCGCCGAGGCGGGCAACCGGTCCACCTTGAACGCCACCCTATGGACCTGCTCATCCTTTTGGTAGAGCGCCGTGGTCAGCTCGTCTCCCGGGCCGACATCGTAAAACGGTTGTGGAATCCGGGTGTCTTCGTTGACATCGAAATGGGAGTCCATACAGCGATCCGTAAGCTGCGGCAAGCTCTGCGGGATTCGCGAGAGTCGCCGGCATTCGTTGAAACAATTTCGGGCAAGGGATACCGTTTCATCGCTCCGGTCAACTCGGTGCTCCTGGGGCGCCAGCAGGAGGCCATCGAATCGGTAGCGGTGCTGCCCTTCGCCAATGACAGCGCCGACCCCGACGCGGAATACTTGAGCGACGGCATCACCGAAACCCTGATCAACAATCTCTCGCAAATCGGGAACCTGCGCGTAGTGGCACGCACCACGATGTTCCGCTACCAAGGAAAGGACATCGACCCACAAAAGGCAGGGAACGATCTGCACGTTCGCGCCGTGGTCTCGGGGAGATTGCTGCAGCGCGGGAGTACGCTGATCGTCCGGGCCGAACTGATGGACGTTGCAACGGGCGCGCAGCTTTGGGGTGGCCAATACAACCGCAAGTCGGAGGACGTTTTTGCCCTCCAAGAGGATCTTTCCCGAGAAATTTCTGAGAAGTTGCGGCTACAGTTGACTGGCGATGAGAAGCAGCGACTGACGAAACGCTACACGGAGGATGCCGAAGCGTATCGGCTATACCTTAAGGGACGCTACCACTGGAACAAACGGAGCCCAGCAGGTTTGCAGAAAGCCCTTGAATATTTCCGGCAGGCTCTCGACAAAGACCCTGCTTATTCGCTGGCTTACGCAGGTTTGGCCGATGCCTACGCCTATTTGTCGTTTTTCAATGTGCTTGCTCCGCGGGAGGCCATGCCGAAAGCGAAGACCGCCGCTGTGAAGGGGCTGGAGATAGACAAGGACCTCGCGGAAGCTCACGTTTCACTGGGATACGTCAGCTTCACATACGATGGGGATTGGCCGGCCGCCGGAAAGCACTTTGAGCAAGCCTTCGCCCTGAATCCGGCTTATTCCATAGCTCACACGTTTTATGCTTTCTATCTCAGCTCTCTCGGACGATCAGATGAAGCCTTGCAGGTGGCGAAACGCGCCCTAGATCTCGATCCTGCTTCCCCCGCTGTCAGCCATAGCCTGGCGGTACAGCTTTACCTCGCACGGAAATTTGACCGGGCTATCGAGCAGGCCCATGAGACGCTGGAGATGGATGCGAATTTTGCCATTTCATACGCGGTGTTGGGAGAAGTGTATCTCTCGAAAGGAATGTACCGAGAAGGTCTGTCCGCACTGAAAAAGTATTCCGCACTGAGCCGAAGCAGCGCCACCTCTCTCGCCCTTCTTGGATACTCGCATGCTCGATTAGGCGAGCGAAAGGAGTCGCTAAAGATGATCTATGAGCTTAAGGCGGCTTCGAAGCAGAGTTTTGTACCTGCCCTTTTCGTTGCGCTAGTTTACGCCGGGCTGGAAGACAAACGTCAGGCCTTCAGGTGGCTAGAAAAGGCTTACGAGGAGCGGTTCAATCGCCTCGCCTACTTCAAAGTAGACCCGCTCTGGGACCCCCTTCGCTCCGATCCCCGGTTCGCCGACCTGCTTCGACGCGTCGGCATCCCACCGTAAGCTCGTTTGATGGATACGGTCTCTCGAGTGCCACGCTCCCTGCTTACTAGACGTCCTTTGCGATTCCTGTTGAAAAATCCTCTTCTCACTAGTAAATCAAAAGTCGATCTCATGCCAAATCAGCACCCTCACTTGGATGTGCAATGGGCAAACCGTACAGTGGCAAACCGGATTCGCCATTCATCGGTTTGCAGTGGATCCGGCGCTTCCGGGCGTATCGTCGGCAACCCTTCCACAACCGCGCACCCAGCTCAAGGATTCGGCTCGATGCCAATGCGATCATTGACGGCTGATCGAATCCGCTGTTTGCACCCAAGATAGCGTTCGGTCGTTTGCACCGAAACGTGCCCCAAAAGAAATTGGATCTGCTCCAACTCGCCTCCCGAAGCATGGCAGAGCCGAGCACAGGTCCGTCGCAGATCGTGTGGCGCCAACTTCGCCACGCCAATGCTCTTGGCGGATTCCTTCACAATGTGCCAAACCGCCTTCACCGTCATGCCATTTCCCCATGTCCTTCCAACTTTGTTGACCCGGCGGAAAAGTTTCCCTCGATCAATTCCAGCTGCGGCGAGCCAATCGTCCAGTTCGGTTCTCACCCAATCAGGAACCGGAACCGTTCGGGCGTGGCCTCCCTTGCCGACCAGATCAACAATGGCCCAATGCTCTTCGCGCTGCTGGAGATGATCTAATCTCAAAGCCACGGCTTCATGCCGCCTCAAGCCGCATGCGAGCAGCAATGCGAGTAATGCTCGGTCGCGTTTTCCTTTCAGTCGTTGATGATCGGGTGCTTGCCAAAGAGCTTGGCCCTGCTCCGCGGTCAGCCAATTGCCGAGGCGCACTCCCAACTTCTTCACGCCGTTAACACGGCGAATGCAGCCGCCAAATCGGCGCTGAGGAGACCGCAGTCGGCGGCCTCGTATGCGAGCCGGCGCACGGCACCGAGACGTAGGTTGACGGTGCCAGGTGCCAGTTGACGGGATTCGAGATGCGACCGATAGCGCAACACCACTATTCTGTTGAGAGCCAAGCGAGGTTCCGAACAATACCAGTCAACGAATTCATCGATGGCGTGACGATAACCCCGTTGGGCATCCAGGCTGGTGAGGCTATTTAAGACTGCGGCTTTGGCGTGCTCGAGGTCTGCAGGCGCAGGACAGATTTTGTAGTGGTACGTTTTCTTCGTGAGTGCGGTTTCCGCTTCATGATCAATGGCCTCCATGCCACCGATCAATGATCGGGTGAATGTTGCGGCGGTACGGTCAGAGTTGCCCGTCACCCAACCACAATCGGTCGGAACTGTTGCAGCACCATGAGCGCATTCGGCGGGACTGCGTGTTGAAATGCCTTTCGTCCGACGCCGAGCCGATAAGGAAAACTAATGCCGGTGGCGCTTTGTCCACAACTGTTTGTGTCAGACTGGTTCAGGTTATTGAAAGTTTTCTACAAGAATGATGTCACTATTTAACGCGTCTAGTTGTGCGTAAAGAATTGTCCTTTTGTCCGAAGAGATGGCCAATCCCGGTGCTTCCCGGGCTGGACGGTTCTCCAGATCGAACGCTCGCGTAGTGCGATGGGTAGTCAAGTTGAAAAAAGCGATCCCAGGTTTTGCTGTCGTGTCCAGGTAATAAATTCCGTCGTCGACCACTGCCCAATAACCCCAGTAACCTGGTTCCAGAGAGCTTATGACCTCGATCTCTTCTCCGCCGTCCGTCGGAATGCGCCATAGTCCGGGAACGTTCAGACCCTTCGCGTAGTACAAGAATTTACCGTCGGGCGATTCCATTGCTGCATATCCACCGTGTCGCGTCACTTGCACAGCGGGTCCGCCTGTCGAAGGCATCTTCCATACCTCCCCACGGCCACTGCGATGTGACGCGAAATATATCCAACGCCCGTCTCGCGACCAGCTTGGCACGACATCGCCCGATGGTTCACTGATGAGCCGACGAGGAGAGCCGCCCTCTGAACCGATGAGATAAATGTCTGCATTGCCGCCAGCGCGAGAATCGAAAGCAATCTGTTGTCCATCGGGCGACCAACGTGGAGTTCCACTCACAGAGTTGAAGTGGGTTAACTGAACGAGGCCGCTCCCGTCGCTCCGGCACATCCAGACTTCATACGCGCCACTGCGGGTAGATTCGAATGCAATTTTGCTTTCATCCAGCGAGAACTGAGGACCACTATCCATCCTGGTGGAAGATATGAACCTCTCGGGAGGGCCGGCAGAAATAACTGAATTAAGGCGCCTCCTCCAGATGTTGAGATTGGCCGTCTGGCGCAAATACACCAATCGTTTCCCTCGAATTGAAGGTTCGAGTCCCTCTTGACCAAACTGCAGTCGTTCTGGCTCACCCCCACGAAGTGATATCTTCCATAGCCAACCGGGATTTATTGGCCAGGTAGAATCTGCGAAAACGATGGCACGACCGTCAGGGGTCCACGCGAGACCCCAGCTGTATCTCAGACCTGAAACAAGGCGTTGTTCATCTCCTCCTGAAACCGGCACTGTGTAGATTGACAGAACTCCTTCCGAAACTCCGGCGAACGCCAATGTTTTGCCGTCGGGGGAGAATTCAGGGTTGGAATCACTCCTCGAATGCAGAGGCCGAGTGACTCTGCTAACTTCCAGGGAATCGAGCGATAGCAGAAAAATAGAAGAAGCAGTGTCGCTGTTGGATGCACGATCAGAAAAGGCGAGGTACTTCCCATCGGCTGACCAGGAGAGGCGGCCTGCGGACCAATAGGCTTGGTAGAACGCTTTTTCCGGCCAAAGCGTTCGGTGCATCCTGCGCACAGCGCCACCCGATGCAGGGATGGTGTAAATGCCTGTTTCATCTTTGAGAATGCGACAGAATGCGATGTAACGACCATCAGGTGACCAAACCGGATTGAAGTCGATTGACGACTGGTTTGTCAGTCGTACCGGTTCCTCCGTCCCGACGATCTTCACGTATATGCTGAAGTGCGGGCCGGCTCCGCCGTTCCAGGCGAAGGCTATATGTTGGCCGTCCGGTGAAAGACTAGGGGTATACTTTTCGCCAACGTTAGTGACGGCCGGGGTTACAGACGGCCGATCTGCCTTGGATCTCAGCGAATGGCTGTAGTACAGAAAGGACAGCGCAAGAACACACGCCGTTAATCCGCCTAAAACAGCGTTCCTCGTAGTGAACAGCCACTGCCACGGCCTGGGACGGGCTAGAGGGGTCGCGGCCGATATCTGAACACTGCCGGAGCATCTGTCGACCGGAGCAATGAAACGATACCCTCGGCGAGCCAGTGTCTCAACGAAGATGGGCCTTTCCGCAGATTCGCCCAGCGCGTCGCGCAACCTCTTGATGGCGGCATTCAGGCTATGATCGAAGTCGACGAAGGTGTCCGCCGGCCAGAGCTTGCTGCGCAGTTCCTCTCGGGTGACGACTTGTCCCGGCTGCTCAAGCAGCGCCACCAACAGTTGAAACGGCTGTTCCTGGAGCTTTACCTTTTGTCCCCGCTGGCGCAGTTCCCCTGTCTGAAGATTCACCTCGAACGTACTGAAACAAATAATTCGGGATGAGGAATTGGTTGACACGGGAAGCTCGCTCTACGTGGCCCGAAGTTTAACACCTTTCGGGTACAGTTCCGACTTGCGGTCATCCGGTACGGGGTTCTGAGAGCAAAGAGTTCTTTAGATCTTTGTCACTCGGACAAAACACCTCTGCAAAAGCTTCGAGTCATCCGGCTGGGAAACTCTACCGACATGCTCGGCTACTCCCGTGTGGTCTGCAACCCTTACCTAATCGCGTTACGTCAGAGTTGCCCGTCACCGCCATGGTGACCGAGCGGCTCTGGCCTATGCGTTCGTGACGTTCGCGCTGAAACCCGTTGGGACAATCGAGCAGATGAAAATGGCAGCGGTTTCGCGTCTGACCGATTTCAGTTTCGATTGGTACCCGCTGTTCACGCCGGTTTCGAAGAAGTCGCACCCGAGCTGTACAACGCGGGTAACGACAGCAGGCAGCTCGAAGAGCTGACAACGTGCAACCCCGGCGGCAGCGATTCCCCGAAGGTGCGGACCGCGTCCGCCGGTTCGGGCGGGACGTATTTTGACAGAAGCTGGATGGTTTCTTCGGCGATCCCACGCTCCATCAGGTGGGAGATTGACTGCGCACGAATTACATCATCGATGTCACGTGAGGGATCGTCGGTGCGCCGCGCGATCAGAACGATGGCGGAACCCGTTACCTCCGTGAACGTAGATAAGTCCAGCAGGACTTTCAGCCACTCACCGGCAATTTCAGGTTCTACTACCGAGTGCAGCGGCCCATACAGGGGAATGCGGGCACCCAGCCGGCCCAGGCACCAAAGCCAAATTGCATCTCTAGGTTCCTTTCTGATCTTCGCCACCAACTCATGGCCCAGCGAGGCACGGATGCTGGCTTGCGGGTGCTCAAGGTTCGCAAGGAGGCGCCACTTCTCGTACTCGAGTTGGCGGTTGATGCGCTTCTTCTTACTCCCGGGAGGGCTAGCATGCTTCCGATAGAGCGCATGCTGCTCGCTGGCATTGATGCCGCCTACGATCCGACGCAACAGCACCAGCACTCCGACCTGACATTGCAGATCGTCTACAAAGACAAGGTTGTTCGAGGCGATGGTTCGCAGGCGGTTGACGCGCGCATCGTCACCCGGCGCGCCGAAGCCTGGACGCAAACAGAAGCCAGATAGATTAAGCCAGCGCATCTCATGGCGCGGGGACTTTTTGCGCCCGACGGCAACCTCGATGAGCGCATCGCTGAACTGGCGAATGACCGAGAGGGGCCAGGAGTCTCTTTTTGCGCCGAGCACCGCTTCCATTTGACCGACAAGAGCGTCGGGCGCCAGGGAAGCGTCGTGCGCCGAGCCGCCAAAAACATTTTTGATCAGTTGCGCAGCAGATTCGACATTTGCATCGGAAGTCGTGACACCCGAAGAAGGTGCCGGCACAGGTTGTGGTTTCACCGCATCGAGTTGCTGCATTTGTGCCTCTTCGCCGCGCAGTTCGAATTGCAAGCGCCAGCGATGCGGCGTCTCCCGCGATTCACACCAGAGTTCGAGCGTACCAACCTCGGTGAAACTGGCTCTGAGGCGTATTGTCAGGTGCACGTCGCGCCTCTTGCCGAACCGCAGCAAGGTCACTAGCGGAGGATGACGATGTACGCTCACTTCCTCCAGTGCAGCGACTTCGCCGTGTGCATCGTGCTGTGTACGCGAACTGTAAAGCGTGAACGACACCGGGCGGTTAGCCAGCACAGAGAATTCGCGATCGAGCAGAGGAAGTGTGGTGCCCTCTTCCACCCCGGCAGGCAAAACACAGATGCCCTGCAGACCGTGGTCCGAGGGCAACCCGATGTAGTAGGTACGCGCGTTGTCGGCTCTGATGCGCAAACCGGTGCCGCGTCGTACGCGGCCGTAGTAAGCAGCACCACGAGCAACAGCACTATCTACCTCGTCGTTGTTGAGGAGCTTGGGCGACCAGCCGCTTTGCGTTCCTCCCAACCAGGCGGAAATGGCCTCGACAATCCTGTCGCGAGTCACGGCTGGCGCACAGAAGCCGCCATTGAAGAGCACGGCATCGGGTCGAGCCATGCGCTGGTTTGCACACGAACCGTCCATGGCGTCAGGGACTTGGGTCAGAAATGCAGCAAGGTGCCTGGTGATGGCAGGATCGCTGGCGTAGGGTAGGCCGAGTTCGCGCAATCCTGTTGGCGTGCCAGTTGCCGGCATCTCATGACGTGCCGTGATGGGTAAGAACCCTTCCGTCAGAACCTGCAGGACTTCCTCGCGGGTCAGGTTAGTGCTGAGCGCGTCTCCGATGACTGCACGGCCGCTACCCAAGATCGTGACTGGCACTCGCTCCAAGGACGGGTCATTCAGCAGGCGCTCTTTCGACGCGCAGCAGGTCCGGCGTAATGCATAACGCTGTCGCAGCGTGAGTTTGACGCCTTTGAGCTTCTTCTCCACATAGCGAGCGAGCGCAAAATCGAGATTGTCACCGCCCAGTAAAAGGTGCTCGCCGATCGCGATTCGCTCAAACTGCAACTCGCCATCGACGAGGCGACCGCGAATCAGGCTGAAATCAGTCGTGCCACCGCCGATGTCGCAGATCAAAATCAGTTCGCCATCGCGGAGGTGTTCATTATTCCCGGCCTGCGCGTGTCGATTCGCCGCGATCCACGCATAAAACGCGGCCAATGGTTCTTCGAGCAGAGTGAGCTTCTCGAGCCCGGCACTGCGGGCGGCCTCGACCGTCAGCTCACGCGCTTCCTCATCGAACGAACCCGGCACGGTGAGGACGATTTCCTGATGCTCAAAACGCGCTTCTTCATCACTACCAATTGTGCCGTTCCACGCGTCACGCAGATGCATGAGGTAGCGTGCGGATGCTTCGACAGGGGAAATCATCGGCTGCGGCGGTTCCGCTTGCGCCGGCAGGATCTTGGCGCGACGATGCACGCCAGGATAGGAAAGCCACGACTTGGCTGATGACACCTGGCGGCTCGGCACAAGCGCTCCCTGTTCCCGCGCGAGCACACCGGTGATCATTGCCGGATGTTCATTCCAGGTAGCGCTCACGCCGCCGGCAGACAACTCATCTTCGGTGGGGAAGTAAAGAAACGAAGGAAGTGCGGGAAGCGTGCGGACTTCGCCCGGTCCCACCAACTGCGGCACGGGGAACACACGAACAACGGAAGCCGCATCAGCGGTGTTCTGAGTATCGAGGTACGCCACGACAGAATTTGTCGTGCCCAGATCGATTCCGATCAGATAACGAGAAGACACCGACGACTCACCGCTTGATCTTTTCGCGAATATTCAACTCGAGCTTCCAGCGGTGGCTGTCGCGGGATACGCACCAGACTTCGAGGGTGCCGAGTTCGGTGACGCGAGTCTCGAGTCGCACCGGTACAATCTTTCCCAGCTGGCCATCGAGATTGAGAGTGACCTGCAGGGGGCTGCGTTCCTCGATATCGTCACCCCAGTCTTCCAACAGGCGGCCGACTTGGTCCTGCTTACGGACGCTGGAACTTAGGAAACGAAACTCGGCTGGTTCG
Organism: Candidatus Methylomirabilota bacterium; assembly: GCA_035490135.1. GTDB lineage: Bacteria > Acidobacteriota > Terriglobia > Acidiferrales > UBA7541 > Acidiferrum. The sequence goes on from DATHGV010000077.1 coordinate 11,991, forward strand.
CCGACCACCAGTCCAAACTCTCTGTCGGGAATCGTGGCTTCCGTGCCCTCCTCCATGCCAAAGGGGACGACACAGAGCGCCTTAATTGGGGCTTCCATTCCGGGCACTGCTGGCATTGAGCTTTCAATTCCGATGTAATATGCGCGCGAGGCGCCACTCCGGATACGCACGCCGCGCCCGCGCCGCGCCTTCCCGTAATAGGCCGCGCCGCGCGCAACGGCGTGCTCCAAGTCGGGAGCTTCCAGGATCTGCTCCATCCCGAGCGCCTCGAACCCCTCTTGTCGCAACCAGCTATTCAGCACTTCGACTACGCGGTCGCGCAGCACCGCCGCTTTCATCACTCCGCCGTTGAACAGGATGTGCGTGGGACAGGCAAGCCCGCTGCCGCCGCGGCGGATGCCCGCTGCCTCGGGACTGTTGCGAACTTGCTCCGAGAGAAAGCGCGCCAGGTGCTTGGTGATGGCGGGATCGGCCGCGTACGGCAGCCCCAACTCCTGAAAGCCAACACGGCGCTGGCGGGCAGGTAGTTCGTCGCTTGCAACTTTTGGGAAAAATCCTTCTACCAGGATCTGATTGAGGTCTTCGCGCGCCAGTTCCGTTTTAATGGTGCCACCGACGAGTTTCGTCCCCTTGCCCAACAATGTGATTGGGCGAGTCTGCGCCTTGGGCGATTCGAACAGCTTTTCCTTGGCCATTCGGCACCGATGCCACAGGCCCTGCAACTGCCAGATATCGATGCGATCGCCCGAGGCTTCCAGGCGCTGCTGCAGAAAGCGCGCCAGCGCCAAGTCCATGTTGTCGCCGCCCAGCAGGATGTGGTCACCAACGGCGACGCGTTTCAGCGTCAGTTCGCCATTCTCTTCGGAAACTATAATGAGGCTGAAATCAGTCGTGCCACCGCCGATGTCGCACACGAGAACGAGGTCGCCGACTTTGATGCGGTGGCGCCAGGCATCACCCTGGCTTTCCAGCCATGCGTAAAAGGCGGCCTGAGGTTCTTCGAGCAGCGTGACATGGTCATAACCGGCTTGTTCGGCAGCGCGCCGGGTTAGTTCGCGTGCTTCTTCGTCGAAGGAAGCGGGCACAGTGAGGAGCACGTCCTGTTCCGCAAGAGCGAGTTGCCTTTGCTCCCCCGCCTCGCCGCTATCCCACACAGTGCGCAAGTACTGCAAGAACTGCGATGACGCTTCGACCGGCGATAGCTTGGGCACCTCCTCGGGCGCTTGCCAAGGCAAGATCGGCGCAGTGCGGTTCACAGCAGCGTAAGAGAGCCAGGATTTGGCGGAGGCGACGAGGCGATTGGGACTCTCCGCGCCACGTTTGCGCGCCAGTTCGCCTATCACAAGCTTCGGTTCGGGTTCCCATGGCAAGGCTAGGCTGCCTTTGGGAAAATCAAATTCGCCCGGGATGTAGAGAAACGATGGCAGTAACGTGCGTTCCGCGACTTCGTTCGGATCCACAAGCTGCGGAATGCTGCGGACTTCGATTTGACTTTTCCCTTCGGCAGCAGTGGCGTCGCAGCACGCCAGCGCCGAATTTGTAGTCCCTAGGTCGATACCGATAATGTATTTGGCCACCAACGAAAATCTCCTCTTCAAATTCACATCCGCGTGGCAGATGTGCCTCAGCCGCTATGAAAGTTCCACCTCAGCCGGCGCAATCACCATCCGGCCGGAACCCTGCGGCAACGGCGGCAGATTCACCTCCTTCACGTGCCAGCCCTTGTGTCGTAACACACCCCGAATTGGCGGCTCTCCCGTCACATTGCCTAGCAATTTGATGGCTGCCGGATCGAAACCGCCTTGCACGGTCACCGGTTGATCCTCTTCGGAGTTCAGAATCGGCTCCAGCTTTACATAACGTTCGAGCACCTTGCGGCAAGCTTCGTGGATCGTACGCACAGCGGCTCCAAGCTGCGCGTCGGGATAGGGGGAGATGTTCTCTGCCAGGAAATCGATGAGCCGCCCGTCTCGTTGTAGCAGCGCGAGCATCTGCACGGCGCGATCAAATGCTTCCGAGGCTGGCCGCTCCATCTCCTTCGGACGAGAGACCGAAGCTTGAGCTGCTGGAGTCTGCGGAACCTGGCCGCCAGGCTTGACCCGCTTCTGTACTATGTCGTTCGGAATGTCACCGTGGAACAAAATTGAAAAGAAACACCGAAAAGCAATAGCTACTCGTTCCCAGAATCCATTCATAGCTACTCCGGATGGTCAGAAGGCCAACGAATTAGAATAATTCACCCCCGGTTGCTCACGCCGAGTTCGGAGATATCCGAGCGATTTCATATGCATCATACCAATAGGGTCAGACCTTTCATAATCGCGCACGGAAGGCAGGCTGGCCAACGTCAGCATTTGTGAGCTAGCCGAGCGGGACTGCGCGTGTTTTTGGTTCAGGTTCGCGGCCTAAGTGCGCTTAGGCTAGCTCGCATAGATTGCGGGACGGCGCGGCCCAACAATAGCACTCAAGCGGGCCTATAAGAAGCTGCACACAGAAGTGGCGGTATTCCGCATTTCGATTTGAGGACCAGGCGATAACTTCCGTATCGTCGATTATTACCGGTCAATCTTCTTACCACATCTCGAAAAGAGCTGTAGGCGAGATGCGTTATTCTTTTCCAGTTGGGTTAGATAGTACTCCCGGCCCGACGGTTCGCAATCATCATTTTTCCATTAGATCCGGCCACCGCGCACTGGGTGTATTGTCGGCAAGCCTTACCTTGGGATTATTTCAGGATAGCCCGTCATACGACCAGAATCGGGACCAGACCTGGTTGCAGAGGTTGCGAGCGCAACGCCTGTTTTCGTCGTGCGGCGAAACTTTTTGGCAGCCTTCGCCGTATCTCCGGCTAGACCCTTACACTAGCCTCTTACAAGGGAGCGAACATGAGCTCGACCCACAATCCGGGGAGAGTCGCAGGGTTGCTCTATCTATCACTGTTAGGCGCTCCCCTCCGCCTCATCTATATTCCCAACACTTTGTTCGTGACCGGGAACGCGACCGCGACGGCCAACAACATTGCCGCGCACGAGTTGCTCTTCCGTCTGGGAATCGTCGGCGACCTGCTCACCGGGACCATGGCTATCTTCCTCACCCTGGCTCTGTACCGGCTGCTCAAGGGAGTGGACCAGGACCTCGCTCGACTGATGGTGATCCTGGGGAGTTTAATGGTGACGCCAATCTACTTCCTCAACACGCTGAACGACGTCGCTGCCCTCCTGCTCGTGCGTGGCGCCGATTTCCTCTCCGTATTCGACAAACCGCAGCGCGACGCCCTCGCCATGCTGTTCCTCCGTCTGCATCACGGTGGAGTCGTTGCCAACGAGATCTTTTGGGGCCTATGGCTCTTTCCCTTCGGCCTGCTGGTGTACCGGTCACGCTTCCTTCCCCGGATCCTGGGCGTCTGGCTGATCATCAACTGCTTCGCCTATCTGGCCGTCAGCTTTACGGGCTTACTGTTCCCGCAATACGAGGCGAGGGTCTTTAACAGCGCCTTCCCCGCTATGCTCGGAGAACTGGCGATCATGCTGTGGCTCCTGATCAAGGGCGCCAAGGCGCAACCGCTGGGCGCCGCAGCCGCATCGTTGGCGGCTGGTTAGTTTGCATTACTGGCGTTTGACAACTCCGGCGGTAAGCGTCATGTGAAGCCGCTCGCCGCTAGTCCCACACCAGCCTGGCTTTGCTCGTTTGGCCAGATTCTGCCCTGGCATGCGTAGCTGGCGTGAAATCGCCATAGCAACTCACAATGCTTCGATCAGGTCACTTCGCGGATTGTCGGCAACCCTTAGTGCGACCTGGAAAGCTGCTGAAAATGATTGTCTGGAGAGGAGGAACTCGATCAGACCGTGCGTCCCATCGCACGTAGCCTACAAGGCAGAGCGGGGAGGCAACGAACTGTTCTGGAGCCCTTGGAAAAATGTATCCACGCTCGCAAGAGCG
>DATHGV010000078.1:0-7095 GCA_035490135.1 Candidatus Methylomirabilota bacterium
GACTTTTAGCTCCTCCATCACGACGATGGATATCCTGACGGCGTACAAAGCCTTGGGCGGCGGGAGCGCAAGCGTGAGCCTTTCCTCGCCGAGCCTGACTTTCGCGAGCCAACTGGTCGGCACCACCAGCGCGGCGCAGACAGTGACGCTGAATAACACCGGGAATGCCGCGCTGAGCGTTACCAGCATCGTGGCCGGCGGAGACTATGCGCAGACCAATACCTGCGGCACTTCCATCGCGGCGGGGGCCAACTGCACCATCAGCGTGACCTTTACCCCTACGGCCACGGGAACACGGACCGGAGCGATCACCATCACCGACAACGCGGCGGGCAGCCCGCACATCGTCAGTCTCACCGGCACAGGCAACTAGCGATGCTGGCCCTATTGCTTGGTTGCGGATTGCGCAGAAGCGAGCTGATTGATTTGACGAGATGCGTTTCAGTTTGAAGTAGATGGAATCGGGAGGGGTTAAACGGATCGCTTCGCTTCTGGTTTGGCCGCCGGAGCGATGCGACCCCCAGGAGAAGCGCTACCTCGCGGGCCGGCGCTTTTCATTTAACCCCCTCTCAACCCCAAGGATCGCATCGTTCAAGCTGTATTCGTGCGGTGCGAAGAAAGCTGCGAAGAAATAGGAGTGAACAAAAGATCTCCGGTACCCCAAGGTATTCCTGCAGTGAGGACAATCCGTCCGACGAGCGCCGCCCCATTCATTCAGATCGCCGGAGACACCGTCGAATTTCTTGTACCCACGGACCGTGGACGAGCCCGAGAGTTGTAGATCTACCCGACGCAAACTTGCGCCACGGAAACCAGTCAGTAGCTGAAGAAACTTCCGTTACCGCCTGACTCGCGAGAACTCCGTTAAGGCTCACGACCTGCGCTTCCTGATTATTCTTTTCAAAGTACCCCGAGTTGGTCCATTCTGTTCCGCGTCAATCTTGTCGCAGCGTGAGGAAACCGCAGCACCACAAGCAAAAGCTTCCTGGGATAAACGTGAAGAGGTTGCCGGCGACAAGATAACCGGAAAATGATCTAGAGGCAGATTACGTATGAAAACGGAGTCTAAATTTAGAGGTGCGATGCTCGGCCTCGCAATCGGGGACGCCGTCGGAACCACTCTCGAATTCAAACCCCCGGGATCATTCGCGAAGATTGATGGCATGGTGGGCGGAGGTCATTTCCAGCTCAAACCAGGCGAATGGACTGACGACACTTCGATGGCTTTATGTTTGGCCGAGAGTTTGATCGAGAAGCGGGGTTTCGATCCAATTGATCAGCTGCAACGATATACGCGTTGGAAAAAGGACGGCCATCTGTCTAGCAATGGCCGGGCCTTTGATATCGGTGGAACAGTCCGAGCTGCGTTGGAGAAATTTGCAAAAACCGGTGAACCTTACAGTGGGCTCTTGCAGCCGTCTACAGCCGGAAATGGCTCATTGATGCGATTGGCTCCTGTTCCGCTTTTCTACGTCCAAAGACCGCTAGAAGCAATCGAACGTTCTGGTGAGAGTTCCCGGACAACTCACGGAGCTGCGACCGCAATTGACGCATGTAGATACTTTGGGGGACTGATAGTCGCATCAATACGCGGCACCTCGAAGGAAGAATTGTTGTCAGATCGTTATTCGCCGGTGCAAGAATATTGGCGAAACAATGGCCTGGTAAAGGAGATCGACGAAATTGCCGCGGGCTCCTTCAAACGGTTGAAACCGCCAGAAATAAAAGGCACCGGCTACGTGGTAAAAAGCCTTGAGGCGGCACTTTGGGCTTTTTATCGAAGCGATTCATTCCGTGATGGGTGTCTGCTTGCCGTTAACCTCGGAGACGATGCGGATACAACCGGAGCAGTCTATGGTCAGCTCGCGGGTGCTTACTATGGAGAGGATGAAATACCTGAAGCTTGGCGTCGAAAAGTGGCCCACGTTGAACTGATCAAATCTTTTGCTAACGCTTTGCATGAGCATAAAGTTGCGCATTAACATGCCGACTTGCATTGCTTACCGTCCGATCCGAGTGAAAAAAGGGCGCCGCTCATTGAACTAAGAGGAATCGACTTTCTCATGCGTCCACCAAAGACGAGTACATCGCATCCACTGAGAATTGATCCTTTAGCTGTCGGCAAAGATTGCGGACTTATTGGCCTAACATTTTGCCCTGGCAAGAAGCAGACTGATGCGCATTCTGGTGCTTGGGACCGCAACCTAGATGATGATATGGAGGCTATCAAAGCTTTTGGGGCGAAAGCATTGGTCACCCTTATGCCGGAAACCGAGCTTCTATCACTGGGCGTATCCTCAGCAGGAACTTATCAGAACTCCGGTCGCGTCGTTCATCCTCAATCAAATGGCGAGGACCCGAATAGGAATCGCTTCGCGGCAACCGCAAGGCTGTTCTCGGCCGTCGACCCGCTCACAACATCGGACGTTCAGTCTCCCACCGGCTCACTTGGAGCGGATCCACCTGCATGCAACCGCACCTCAAAAGCTGTGTCGGGATCAACAACAATGGTTTGGGCCGAACGATGCGGTTGGAAGCCGCTCACTCGCTCGAACAGACGCTTGATAAAGCAGTCCGCGCTTTGTTTCACGCCGAGATCCCTCACCTCGTCACTGGCGGTTATGCCCTGCAGGAGCATGGATGCCTTCGGCACACGCGGACAACATCGACTTGGTCGTCCCTGATATCGCCAGGCACTTGCAGTGCTACGGCTCCTTCGTCCCGTCCAACTCGCGAAATCACTGCGGCTCCTGATGGTGTCTAGATTCCATGTCTTCCTCGCTCAGCTTCGCCTCGTGGGTATCCGCTGAAATCTACTAATTAAAAGCGGCGTTGTTCTCGCGTTTGTCGGTGGAGGGATTCGCTTCGTGCTGTGCAATAACGACCTATCGGGCCCCTAAGTCGAAAACAATTTAAGCAACGAATCGAAAGCATTGGGTGTCGGTCGGCCGGAAATCAAAATGGAGGTTCCGATTTAAGATTTGGAAACAGCCCCGTGACTACTTGTTGCCAACGAGCAATTCCAGGGTCTTAATCGAGATGTACCCCTATTTATTGGAGGTGCCGTGATTCCGTTGGAGCCGCATCCTCCCGCATCTCTTGTTCCTTTGGGCGCACAGCAGATCCGGGCAAACATCCGCCGGATCGCACGGCGTCAGTGGTGGCTGTGGTCATCGGGTATGATGGTGACCCTGCTCTTGACGCTGGGTGTCGCTTCCTTTGCGTTTCCCGGCTTATTATCGGAAACTGAAGCGCTCTATTCATTTCACTTGAATCTCGCCATTCGCGGGTTAGTGGGCCTCGTGTTGCTGTTCAACGTTTACACCGTTTACCAGCAGCTGCTGATTCATCGGATTCAGAGCAAGCTGAGCGATCAAGTGGAAGCTTTAAGCAAGATGGAAGTACGTACCGAAGAAGTGTATAAGCTTGCCGTGCTTGACCCGCTAACGGGTCTTAACAATCGGCGATCAGGAGAACAGCGTCTGGCCGAAGAGATTTCTCGCGCACAACGGCACGGCCGCCCGCTGACGATCTTGCTGCTAGACTTGAACGGCCTAAAAAGTCTCAATGACAAGTTTGGTCATGCCGCTGGCGATGAGCTCATTAGGCAGTTCGCTGCACGCTTGAGCAAAGCCATTCGCGGTTCCGACTTAGCCGTACGTCTGGGAGGGGATGAATTCCTGGTGTTGTTACCGGAGTGCAGGCCCGATGAAGTGCGTCATGTCCTGGGCCGGTTGCGAGGAGTTAATGTCGACTGTAACGGTCAGCTCATCGCCCTTTCCTTTTCTGCTGGGTGGACGGATTTTAAAGTGGGTGAATCGACTGAGGATTTCTTGAAGCGAGCTGATGACGCCCTCTATGCAAACAAGCGCGCCGGTAAAGTCCACCAGGTAGTGGAAGTTTCACGCAGCAGCTAGTCCCTCGTTAGGATTTGTCAGCCTTACTGCACAAGTGAATTGGAAGCTTAAAAGTTCAGCCGAATATCCCCTAACTGCACTTCTCGCGTCTTTATCATCCCGCCGTCTAACGAACTTCGAATGCCGGCCGCGACGTCCGTGTTTTTTTTTGTCGAGTGCACGATCACTTCCCCAAGAGATCGACCGGATTCCTGGTCATCTCTTGTCGACCCCAACAGTCGATTAATCGCCTCGATTACTAATCATGGGCCCCGTCGGCCCGCGTGGTAGCCTCATGCCGGCGGTAAAGTTGATCTTGTTTTAATGGTAGGATGCGCCAACCTTCGTCCCTGCCTCAGGAGTTTTATGCGCGGTACTATGATGGACTTTCCGTTGACGCTGCCCACGATTCTGGAGCGCGCCCGAAGAATCTTTCCGCGCGTCGAAATCGTTTCGCAAAAGCCGGACAAGTCCATCACTCGCACCTGCTACGGCGAATTCCATTCCCGGGCCCGGCGGCTTGCCAGTTCGCTGACGAAACTTGGAATGAAGCGTGGTGACCGTGTCGCCTCCATGATGTGGAACCACTCCAAACATCTCGAAGCCTTTTTCGGCGTTCCATGCGGCGGTGGCATCCTGCATACCTTGAATCTGCGTCTTCACCCGCACGAAATTGCAGTGATCGCGAAGCATGCCGGCGATCGCTTCCTCTTAATTGATGATGTGCTCTTGCCGGTTTATGAGAGATTCCATCAGGATGCCCCATTCGAGCATGTCATTGTCGTGCCCTATGGATGTGACGGTGTCCCCCAAGGATTCCTGAATTACGAGGACATGCTTGCGGAGGCCGACGATGATTTTTGTTATCCGAAGATCGACGAGAATGACGGCGCGGTGATGTGCTATACCTCCGGAACCACTGGTTTCTCGAAAGGTGTCATCTACTCCCACCGCGCGCTGGTGCTGCATTCCTTTGCGTCCGGACTTGCAGAAGTTTTTGGAATGAGCTTCTCCGACACTGTTCTGCCGGTCGCTCCTATGTTCCATGCTAATGCCTGGGGCCTCCCTTTTTCAGCAACGATGCTAGGAGCCCGCCTGGTGCTTCCCGGTCCGAACGTGGACCCGGAAAGTCTTCTGGATTTGATGGTCAATGAGCGTGTGACCATAGCCTGCGGGGTTCCCACCGTCTGGATCGGTGTTCTGGAGGCCCTGGAAAAAGAACCTGTTCGATGGAAATTCGCCGCCCCCGTTCGCATCGTCTGCGGAGGCACCGCTCCGCCTCTCGAGCTGATCCGGAAGCTCGATCGTTTCGGCCTGCAGATCAAGCATCTATGGGGCATGACCGAGACAACTCCCATCGGAACTTCCGGAGGACTCCGGCCGCACATGCGCGATTGGCCCGACGATAAAAAATATGAAGCCCGTGCCAAGCAGGGTTGGCCCGCACCATTTGTCGAAATTCGCTTAATGCGATCGGACGCTCCGATGGACGTGCCCGGCGAAGTTCCTTGGGATGGGGACACTTCTGGCGAGATTGAAATCCGCGGTCCGTGGATCGCCGCAAGTTACCACGATTCCCCCGATCAGGCGCACCGCTGGACGACAGATGGCTGGTTCCGTACCGGAGACGTCGCCACCATCGACGAGGAAGGATATGTCAAGATCGTAGACCGTGCGAAGGACTTGGTGAAGTCCGGCGGCGAGTGGATCAGTTCCGTCGATCTCGAAAACACATTAATGGGTCATCCGGCCGTCAAAGAAGCGTGCGTGGTCGGCATTCCCCATCCGAAATGGCAAGAGCGGCCACTGGCCGCCATCGTGCTGAAGGATGGTTTTCGTGCTACCGCCGAGGAGTTGCGCTCCTTTCTCGCAAAATCTTTCGCCAAGTGGCAACTCCCTGACGCTTTCGTCTTCGTAGTCGCTATCCCCCGAACCTCCGTCGGCAAATTCAAAAAAATAGCCCTTCGCGAGCAATTCGCCAACTGGAAATGGGAATCGTAGCCAGACCACCCGACTTTAGATCGTAGAAGGTGTCGGCCCGAGCCACCCAGCCACCGAAATGAAAACCATTCGCGTTGATAAACCACTTGATTAACGTTAGCGCTTTAAAAGCCGCGACTGCAGCCTTAGAAGTTGGGATGAAAGCGCGAGCCAATTCAATCGCGAGTACAGCTGGTTATTCGGCTCTGATTACGAAAACAACGGGACTCAACAAGATCGCGGATTGTGGGTTCGGTTGTGGGTGGAAAAAATGGTGAGGCACGCAGATTTTTGGGCTGGACCACTGAACGATACTGGGTATTGGGCCCGCATTGGGAAAACGACGCACCTGCCCGGCAATAACTGCGCAAGGTTCGACTACGATCCTCAATGAACGATCTTAACCCAAACCAACTGACTGCAGGGTTGCGCGGAGGTCCTTCATAAGCAGCATGAGTTGTTTGGGATCAAGCGGTGAGGGTTCAAATCCGAATTTTCTGTAGAAGGCCACAGCGTCTTCGTCAATGGCGTGAACCAACATCGCCCTCGCCCCGATCGCATCGGCTGCGGTCATAGCTCGCGACAAAGCGTCAACCAGCATAGTCCTGCCAAGCCCCGCTCCGTGTTCAGTGTGGTCAACTGCAAGACGCGCAAGCAAAATGACGCCAATCGGATGCCTTGCGAGTCCTTTTGCGATGCGCGCCGGCGACTCTTCGCTGCGGACTGAGCCTGCGGAGAGAGAGTAATAGCCGACAACCTTACCAGCTCGATGAAGGACGTAGGTGCGAGCCGAGTCATTCTGTTGGTTTGTGAGGGCGAATCGGCGGAGCCAATCATTGAGGGACGATTTTCCGCAGTCAAACGATGAAGGGTCATGATCCTTCGTCAGTTTCTCAATGACAGAAAGAGGCTGTCTATTTTCGTGCGGAGAACTGCTCGTCACTTCCGAGACTCGCGCTCTAGGATGCCAGTTTCGGAAAAAAGGCGAGCTAGCTCTGGTTTTATCTGAGCCGGTCTGTCGAGGGCCTCGACAAACGTCTTCCACTGTTTAGGAGAAGCGATGAACTCGCGTTTGTCGGCAAGCACGCGTTCTGCCTGTAAACAGGCGCTATCCAGGATAAAGTTCGTCACGCTGAGGCCAGTCGTCTCGGCGCCAGTGCGAATGAGTTTTTCTTGACGGTCTGTGGCGCGGAGATTAATGCGCCTAGTTCTGATTGTT
>DATHGV010000079.1:0-3097 GCA_035490135.1 Candidatus Methylomirabilota bacterium
GTGGTAAGCGGCGTTTAAGCGTTGCTCTGCGCTTCGCCGCGGTTCTGCCCGTCGTCCCACGTTGAACGCTTTTCTTCGTTGCAATTGGCAATTGGAAGTTGGGATTCCTTTTACGGGGTCTTAGCTCAGTTGGTAGAGCGCATCAATGGCATCGCTGCCTAATGAGTATTCTCGTTTCTCCTCATTTGATCTGACGCATGTTCTCACAGGTTAAAAGCGGCGTACTACTATTCTGATGTAATCTCTAGTGACCTCAAAAAACGCTTGCCGCCGTACAAAATAGCCGGATAAAGGCTCGAGTATGGATAGAGCGCCTCATTTTTCCTCCCTCGCTTTCGACCGAGGGTTCGAATCCTTCCCTCACCGTTTCCCTATCAAGCAGCCGGACCGATGCACGAAAATAAAAGTAAAACTGAAAGTGTTAAACCTTCGCAAAAAATTGTGACAGTCACCGACCATGCCAAACTGCCATGGCTTTTTGACGTTGACAGAGATCGCTTTTTTGTTGCAGGGTGGCAAATGACGCGACCGCCATGACATCGATGAATCCTGCGCACGTTTACGAAATCCGTCCCCGTAAAGATGATTGTGGCGTTAATCTAATCTCCGAGGTGCTCCCGCTTCGATGTGCGGTGTTGTCCGGCGGGCCGGATGCAATCAATAATGCAATCGACTATGCGAAGCTTTACAGTCGCTCACACGTTGCAAGGATCCGCGTTTATGATGAGGCGGGCAATGTGATCGAAACGCACGAGCACGCGGGCGAGTTGAAAGAGTGGTGGCTGTCTACTCGCATCATCCCGCGGGCTTCCCACTAAACCGAATCGTCGGAATATCTTACGATTCCGCGTAATTTGTCTTCCGGGCTGCTGCCACTCGTCGGAATCCATTGCGTCGGAATATTTTACGATTCCCGTAATTTGTCTTCCGCGGCTGCTGCCAATCCTCAAGAGCCCTTATGTCAGAATATCTTACGATTCCGCTCCAGTGACCAGCCCTATTCGTGGAATACATTAATCTGTTAACTCGTTAGTAGGTAAATGCTTACTAACGTTTCTCGAACACGCTTGGCTATGGCACAGTGTATGCTTATTAGACCATTAGCTATGAAACTAAACATCGTTCGTATAAATAAACTCGCACTGGTTTCTGCGGCTGTTTGCGCCGCAATGCTTGCATTCAGCCACAATGCCAGCGCCAACAGGATCGCTTTGGGGGGCAATATTCCTCTTACTACAGACCTGACGTTTAATGATGTGCACGTTGTGGGCACTATTACGCCTGGGGCACCAGCCGATCCCGCTGACGTAGCAAGCTATATCAATTTTATGATTGCCTTGGCTCCTGGCGGTTCTGGTACTTTCGGAGGACAGACGATCAACCGGTCAACTAATCTGTTCGCTTCCTTGCCCACTGCGAACGCGGCGGGATCTGTAAGCGGTACCAGTACGACTATAGATCTTGGCGGGACTGTAGGTACATATTCATACCTGTTTGCGAAGTACGACGGCCAAAACGATAATTCTCAAGTTTGGTACGTCGGTAACTTAAGTGGGATCGTCACGATTCCTGCATTTGGCCCCCTAGGGTATGGCCTTTCCGGGTGGATACTCTTTAACGGCAATGGTGCTGTTCCGGACGGCGGCACGACGGTAATGTTGCTCGGGGCAGCTCTCGGTGCGCTTACTATGGCGCGACGCTTCCTAATGAGTTAACTGGTCGAGCGTTCCGACCCTCCTTCAGCTCGGATACCAAGTGGCCGTTCGTTGGACGGCCACTTTTAGCTTGTACGCCATGTACGGGCGCGAACTTGTTAGCTGCGATCTTCTGACAACTCACGTCCGGCAAGTTGCCCTCGCGCACGGCGAAACGGTTTTGCTCCTACGAATCAGTTTCAGCGATCCCCTTACGATTATCGATTTAAGCGCCAGAAAAGCGGTCAATTTTTCATCTGCTCGAACGATGAACCGCTGATTTTCATTGCGGTGCGCGTCCACGGTGAAGATCGTTCGCCCGAGGGAATCCACGGCTGAGACACAGCCACGGATCATTGCTGAATTAGTTTGCATTTCCTCGTGCCCTCCGATAAAAAGGCGGCATGAACGCACGACAGCCGAGCCCGGGCAGATGGTTGGGGACGTTGAGGTGTTCGAAGGTCCAACGCCATTCATCCGTTTCGTCCACGCCCGCGTCAGTGATGTCGCCGGCTTTGAGTCCGCCCAGTTCCAGATTTGGCCAAAGACGCGGTCGGCCACGCGGCCGATCAAGGTCCGCTATGCGCGATCTTATTTGGAAGCGCGGGGTTATTTCGATTCCCAAACTGGCAAAGTAACCATCCCGGTCTTCGGTCTCTACGCCGGGCGCCCAAACCGCGTCATAATCAGCTTGGGTTTCAGCGGCCGATTTCACCGGAACAATGGATTCCACATCACCATCACGACGCCTGCCTATGACGGAGGCACGTACTCCAATCCAACCGTCGTTCAGCCGCGGTTACCAGGCAGCACCCTGAGCTACGACTTCATCCTTCTGAAGAACTACGCCGATCCTAACACGCCCATCATTATCGACAGTGACGCCGAAATCCGCTGGGTCGGTACGGCAGGAGTAGGGGCCCAAAACTGCATGCTCTTCGACAATGCATTTTACCTTACCTCCGGCACCTCGCTTCTTCGCACTGAGTTCGATGGTGTGACGTCACCTGTGGCCGACTACAGCGGGATTGGTGTCACCGGCTTCCATCACAATATTGACCCGGGCCGGGAGGGAATGATCCTCGACGTCGATACCGTCGACCAGACTGAGAGCGTCAATCTGGAGGTCGGCGCCTCCGGCAATGTGCTCCGGACCTGGAATCTGGCGGAGATCATCAGCGCCGCGATGATTGCCGGTGGGGACGATCCAAGCCAATTCGTCCATCCCGCGCCCACCGATTGGTTTCACAACAACGCCAGCGCCTACCGCAGCTCTGATAACTCACTCATCGTTTCCAGCCGGGAAAACTTTGTTATTGCGATTGATTACGACTCTGGAATCATTAAGTGGATTCTGGGCGATCCGACAAAGCACTGGTATCAGTTCCCGTCGCTGCGTCAAT
>DATHGV010000080.1:0-9945 GCA_035490135.1 Candidatus Methylomirabilota bacterium
CCGGAGGAACTATTCCCTGATATTTAAGCCGCAAATCCCACCATGCTTTGTTGTATTCCTCGGGCTTCACTTGGCCGGAGAAGACTTCCCATCGCCACTTATCCACCAGCAACCCGAACGGTAGAAAAGCAACTTTTTCCAGCGCCTGCTGGAGTAAATAATCTATGTCTTCGGAACTGGCCGGAACCGTTTCTATGAGTCCAATTTTCTTCAAGTAATCAGGCGTGACCGACAGCGCGATGGTGTCGCCCACCGCTTCGTGGAAACCGTCGTTGGCGCTGTTTTGAAACAGTGGCGGCTGGTTCTCATACGCGCGCTGATAAAAATTGTGACCAAGCTCGTGATGAATCACGCGAAAATCTTCTTCGGTAATCTGAATGCACATCTTGATGCGCAAGTCTTCTTTCGAATCCACATCCCATGCGCTGGCGTGGCAGATCACCTCGCGATCGCGGGGCTTGGTAAATAACGAGCGTTCCCAGAACGTCGGTGGCAACGGCGCGAATCCCAGAGAAGTAAAAAATCCTTCGCCGTACTTCACCATCCCACGCGCGTCGGTGTGGCGATCCTGCAAGATTTTTGTGAGGTTGTAACTTTGCGCCGGCTTGGGCGAATCCATCAACGAATAAACGTTGTTCCATTCCTGGCTCCAGGGATTTCCCAGCAGCTGCGCAGGAATTGGTCCCTTCGCGGGCACCAGCGCCGCGCCATACTTTTTTGCCAGTTGTCCGCGAACGTAAGCATGCAAAGACTGATAAAGCGGCCGCAGTTGCTCCCAGAGCCGATCCGTTTCTTTTGCGAATTGGTCGGGAGGTATGTCGTACATCGACCGCCAAATCCCGCCCACATCCGAATATCCCAGTTCACGCGAGCCTTTATTTCCCAATTCAACGAGTCGCGCATAACGCTGCCGCATGGGCGCGCCAATGGCGTGCCACCCGATCCATGCGTTCCTTAATTCTTCTGGATCGTGACTGGTAGCCAAAAGGTGTTCAATGGCGGTGATGTCCAGGCACGTGGCATCCACGCCAGCGGCGGGGCACCACTTGCCCTTGCCATAATCCCCGGCCAACGAGGTGGAAATCGTTGCCAATTCTTTTTGCTCCGCGGCGTTCGAAGGCGCGGGAAAACCGATAGACAATTTCACCAGCAACATTTTTCGCGCCATCTCGGGTGGCAGCTGGAGACTGTCAAAGCGATGCGCCTTTTTCGCCAGCTCGACGGTGAGCGTGTTCACGACCTCGCCCGCATCGGCCGCGATTTGGTTGGTGTCATCGGTAATGAAATTTTCTTGTACCCAGGCAGCACGCTGCGCTTTATTTCCCAGATCAAAAAGTCGCACCTCGGCGTCATCAAGAAATGCTTTGGCCTCTTCTCTCGTCGGCGCAGGGCCTTCCAGTTTCACCGGCGCATGCTCTTGCGCCGACATCATCTGCGCCAAGAACAGACCTGCGCACACACATCCGAGTATCGACTGCCGGCGAACGGCGGTAATTTTCATGCTTTAGCCTTCCTGGTGTTCGCCGCAACCTGGCGTATGATCGGCAGCGCGCTTTCGATTCCCTCGCGGCTGACATCGCAATGCGTAACAAAACGCACAGAATGCAATGCCGTGTCCTGCGCCCAGACCCCATGCGGATACAACTCCTCGCAAAACTCCACTGCCGTCTTCCCAGTTTGTGAACAATCGCAGATCACGATGTTGGTCTGCACTTTCGCCGCATCGATTTTCAATTGAGGAATCTTCGCAAGCCCTTCGGCCAGAAATCGCGCATTTTCATGATCGATATGTAAACGTGACGGAGACTTTCGCAGGGCTACCAGGCCCGCGGCGGCGATAACGCCAGCCTGACGCATCCCGCCACCAAACATTTTGCGGTACACCCGCGCTTTCTCTATAAACGCACGCGAACCAACCACCATGGAGCCAACTGGCGCGCCCAGTCCCTTAGACAGGCAGAACATCACCGAATCACATCCGCGAGTCATATTCGCGACGGAATCACCTAGCGCCACCGCAGCGTTGAAAACGCGGGCGCCGTCCAGATGAACTTTCAAATTAACGGCGTGAGCGTGATCGCAAATCTCATCGACAGTCGCGGTGGGATACAACATGCCGCCGGCCATGTTGTGGGTGTTCTCCAAGCAAACCAGTGCCGTTTGCGAATCGTAATAAGCGTGCGGCCGAATCACCGCTTCGATCAGCGCCCACGACAAAATGCCGTCTTCACCGCGCGCAATCCGCGGCATGCAGCCCGCCACAGCCGACATAGACGCCAGTTCGTACAAATTTACATGGCTCCGCTCTTCGCAGATCACCTCGTCGCCGTGATGTGTCCATACTTTGATCGAGATGAGATTTCCCATGCATCCAGTCGGAACGAATAACGCCGCGTCTTTGCCGAAAAGCTCTGCAGCCTCGCGCTCCAGCAGATTTACCGTCGGATCTTCCGCGTACACATCGTCACCGACTTCGGCTTCGGCCATGGAGCGGCGCATTTCCGGCGTTGGTCGCGTCACCGTGTCGCTGCGCAAATCGACCACATTCAACTGCGGTACTGAGGTTCGGGAGTTCATAGCCATCACTGGGTCTGTTTCTGTTGCGCTCAAAACTCAACCTCCATTGCGAGATCGAAATCCCGATCTTTATCTCAGGAGTTCCACAAAAACCTCGTTCGAAACGCTTAGCCGTGAAGGCGCCAGTCGAACTACCGAGCCCTTCCATTCCAACAATCCAGAAGACGCCAGCGGATCGAAGCGCGACGCCAGTTTCACGGCGTAATCCTTTTCAATTCGCGACACGTCAATGCCATCAAGTTGCCGCAAACCCAAAAACAATTCTTCTTCTAGCGCGGCCTCGGGCGTCAATCGTTCCAGTTGCTCAACGGGCAAAAGGTTGTTTTGCATCGCATTCACGTAATCTGCCGCGTCATGCGCATTAGCCCATCGTTGCACGCCTGAGAAGGAGTGCGCGCCCGCGCCAAACCCCAGGTAAGCTTCGCGGCGCCAGTATTTCAAATTGTGGCGGGATTCGAACCCCGGCTTGGCCCAATTGGATATTTCATAGTGGTGATAGCCCGCGGCAGAAAATGAACTCTGCGCCAGCTCATAAAATTCGGCCATCTGATCTTCGCTGGGCACCGCGCCCGCGCTGTAACGCTTGCCGCCTTTCAAAAGCTCACTCCCCAAACGGCTCTTCTCGTCCACTTCCAGGATGTACACGGAAACATGCTCGGGAGCCAATTCGATCAGCCGGCCCACGGATTGAAGCCAACTTTCTGGCGTCTGCAGTGGCAACCCGGCAATCAAGTCGAAGCCGATGTTCGCAATGCCCGCCTCGCGAAGAATAGGAACAGCGCGATAAATATCCGCGCGACGGTGCATGCGCCCGGAAGCGGCCAGCTCGGCGTCAGAAAAAGATTGCACGCCGATACTCACGCGATTAATTCCGACTCGGGCCCACGCGGAGGCCTTCTGCGCGTCAACGGTTTCGGGATCAGCTTCGAGCGTCACTTCAGATGGATCGGAGCCGAACGAATCGCGGATGGTGTCCAGAAGATTTTGCAGATGCGCGGGCTCAATCAAGCTTGGCGTGCCGCCGCCAATATAAACCGTGTCCACCTTGGCGTTTTCCGCTATCGCGGGAACAAACTCGATGCCTGCAGACAAGTACAAATCCCGATGAGTCTTCATTTCACGACGAACAGCGCTCACATACGGGGCAAACCGCGAGGAAGAGACGACGCCCGTATGAAAATTACAGTACGTGCATTTCGTTTGGCAGAAAGGGACCTGGACGTAGATGCCAAGGCTGGTCATTTGCACAAAAACTTTAACACAGCGCCGCATTGCGCGCAGGCGGGGTTAGGCTTTAGCGGCGGGGAAATCAGGACTGTTCCGGGATAACTTTCACTTGGAGATGTCGATCACGCGGGCCGTCGAACTCGCAAAAGAAGATGCCCTGCCAACGCCCCATTTGCAGCTTCCCGTCTTCCACAAAAATCGTTTGGCTTGCACCCACCAGCACGGACTTCATGTGCGAATCAGAATTGCCCTCGGCGTGCCGGTAAGGCCCTTCAAAGGGGATCAAGCGATCAAACGCGCCCTCAAGATCTCTGGCCACATCGGGATCCGCGCATTCGTTGATCATGATCGCCGCGGTCGTGTGCGGCACGTACACATAGCAAACGCCGCTGGCCACCCGAGAATTGCCAACCACTTGCTGGACCTGTTGCGTTACGTTAATTAGCTGCGTGCGGCGAGTGGTTTTTACTTTCAGCGCGTGGGTCGGCACCAGGCACCAGGTTTCGCGACGGCTATGACAACTGCACTATACAGTGACGGCCAAGATTTTTACTGCCGCACAGTTTTTGCAACTCC
Source organism: Candidatus Methylomirabilota bacterium (assembly GCA_035490135.1). GTDB lineage: Bacteria > Acidobacteriota > Terriglobia > Acidiferrales > UBA7541 > Acidiferrum. The sequence continues at coordinate 4,381 of DATHGV010000080.1, forward strand.
GTCAGTCCGCCCGGACCCCACCGAGCCAGAAATGGCAACAGACAAAGCTCCCTCGATTGCAGGACTTTGTGGGGGTAGAGCAATTGCTCGAGGAAGTTTTCATATACCGCCAGCAGAGTCACTTTGGCGTCCTGCGCGCGCCCGGTCTTGCGACGGAGCTTATCGATCTGGTAGTCAATCTTTTTGCGAGCCGTGTCAACTGCTCCTTGCAACGTAGGATCAAGCTTCTTCAGCTCTTCGTGCAACTGATCCAGCATTTTCACCACTTGTTTGTGGTTGCGATCAAAGTCGCGGGACAGGTCCTTCGGAACAGACGCGAGCTCCATTCTGCGGCGGACTTCCTGCGAGCCAGCCCAAATATCTTCCACAGTAAGCTTGTAGGCCCGCAGTAATTTGGCAGCCTTGATATCCACCAGCGTGAAGTCCGGGCGCGACAATATCACCGGCATGCGTCCGAGCTCGTGCTTGTACACCACTTCAGATTGCGCAAAATAAGCAATTTCTGCGGCTCCCCCAATGTACCCGACGGTAGGGAGTAAATAGTCTTGGACCACAGCGCGTAAAAGCGCACTGGGACTAAAATCCTCCGGCGTGGTTTCGATAGCTTTCAGCAACTCCGCACTGGCCCACTGCTTTTCACCCGCTTGAAACTTGCCGTGGCCCGTCGCTGCAATCGCTTTTCGCACACCGTCGCTCGCCTGCGCCTTGTCACCGCACTGATTGCCCATGTAAAACAACAATGTGCTTTTCGCGGTAACTTTCACTTGTGCGGAAAATCCCGCCGCTTCCAGTTCTTTGCCGCGCCGCAACAATTTTTCATTTAGCGCGTCACGATCTTCGATAACCTGGCGATAAACGGGAGCCGCGACACGGTGCAAAGCCGGGTCCAGCGGATCAAGAAGAATGAGGCCTTGCTGCGAAAATAATCTCGCAAATAATTTGGCGAACGCGCTGCCATACGTTTCGCCGCGGTTGTAGCTCTCCTTCAAGAACTGGGCCAAGAGAACGCTGCCTTGCTTGACCAGCAATTCCGCAGCTTCGTGAACTTGTTCGTCGATCTGCGCGCCCAGCAATATTTTCCCGACTGGGCGGCCGGCATCCTTCTCATCAGGCGCGGCAAGCTCGAAGCGCTTCAGCTGCCCTTCTTGAAACCAACTCACATGGCGCACTTCGTCAACATCATGATCTTCGGTGGCCATCCAGAAGACCGGCACGGCCTCAATCCCTGAGCGCGTGACTTCATTTGCAACTTGAATCGCGCTCAACGCCTTATAAAACGAATACGCGGGACCGCTAAAAAGTCCGACCTGCTGGCCGCTGACAATCGCCACAGCCCCTTTTTCCAAGCGCTCAAGATTTTCGAAAACCGCGGGACCGGCGCCAAACGCCGTGTTTTGTGCGCGCAGGGTTGCGGCGACTGCGCTGCGACGCTCCTTGGGAAAATCCAATTCGCGGGCCACTGCAGTAACGGAAGACAGCTTTGGCGCATGGGCATAAAACGCCTGCACCTTTGAAAAATTGTTTAAATATTCGAGGAAGAGCTTCGACTGGTGGGGGAGCTTGTGGGACGCGAGGGCACGACAGTCCATGAGCCGTTAGATGATACCCGCGCGGAAACGTCTCATCAAAGGGCCCAATTTTTACAGATCACGCCGAAGCCATAATGGGCTGTTCAATGGTGGCCAAAATTGAGCTGATTCGCGACTTATGCTCGTCGCTAAGTGGCTGCAATGGTAGCCTCGGATTCCCGCCGCGATAGCCGCGCTGATCCATAACGTACTTGACCCCGGCGATGCCAAACTTCGAGACGATCTGGTTAGAGGCCCGCAGCAATACCTTTTGCAGTTCGCGCGTTTGTTCCCATTGACCCTGGCGGAAGAGCTCGTAGAGCGTCGCGCATTTCTCCGGAAGCGCGCTTGCCAACGCCAAAATGGCCCCGCACGCACCCACCGCAAGGCACGGAAACACCGTGGCCGCAGCGCCTACCAGGACCTGAAATTGTGCCGGCGCGCCCGCGATCATCTCGGAAATACGGTGAACATTTCCAGAGCTGTCCTTTATACCGATAATGTTTTGATGTTCGGCGAGCGCGATAGTCTCAGGCGCCTCGAGCGCCAATCCGGTAAAGATCGGCACGGAATAAAGCATTACCGGGATAGGGGATTCATCTGCAACGCGACGATAATGCGCGATAAGCACTTCCGGTTTGTAAGCGGGTTTGTAGTAATAAGGAGTCTTCACGAGGGCGGCGTCATAGCCGAGAGCGGCCGCTCGCTGCGTTCGTTCAATGGTTTCCGCGGTGGATTCCGAACCGCAACCCGCGAGGAGTTTTTTCCCAGGCGCCGCCGTCTCTTTCACCGCGCCAAATATGCCGTCCATTTCCTTGGACCGCAGCAGCACGGATTCTCCCGTGGAGCCGAGCACTACATACCCCGCGAGCGCCGTCTGGTTGTAGCGGCCAATGTTGTGCTTCATGCCTTCGAGCGACACCGAACCATCCGTCGCGAACGGTGTCGTTAGAGCGGGATAAACTCCTGCCAGATCCAGCATTGAATTCCCCATCGTCACCTAAAGTCTGCACTAAAACTTTGCCTGCCTGCGTCAGTCAGCGGAGGTCGGACTTTGCGAGGCCGCCACGCTGCCGCGGTGCAAATCCTGCAGCGCCGCAACTTCCGTTCCCTGCTCCAGCAACGCCTGTATTCCTCGAGCCGCGGCGTGCGCCGCTGCCAGCGTCGTGATACACGGAATGTTATAGCGAATCGCCGCGCGCCGGATAGATTTCTCGTCGTAAAAAGATTCGCGTCCCAGTGGGGTATTGATGATCAGATCGATCTTCGCGGTCTTCACCAGGTCCACGATGTTGGGCCGTCCTTCGTTCACCTTAAAAACTTCCTGCGCTTCCACTTCCGAATCGGCCAACGCCGCCGCGGTCCCTCGTGTGGCCAGCAGCTTGAAACCCAGCGCCTGTAATTGCTTGCCCAGCGGCCCGACGTGCTTCTTGTCGCGGTCGTTGACGCTCATAAATACCGTGCCTTTGCGCGGCAGACGTTGTCCGGCAGCGAGCTGTGCTTTGGCGAACGCCAAGCCGTACGAAGTCGAAATCCCCATGACTTCGCCAGTGGAGCGCATTTCCGGTCCCAGAATGGTGTCCACGCCGCGAAACTTGTTGAACGGAAATACCGGCGACTTGACGGAATAAAATTCGTGCACGGCAATTTCTGAAACGTCGTGATGAACGACCAGCGGCAACTTCATGCTGGACAATTTTTTTCCGGCCATCAAGCGCGCCGCAACTTTCGCAATGGGCACCCCAGTGGCCTTGCTCACAAACGGCACGGTGCGCGACGCCCGCGGATTCACTTCCAGCACATACACCGTGTCCCGCTGGATCGCGTACTGCACGTTCATCAATCCCACGACCTTCAGAGCCAACGCAAGCCGCTTGGTATATTCGCGGATGGTATCTAGAATCTTCGGCGACAAGCTCACCGGCGGCAACACGCACGAAGAATCGCCGGAGTGCACGCCGGCTTCTTCGATGTGCTCCATGATTCCGCCGATCACCACTTCCGTTCCATCACACAGCGCGTCGACATCCACTTCCGTAGCTTCTTCCAGAAATTGATCAATCAGCACCGGACGCGCCGGGCCCATCAGCGCTGCCTGCGCCACGTATTCCTGTACGGTGTTCACGTCGTAAGCGATCACCATGGCCCGGCCGCCCAAAACATAACTGGGGCGCACCAGAACCGGCATGCCAATCTCACCTGCCACTCGCGCGGCTTCCTCGGGAATTAACGCCGTGCCATTTCGCGGCTGATGAATTCGCAGCTCGTCGAGCAATCGTCCGAAACGCCGGCGATCTTCGGCCAGGTCAATCGATTCTGGCGCGGTGCCGATGATCGGCACGCCATTGCGTTTCAGCTCCAGCGCAAGGTTCAGAGGAGTCTGTCCGCCAAATTGCACAATGACGCCGTGAGGCTTTTCACGCTCGACCACCGCCAGGACGTCTTCGAGCGTCAATGGTTCGAAATATAGGCGGTCCGAAGTGTCATAGTCCGTCGAAACAGTTTCCGGATTGCAATTGACCATGATGGTTTCGAAACCATCTTCGCGCAGCGCAAACGAAGCGTGGCAACAGCAATAATCGAATTCAATTCCCTGCCCGATACGGTTAGGACCGCTGCCCAGAATGATAATTTTTGGCCGCGACTGCGCGTCGGATTCGTCCTCGTCTTCATAGGTCGAGTACATGTACGGCGTAAACGATTCGAATTCGGCGGCGCAAGTATCCACCCGTTTGAAAACCGGGCTGACGCCGTATCGCGCACGCTGCAACCGCACCGCAGCCGCAGTGGTCTTCCACATCTGCGCCAACTGCTCGTCGCTCGTGCCGTGACGTTTCACTTCACGCAGCAATTCCTTCGAGGCCGTTTCCACCGTGACCTTCGCGGCGCGGCGATTCATGGCGATGATTTCTTCAATCTGTTGTATGAACCACGGATCGATTTTTGTCAGCTCGCAAATCTCTTGTGCAGGTAAACCTCGTTCCACGGCCGTGAGCAACCAATGAATGCGGTCTGGACGCGGCGTCGCCAACTTTTCGCGCAGCAAAGAATCCGGGGTCTCGGCCGGCGCGCGCCACGGCGTGCTAGGTTCGAGTGATCGAATACCCTTCTGCAGCGCCTCTTTGAAGGTTCTGCCGATGGCCATCACTTCGCCGACGGATTTCATCTGTGTCCCCAGTGTGCTGTCGGCGCCAGGGAACTTCTCGAATTGCCACTTGGGAATTTTTACCACCACATAATCAATCGTCGGTTCGAAACACGCGGGAGTTTGCTTGGTGATGTCATTGGGAATTTCATCCAGCGACATTCCCACCGCCAGCCGCGCGGCGATTTTTGCAATCGGGAATCCCGTCGCTTTGCTGGCCAACGCCGAACTGCGCGATACGCGCGGATTCATTTCGATAACGGTCATCTTGCCGTTTTCAGGATTTATGGCGAACTGCACGTTGGAGCCGCCGGTCTCTACGCCCACCTCGCGTATGATCGCCGCGGCCGCATCGCGCATGCGCTGGTATTCCTTGTCGGTCAGCGTCTGCGCCGGCGCCACCGTGATGGAATCGCCAGTGTGCACGCCCATGGGGTCAAAATTTTCAATGGTGCAGATCACCACGAAATTGTCGCGGTGATCGCGCATCACCTCAAGCTCGTACTCTTTCCAGCCCAGCACCGATTCTTCCACCAGCGCTTCATGCACCGGGCTCATGTCCAGCGCGTGCGAAATCGCTTCTCCAAACTCCTCGCGGTTATAAGCGATGGAGCCGCCCGTGCCTCCCAACGTAAACGAGGGACGAATTACCAACGGAAATCCCAATTGATCGCAAAGTCGCAGCGCGTCCTGTGCATTATTCACTAGCGCGGAGGCGGGAACCTCCAAGCCAATTTTGCGGCAAGCATCCTTGAACCACAGCCGGTCCTCGGCGACCTTGATGGCGCGAAGCGAAGCGCCAATCATTTCCACGCGGTGCTTTTCGAGGATGCCGCTTTCCGCAAGCTCCAC
>DATHGV010000081.1:0-3281 GCA_035490135.1 Candidatus Methylomirabilota bacterium
GCAGAATTCTCCGCCGGGCCAAATTTGACGTGATACTGGTTCAGATAACTGCTCGTTGAATTTGTTGCCGTGAAGCCCCAAAAAATTTTGTTATGGTGCACGGAATCTTTTGCGTCGGCGGTATCGTATTGCGAAACCGACTGCATCGACCATTCGATCGGATGGCCGCTGGTATTCTTCACGACGGCGTGAAAAGTAATAAGCGGAGAGTCGGTTCCGAGGCTTATCGTGCGCATAAACTGCAACCCGGTCTGCGGATCCGCCGGCCCGGTCAGCGAAACGTCGCAGCGCTCTCCTTGCGAAAGCACTTTAAAATCGTACGGAGCGTCGTCCAGCAAGTCGGAATTACCCGCCCAGTGCTGCTCGTCTTCCGTTCCTTCGGGCAGCACCCAAAGCTTGTCGCCGCCATAATTGAACCATTCTGTCTTGGATGGTGGGAGATACTTACCGGAGTATTTCCTATTCACGAACAAAAACGGGTGCCCGTCGAAGATCACCTGCATCAGGCGGCCTCCGTTTTGCGGCACAAAAATCAACTTAACCCATGCGCTAGAAACCTGCTGCGCTTGCCAGCCCTGATAATTAATTTGTTCCACGCGGCAACCAGTGTTTAGCGTTGCCACGTCTTTTTGCTGCGCGTAAATCGCGGACTCATTGAGTGCGGTCAGATGCAGTCCCAGGGCCACAACCCCACGCCACAAGAACGTCTTTTTATTCATTTGGAAGCCGTCGCCCTCGCTGCCTTGCTGAAATTCACAATTTCACTCCGCGCGAGGGACATAAATACATGTTCGCTGGTGTCCGATGTACTTTCTTCAGCCGCAGCTCATGCGAAATGATTCGTAATCAAACAAAATAAAAAGCTAGGAGTCAAGGAAGTTGTGATAAAGATTCCAAGCGGAAATCATAATCTTGCAGGACACTATCGCGTGATCTACGAATGAATCTGAGCACGCCGCGTTCAATCGAAGTTTTTTCACTCTGCACGGAGGTTTTTGAATGTCCCTACTGCCCGATTTTAGCCGGCGAGGTTTTATTCGTTTGGCTGCCGCTGCACCGCTGCTTGGCCAGATTGCGGCTAAAAATGCCTTTGCCACCGCTGCAACAGCGCTGGGCAAGGATCCACGCCAGAATGTCTACACCCGTCTCGGCGTCAAGACCGTAATCAACTGCCGCGGCACTTGGACGTACCTGAGTGGTTCTCTGGAATTCCCCGAGGTAACTGCTGCGCAGCGACAAGCTTCCGAATATTTCGTAAATATGTTCGAGTTGCAACATGCTGCAAGCCGCCGCCTCGCTGAATTGACCGGCGCGGAGGCTGGTATGGTCACCTCCGGGGCCGCGGGCGCCATGGCCTCGGCGACCGCCGCATGCATGGCCGGCGGCGATCCAGAAAATGTCTGGCAGCTTCCCGACACGACCGGGTTGAAAAACGAAGTCATCATGATGGGTGGCAGGAGCGCCTTCGACAATGCCATTCGCTTAACAGGCGCCAAGCTGGTCCTCGCAGAAACGCCAGAGGAACTGGCTAGCGCCATCAACAAGAGCACCGCCATGATCTACACCACGCATCTTGGCGACGCACTAAGCTCCGAAAATGCCGTAGCCAAAAAATTCAACGTTCCCATTTTGCTGGATGATGCTGCGGGCATTCCTCCTATCGATAACATCAAGCTGTACGCAAAAATGGGTTTGGACCTTTATACATTTTCCGGTGGGAAAGGGCTTCGCGGACCGCAATGCAGCGGCCTATTGCTTGGCAGAAAAGATTTGCTTGAAGCCGCGATGAAGAACACCAGTCCGTGGGAAGGATCTGTCTGCCGCGCCATGAAAGTCGGCAAGGAAGAGATCGTCGGCTTGCTTATGGCGGTCGAGACCTGGCTGAGGACTGACTTGAATGTCCTCAACCGCGAATGGAACGCTCGCGTGCAGCGCATCGAAAAACTGGTAAGGACCGTCCCTGGAGTGGAGACAGATATTTCCATACCGACAGATGGCAATCGCTATCCGACTCTGCACATCTCCTGGGATGAACAAAAGTGGGGTTACACGGTAAAGGACTGCGTGCAGCAACTGCGTGCCGGCGACCCAGTTATTGAAGTTGCGGGAGCGGACAATCCGAGCATAGTTCCGGCCGTCCACGAAGGAAATCCAAAGCAAAGTTCCAAGGAAGAACCTGAACGCCGCAAATTGGAATTGGTCTCTTCAACCATTCAACCCAACGAAGTTCTCATCGTGGGTCAACGTATCCGCGAACTTCTAAATGCCGCTCGGAAAGCTGCCCCGGGAGCATCGTCATGATGAACATTCGCGAGATCACCATCGAGAAAAAATTGTCCATTCGTAAAATTCTATCAGCGATAAATTTATTTGCTGTCTTCTTACTGCTGGCCACGGGGGTATTCGCGCAACAGCGTCAGATCGAGGTTCCGGACAGAAAGCGCCCGAATACGGTGAGCTCATCCGCAATCGACGCCGGTGACTACGTATATATTTCAGGCCAAGGTCCTCAAAGGCCGGACGGCACTGTACCGGGAGACTTCGAAACTCAGGCAGCGCAAGCGCTCGAAAATATTAAAGCCCTCGCCGTAGCCGCGGGCTTGAGCATGGAGCATGTCGTTTACGTGCAGGTGTACCTCGAAGATGTAAGCAACTATGAGCGTCTGAACAAAGTTTTCGCGAAATATTTTCCGCATACTCCTCCAGCGCGCGCAGTGTTAGGGGTTGCGCGTGTGCCTCAATCACCACTCGAGATCGCCGCTGTGGCCGTTCGAGATCTGGTCGATCGCAAGGCCGTGATTCCCGCCAATTACAAAACCACGGAGCCCTACTCGCCAGGCATTCTCACGCACGACCGTTTGTTCGTCTCCGCCATGCAGGGCCGCGATCCCGGATCCGGTGTGGTGCCGGATGACCCGGCCGCTCAGACCAATCTTGCGCTTGACGGACTTAGAGCGGTGGTCGAAGCCGCCGGATTGAAACTCAGTCACATGGCCTTCGTGAACCCCTATCTGACCCAGAAAATACCAATGGAGCGCATGAACGAACAATACGCGCGACGGTTCGAATTCGGCAACACTCCCGCGCGCGCCACCATCGAAGTTTCCGCGCTGCCTGGCAACGCACAAATCGAATACACCGGCGTCGCGGTGCGCGATCTGAATCTTCGCCATTCCATCCGTCCCAAAAATATGCCGCCAAGCCCCACTGCCAGCCCCTGCGTATTCGCCGGCGAAACTCTATACTGTTCGGCGAAAAGTGGATTTATTCCCGGACCCCAC
>DATHGV010000082.1:0-22610 GCA_035490135.1 Candidatus Methylomirabilota bacterium
CCTTCGCCAGGCTTGGAGCCCTGCGCCATTTTTATTTCGAGTTCTTCCGCGTGCACCAGGTAATCCGCGGTCACGCCAAATCTTCCGGATGCCACCTGCTTGATTTTGTTGGCCGCTTCCGGCTCGTAGCGATACGTCGCCGGATCCTCGCCGCCTTCCCCGGTATTGCTGCGCCCGCCCAACAAATTCATCGCTACCGCTAAAGTGCGGTGCGCCTCCGGGCCCAGCGAACCGAGCGACATGGCTTGCGTACTGAAACGCTTCAGCACCGATTCCGCGGGTTCCACTTCTTCCATCGCAACAGGCGTTCCCGGCACGATATCCAGCAAATCGCGCAGAAACACCGTTCCTTGCCGTTCTGCAAGCTCTTCCAGCGCGGAATATTTTTGGGCATCCGGCGCGCGCACGTGCGCATGCATGCGCCGCACCAACTCCGGCGAATTAGCATGCAGCTCGGCGCCCTTGCGGAAACGATACAGCCCCGCATCGCCCAAGTCTGGTGGATGACCATCCGCCGTCGCAGCGAAAGCTTTCTCATGCATCTTCAAATAATCTGCCAGCAATTCGTCCAAAGTTTTCTGCCCAGGAAAATCGGCCGCATCCTCAAAAAATTCCACGCACAAATCTTCAGCCAGTCCTACAACTTCAAAAAGCTGGCTATTGCGATAACTCGCAACGGTAGACACGCCCATGCGCGCCAAAACTTTTCGCAGCCCCGCATTCACCGAACTCCTCACGCGCTCCGCTCCGCCGCTTTCCAGCGCTTCGGCAAATTGATCAGCCAGGTACGGCCATACCGCGCTCGCACCCGCAGCCACCAGGAGCGCAACGTGATGTGTGTCAAAAATCTGCGCCGATTCCACCACCAGCGGCACATCCCACTGTCCTTCGCGCACCATCGCTTTCCACACCGCCGCCGTGGCCAGCAGCGCCGGCAAACATGCGCGTTCGGCCCTGATACTGCGATCGCTAAGGAGGAGGAATCCCGGGCGTCCGCCGCTACTCAGAGGGGTAGTTGAGAGCTGAGTAACAGCGCGGCGCGCGCCCGGGACTCCCATGGCGGCAGGGAAGGTCATATCGATGCGGCGCGGTTCACCAAATACTTCCACAAGCTCCGCGAACTGCGCAGCATCAATTAGTGGCGTAGGTAAGGTGAGGCCGCCCTTCAAATGCGCTTCGAGCGACATCACGTGCGATTCGCGCAACGGATCAATGGGCGGATTGGTGACTTGCGCGAAGCGCTGTTTGCAGTAATCCCAAAGCGTCCGTGTCAGTGTTGACAGAAATGCCGGAGGAGCGTCATCGCCCATGCTCCAGTCAGCTTCTTTTCCATGCACCAGCGCCGAAAACAGCGTCTTAAATTGATCTTCGGTCCAACCCGCCGCGGCAGCCATGCGCTTTGGCTGCTCAATCGGCGCAGGCACCGAGTGAGAAACAGAATTGGTTGCCGGCCGCTGGGCGACCGGTCCGCGATCGACATTGGCGGCCAACCGTTTCAAAATGTCGCGCCACCGAAGGAAAAGCCCGGAGGTCGGATCGGCGAGAATCATTTCACCCGGGCCCAAACGCTGCCGCTCCGCAATGCGCGATTCTTCAAAATCGATCAGTCCAGTTTCTGAACCCGCGATCAATAACCCGTCATGCGTCAGCGTATAGCGCAGCGGCCGCAAGCCATTGCGATCAAGCTTTGCGCCCACCAATTGTCCGTCAGAAAAAACCAATGCGGCTGGCCCGTCCCAGGGCTCCCCTTGTTGCGAAACCGCGGTCAGCGCGGCGCGTACATCACGCGACAAAACCGGATCCTTCTCGAATGCCGGCGGAACCAGCCCCAGCATCGCTTCTTCCGCAGACAATCCCTCCAGTAATTTCAGCTCGAACGCATTGTCAAAACTCGCTGAATCGCTGACGTTCGGTTCCAAGGCTTGGAACCACGCCCCCACCTTCAAAGCCGTCCGCTGTTCGCGTTGTTTGGCCCGCATCCACCGTCGATTGGACACGATGGTGTTGATTTCTCCGTTATGCGCCACGTGCCGAAACGGCTGAGCCAAGTCCCACGACGGCTGCGTATTCGTGGAATAGCGTTGGTGAAATATCGCGAACGTAGTCGCAAAGGACGGATCGCGCAAATCTTCGTAAAACTGTGGAAATTGCCACGGCGTCAGCAGGCCCTTGTACACCACCGAGCGCGACGACAGCGAGCAGATATAACAGCGCGCCGGCATAGCGATTTCCGCCCGCTTGCGCATCATGGCCATTCGGCGCTCAAATCGCGCCGGCAGCTTCGCGCGATTGATGGGCTCCACGAAAAACTGCCATATCTCCGGCATGGTTTCCAGCGCTCGCCGGCCGAGCGAGTTCACGTCCACCGGCACGCGCCGCCATCCCAACACGCGACAGCGCTCGCTTTCCGCGGCGTGCTCGATCGCAGAACGCGCGTCGCTAACGGCATGGGCTGCCAGGAAAGCGAATCCAAGCCCGAAATTCTGTGGAAGCTCAATGCCCTGCTCTTTTGCTCGGGCACGGAAAAAATCTTGAGGAAGCGAGGTAAGTAGGCCCGCGCCATCGCCGCTGGCACCATCCGCATCCACACCACCGCGATGCGTAAGCCGCTCCAGCGCGGTCAAAGCATATTGAATAATGTCGTAGTTTGCGGAACCACCCAGGCGTGCTACAAAACCAGTCCCACAGGCGTCGTGGTCGGGATGTCCCCAATTCGGATGCCGCCCATCCTGCACCACGCCCGCGCGCGGAGAAACGGGTAACCGCTGGTCTGAGTACCTTGGGCGCCCGGAGGCCATACGTTTGTATAGGCCCTGGCGAAGAGCAAGTAAAACTCAGAATTTGAATGCGCCGGATTCATTTTCTGATGGGGACTTTCCAAGCGTGAAGAAATATTAACAGTTTGTAATCTAAAACTTGGTCACTTCCGAGAAATGGAACTCCCGCACCTTCATCGCCGGCACCACCATTTCGAACGCTTCTTCCCCGGTGGCACGCACCGCCGGTCCCATAAGTTCCACATTCCGCAACATCTCCAGCAAAGACTGGTTAAACCGGAAATTGCGTAACGCCGAAACGATGCGCCCTTTCTCCACCAGAAATAGGCCATCCCTGGTCATACCCGTCATGATCTTCTCGTAGGGGTCCACTTCCCGGATGTACCACAAACGCGTAACCAGCAGCCCACGGTCGGTGGAAGTGATCATTCCTTCCAACGAAGAATTGCCACCCGTGAAAACCAGGTTCATGGGCGCCTCGCCGTATTCGTTCGGCAGCATAAAGCCATGCCCGGTAGGTTTTTTGCCTGCAATTTTGGCGCTGCTGCGCGAATACACCAGGTTCTTCGGCACGCCACGATCCACCAGTTGCACTTTTTGCCGCGGCATTCCTTCCCCGTCAAATGGCGCGCCCAGCTGCAAGGAATGATACGCGTCATCGTAAATCGAAATATTTTTGCCCAATAATTGCTTACCCATGCGCTCGTTCAGGCACGACCGCTTATCCTGCAACGCTGTAGCGGCAAAATCATAAAAAAGAAACCCCACCAGATCGAGCACCGCGGCAGGCTCCAAAATCACGGTGTATCGCCCAGCGGGCAATTCGCAAGCCTCTACCGCAAGATGTGCTTTCTCGCTGGCTCGCGCCGCCAACTTCTGCGGATCCAAATTTCGTACGTCCGCGGAATTGGCTTTGGCCCAGCTCGCGGCCGGCTTTTCCTGCATGGTGATGGAAAATTCTGCGTGCGTCTCGCTGTACGCTGCGAATAGCCCGCGCGAATTTCCCATTGCCGTCTGGCTTTGCCCGGTCGCAAAAATCCCGGCGGCAATTTGTCCCTTTTTGATCGCCAGGTCGCAAGCGCGACGCACCGCCAGCGCGCGGTCCTCGGGAGTGATCGCCGCCGTTTGCTTCACAAAGCGATGCACACGCGAATATTTCTGCGCTCCCGGCATCGGCAGTAACAGCGGATTTTTCGGTTGGCTGGCTGCCAGTGAAAGCGACCCCTCAATCGCGCTTCGCAGCGAATCTTCATCAATTCGGTTAGTTGTCGCGCGCGCGGTGCGACCCTCAAGTACCGTTCGAATGGAAACCGTCAGCCCATGCTCCGCTACGTTCTGATGGATCGCGTTGTTCGCGAAGCGCGTCAGCGCATCGGCCGCTTCATCCACATGAACCTCTGTTTCTTCCACTCCAATCTTTTTCGCGAGCCGTAAAACCGTCTCGATGATTTGGTGAAGTTCGCGCTCGTGCAACAATTCGATCGTCCCGGCTACTTCGCTCGTTTCCCGGCGCGCGTGCGTTTTAGCTGAAGCTTTCATTGATCCGAAAACGCCGCCCCGATATGAACGTTCCTGAATCGCGATGGCGAAGCGCCGTGCCCCGTCCCCATCGTTTGCATCGGTTGGCCCTTGCCGCAATTCGGCGTGCCCCACAACGTCCAGTGCTCCGCATTGCAGATGGCGTCGCAGGAATTCCAGAACTCCGTAGTAATCCCGCTATAGCTGGGATTTTTCAGCATGCGGATTCTCTTGCCGCCTTTAATTTCCCATCCAATCTCCGTGGAAAATTGAAACTGATACCGCCGGTCATCGATCGACCACGACCGATTGGTCTCCATCAAAATCCCATCGTCGGTGCTTTGAATCAAATCGTCAAAATCCCAATTACCCGGCAGCAAACTCACGTTGGTCATGCGAATAATCGGCAAACGGTTCCAGCCCTCGGTGCGCATGGTGCCCGAGGAACGCTTCAATCCAATCAGATGCGCGGTCTCGCGATTCGAAAGATAACCGCGGAATTGCCCCGCCTGAATAATGTCCGTGCGTTGCGCGGGAACACCCTCATCATCATATGCAAAGGTCCCTAAGCCTTGGCCGTGCTCGAGCCGCGCGTCGGCCACCACATTCACTATTTCGGACGCGTACTTCAGCCGATTCACCTGCTCGAGCGTCAGAAAACTCGTCCCCGCGAAATTCGCTTCCTCGCCCAGCACGCGATCCAGCTCAATGGGATGCCCAACCGATTCATGAATCTGCAGCCCAAGCTGGCTGCCGCCCAGGATCAGCGTCCCTTTCTTCTCCGGGCATTGCGCCGCGCTGTGCAGCGCCACCGCTTCTTCCGCAATTACCGCCGCGTTTTTCACCAAATCCAGCGATTCAATCAGTTCGTAGCCTTGCAAAGCGTGCTGTCCGCCAAAACTATTGGGATACGAACGTTTCTGAATTTCCTCATTCTTGAACGAAGTCGCCGCAATCCCGCATCCCGACGTCACTCTTCGTTGATGAATGCGCGATCCAATGCTGGACGCAAACCAGCTATCCGTTTTGCGGAATTGCATATCGGTTTCCGTCAGTGTCACGCCTTTCACCCGGCGCATTTCCGCGTCTGCGGCCAACAGCACACTAAGTTGCGTCTCCAACGGAATTTCAAAGGGGTCTTTGCGAAAAGGACTCTGCCAGCTATCGATGTGCGCTTGCTCATCAACCAACACTACGTCATGCCGTTTGGCACTAGCCGAAGCTTTGGCAATCGCCACCGCCTGCGCCGCACAACTTGCTACTCCTTCGCGTGTGAGCCGATCCGTAGACGCAAATCCCCACGCCCCATTGGCCAGAACGCGAATCCCCAACCCGATGGATTCGGACTGCGCCAAGGTGCCAACTTTTCCATTCTTCGTGGTCAGATCACGTTGCCGCTGATGCATAACCCGCACATCGGCGTAAGAAGCCCCGCGCAACCGTGCCATTTCCAGAGAGCGAATGCAGAGATCCCACATAAATTTTCTTATGTCAGTCTACGTAACAGTTGGCCCTGAAACAAATCAGGGGCGCAACCAGCTGCGCCCCTGTATCACTCCGACTAAATATCCAGCAGCTATGCCGCTTTACGTGCCTTCTTGCCACGACGCCAAATAATGTTCCTGCTCCGGCGTCAGCTTATCCAGCTTGTGTCCCATAGTCTCCAGTTTCAAGCGCGCAATCTCTTTGTCCAGATGTTCCGGCACTACGTAAACCTGCGGCTTGAGAGTCTTGTAATTAGCACGTAAATATTCTGCCGAGAGCGCTTGGTTCGCGAAGCTCATATCCATCACCGAAGCCGGGTGCCCTTCCGCAGTAGCCAGGTTGACGAGCCGTCCTTCGCCCAACAAATAAACCTTGCGGTCGCCCTTCAACGTATATTCATCCACCAGCGGACGAACTTCACGCTTGCCGCTCGACATTTTCTCCAGCGCTGGAATATCGATCTCCACGTTGAAGTGCCCGGAATTACAAACAATCGCGCCAGCCTTCATCTTTTCAAAATGCTCGGCGCGAATCACGCTCTTGTTTCCGGTCACGGTGATATAGATGTCGCCTTCTTTCACCGCCTGTTCCATGGGCATCACGCGGAATCCGTCCATGACTGCTTCAATGCCCTTCACTGGATCAATTTCCGTGACAATCACGTCCGCGCCCAACCCCTTCGCCCGCATCGCCACGCCGCGTCCGCACCAGCCATATCCGGCTATCACAACTTTCAATCCCGCGATCAACACATTCGTTGCGCGAATCACGCCATCGATAGTGGACTGCCCGGTCCCGTAACGATTGTCAAAAAAGTGCTTGGTCATAGCATCATTCACGGCCACGATCGGATACTTCAGCGTTCCATCCTTAGCCATCGCGCGCAAACGAATCACGCCGGTGGTGGTCTCTTCCGTTCCAGCAATCACGTGCGGCACCAGGTCGGTGCGCTTGGTCAGCAGCATGGTGACCAGGTCCGCGCCATCGTCCATGGTGAATTGCGGTTTATGGTCCAGCGCCGCGCGCAAGTGCGTGTAATACGTCTCGTTGTCCTCGCCCTTGATCGCGAACGTCGGAATGTTGTAATCGCGATTCAGCGACGCCGCCACTTCATCCTGCGTCGAAAGCGGATTCGACGCACATAGCACCGCATCCGCTCCGCCATCGCGCAACGCGATCATCAGGTTCGCAGTCTCGCTGGTGACGTGCAGGCAAGCTGAAACGCGCAGGCCCTTAAGCGGTTGCTCTTTCAAAAATCTTTTGCGGATCGATTCGAGCACCGGCATCTGCTGCTGCGCCCACTCAATCTTGCGTTTACCTGCGTCAGCCAGCCCGATATCTTTCACATCACCTTTTTTCAGTTCAGCGGTAGCCAATGAAATGCTCCTTAATTAATTTTTGCCGGCGAAAATTTCGCTCGAGGAAAGGGAATAAGAATTCTCGAACCACAAAAAAAATTGAAATACGAAAATTACTGGCGCGCTCCAACTTCCGCAGTCGCATTCGCTTTGGTCGACACACCAAGCCCGGCAGCTTCGCGCAAAGCGCTGGCGCGGTCAGTGCGCTCCCACGTAAATCCCGGCCCTGTGCGCCCAAAATGTCCGTAAGCCGCGGTCGGCTTGTAAATCGGCCGCCGCAGGTCCAGCGCTTCGATAATTCCCTTGGGCGTCAGTGAGAAAAATTCGCGAATTAGCTTGGTGATCTTTTCTTCCGGCACAGTTTCCGTGCCAAACGCATCAACCATCACCGAAACCGGCTCAGCCACGCCGATAGCATAAGCAAGCTGCACTTCCGCTTTGCGCGCCAGCCCGGCCGCCACGATATTCTTCGCAATATAGCGCGCCATGTAGCAAGCCGAGCGATCCACCTTGCTCGGATCCTTGCCGGAAAAAGCTCCTCCACCGTGGCGGCTGTACCCTCCGTAAGTGTCCACAATAATCTTCCGTCCAGTTAGACCGGCGTCGCCCATGGGCCCGCCAATCACAAATCGCCCGGTAGGATTGATGTGATATTTCGTTTTCGAATCCAGCATCGCCGCGGGAAGTATGGGCTTGATAATGTGGGTGGTAATAGCTTCGCGAAGATCGTCATTAGAAACTTTGTGGTCGTGCTGCGTGGAAATCACGACCGTATCAATTCGTGCCGGCCGGCCATTGCGATATTCCACCGTGACTTGCGATTTCCCGTCCGGCCGCAGGAAATCAACCTTCCTGGACTTGCGAACTTCCGAGAGGCGCTGCGTCAGCCGGTGAGCCAGTTGGATCGGCATGGGCATCAGCTCTTCCGTTTCGTCACAGGCAAAGCCAAACATCAACCCTTGGTCGCCCGCGCCCCCGGTATCCACACCCATCGCGATGTCCGGTGATTGGCGCTTCACCGTACACATCACCGCGCAGGTTTCGGAGTCGTAACCGAACTTCGCGCGGTCGTAACCCACGCCTCGGATGGTCTCCCGCACCAGCTCGTCATAATCCACGTGCGCGCTGGTGGTAATTTCTCCCGCAACTACCGCTAACCCAGTCGTAACCAGCGTTTCGCAGGCCACGCGACCCTTGGGGTCCTGCCGCATCACTTCATCCAGCACCGCATCCGAAATCTGGTCCGCGATCTTATCCGGGTGTCCTTCCGTTACGGATTCGGATGTAAACAGAAAATTGCGTAAGGTTTCGCTCAAAACAAATCTCCTTCGTGTGTTTTGCCGGGGACGGCTGTTAGGCGGCGCACAGCTGCGCGGCTTCTAATTATAGTAGGTACCTTTGAACGGTACCATTCGAAAACACAAGAATCAAATTGTTGAATCCAAATGCGTTACAAGCCATGTGAACGGTAACAGGAGGAGGTTGAGTGGATAGGTACTATTCTTGTAGGGCCTTAGGCCACGTCGACGTCGTCCGGTTGCACGCTCAACTTTCCCTTGGTCCTCTTCTTGGCCATCAAATAAGACCGGATAAACGGGTCGAGGTCGCCATCCAACACGCGGTCCACGTCCCCCACTTCAAATTTAGTGCGGTGATCCTTAATCAGTCGGTACGGCTGCATCACGTAGGAACGTATCTGGCTGCCAAACGAAATATCCAGCTTGGACTCGTCCAGTTTATCCGTGGCGGCCTGCCGCTTCTGAATTTCCAGGTCGTATAGCCGCGAGCGCATCATCTTCATTGCGATCTCGCGGTTTTTGTGTTGGCTGCGCTCCGCCTGGCACTGCACCACTATATTCGTGGCCAGGTGCGTGATGCGCACTGCGGTCTCCACTTTATTTACGTTTTGCCCGCCCGCCCCACCGGCGCGAAAGGTATCCACGCGAATTTCTTCCGGTTTCACGTCAATCTCAATGCGATCATCAATTTCCGGGATCACAAACACCGAGGCAAACGAAGTATGCCGCCGCGCTGCCTGATCGAACGGCGAAATCCGCACCAACCGGTGCACTCCCGTTTCGCCGGTCAGCAGTCCGTAGGCATTTTCGCCGCTGAATTGAATGGTCGCGGATTTGATGCCCGCTTCTTCGCCGGGCGTTTCATCCAGCACCAAAGCGTTCATGCCCTTGCGCTCCGCCCACCGCAAATACATTCGCAGCAAAATGGATGCCCAATCTTGAGACTCCGTGCCGCCCGCTCCCGGCTTGATAGTCATGATCGCGTTCAAATGGTCGTTCTCACCCGACAGCAACGTCTTGGTTTCCAACTCCGCGACGTAGAACTCCGCGGCATTCAGCTCGCGGTCCAGATCCTTCAGCAAATCATTCCGCTGATCGGCGCTGGTTTCTTCCTGCGCTAAATTGATGTACGTCTCGATGTCTTCGGACATGGACGCGAGTTTATCGTCCGCGCCGACCTGGTCCTCGGCGCGCTTGCGGTCACGCAGCACCGCCTGTGCAGCTTCTTGATTGCTCCAGAAATTTGGGTCCGCGACGCGCGCTTCGAGGGATTTCAGGCGCTCGCGATGCTGCGGGGCGTCAAAGATAACTCCGCACAAGCGCGATGCGTTGTCTTAGCCCTTCGTACTTGTGCTGCAAATCTTCAATAATCATGTGGAAGAACGCGAAGAGACCGGATCGGGAACCACTCGAATGGGCGAGGCTAAAAAATCCACCGGTATCGGAATGCTATCGCGCGAAACATTTCCTTTCCAGAAAGTTGAGGCCAACAGAATAGCGGAAACCGCCACGCAGAGCCAGGCGAACCAATCTCCAAATCGCGTGTAAATCGTGCGGTCGGTGCGAAAATCGTATGGCAAATCGGTGCTCGCGCGCACATCAGTAGGCAGCGGCTCGTAAATTCGGCCATAAGGATCGACAGATGCCGTATATCCATTATTCGTCACTCGAAGCAGCCATCGGCGATTCTCCACCGCGCGCACACGAGCCATCAATAAATGCTGTCGCGCTGCGGCAGAACGCCCGAACCATCCGTCATTCGAAATATTCACCAGCAGCGTTACGCCTTCCGCGGCGAAGTGCCGAACCTCTCCTGGATAAATCGCTTCGTAACAAATAAATACTCCCAGCGAATATCCGCCAGGCAACGCACCTATCCCATACGTTTGCCCTTTGCGAAATCCGCCTACTTCATCCGACACGCGGTTCACCACTTCATGAATCAGCGGGAACGGCTCGTACTCGCCAAAGGGAACCAGGTGGATTTTGTCGTACGAAAAAATCCTTTGCCCTTGCGGATTGAAAAGCAGCGCGCTGTTAAACGGAACCAATGTGGCGTGCGCTGTTGACGCCGCTCCATCCGCTGGCGGCTTCCACTCGATAACCCCCACCAGAAATGGATGACCAAAATTTTCCGCGAGCTTGCTAGCAAATTGCGCAAATCTCGGATCTTGATACGAAAACGGCGCCGGCGCTTCCGGCCAAACTAGCAGATCAACATCGTGGCCGTGGGGCGCAAGACTCAGGCGTGCCGCTTCCAGCATGTCGCCGGTGTGTTCAGCAAACCAGTTCGAACCGTATTCAGGCGCTTCAGGGAAGTTCAGTTGCACAGCCCGCGCCATGTGGCTTGCTCGCGGATGCGGCACGACTCGCGGCCCAATCAACATAGCCGCTATCACGCAAGCTGCTCCCGCGACCAAAATACCTAGTCTCCGTCTCGCCGTGGTCGACGGTCCGACTTCGGCCCACGCCAGCAGAGCATTGAACGCCGCCACTAAAAACGACAAGCCATAAATTCCCGTGATACTCGTCAATTGAATGAGTCCCAGATTTGCCGCCGCTGGATAACCCAACAAATTCCAGGGAAAACTTATCTCCGGCAAACGCGCACGGGCAAATTCGAAACTCACCCACACGAATGGTCCTCCAATGCAGGCTAGCTCGATACTGCGCGTCGCAAGACGCTGCACGATCCATGCAAACATGCCGATTAAGATTCCCCACACCGAAGCAATCAGAAGTAGCACACCCCACCCGCCGAGGCGCGACACGCCGCCGTGAACGGCCAGCACCGTAGCGATCCACGACACGGACGTCAGGCAAAACACCAGTCCGTGAAGAAATCCGCAGCCAAACGCAATTCGCGGGCGCGCTCCAAAAAGCGAAACCAGCAGGATTCCAATGCAGATCCAGGAATAAATGCTTAGATAAAAACCGGTGTAGGAGAGGGAGAGCGCTGCGCCGGAAACCGCCGCGATCACCAGCCGCAAACTCGTGGGCATTCGCTCGCCCGGACGCGGACGCAGACGCACTAACCAATTTCGTCCCGTCATCCGCGCTTCACGATAGCCCGGAAGCCCGCGCCCTCCAAACCCTTCCTGGCGGCTTCCGCGGATTTCTTATCCGAGTAAGGTCCCACCTGCACGCGGTAATATTTGCTTCCTTGCGGGGTCAAAACGAACGCGGGGAATTTATTTTTTTGCAAACGCTTGGCCAGGTCCAGGGCATCCGACTCTCGTCGCACCGCCATGACTTGCAATGTGTAGCCGCCCGCCTGTGGCGGCTTCGGTGCCTCAAAAACCGCGGGTGCTGACTTGGCGTTTCCGTTATTTTGCGGCGCAGTTTTTGCTGAAGAAGAAAGACCCGCGGGTGGCACCGGCTTAAGATGATCGCCCGATTCCTTTTGTTTGTCTGAGCTGTAAAGCTCCCAGTCGGAATTAGGATTCGATTCCTCGGGCGCTGGCGTGGCAGTCGCCGGAGTAGTGGCTGAATGCTTCAAGCCGGAGTCGGATTTCTTCACCACCGCGTCTGGCACATCATGCTGCGGATTAGCAGCGCGGACTTGCCCATCGTACTGACTGCGGCCCATCACGTAGCCCAGCGTGAAAAATATCGCGGAGAAAACCAGCATCAGCAAGAACAAGCCGATGACGTGCCGGCTTTCCAGCACCCGTTCGCCCGCGCCTCGTCTTTTTCCCGCGGCCATCGATTACCTTTTGTTCCGACTACCTACTGCCTACTTGGCGCTTATTTGCCGCCGACTGCCCCGTTGCCTAAAGCCCGCGTCCACTGGTTAATAATATCGATGGGCAAAGGAAACACAATCGTTGTGTTCTTCTCCGTACCTATTTCCGTCAGTGTTTGCAGATATCGCAGCTGAATCGCGGTTGGTTGCGTTTCCAGAACTTTTGCGGCATCGGCAAGTTTTTGCGACGCTTCGTACTCGCCTTCCGCGTGAATAATTTTTGCCCGCCGCTCGCGTTCTGCTTCCGCCTGCCGCGCGATAGCCCGCTGCATCTGCTCGGGAATATCCACCTGCTTCACTTCCACCTTGGAGACCTTGATGCCCCACGGCTCCGTATCCGTATCCAGAATAATCTGCAGCTTCGCGTTCACCTTGTCGCGTTGCGATAAAATTTCGTCCAGTTCGAATTGCCCCACGATGCTCCGTAGCGTGGTCTGCGCCAGTTGCGAAGTCGCGTACTGATAATTCTGCACCTGCGACATAGCCAGGTTCGCATCCACTACCCGGAAATAACAAACCGCATTTACCTTCACCGACACGTTATCGCGCGTGATGATGTCCTGCGGCGGCACGTCCAGAGTCTCGAGCCGCAGATTGATGCGGTACAGCGTTTCTATCGGCCAGAAAACCAGGTTAATTCCCGCCGTTTTGGCTTGCGGGAGCAAGCGCCCCAGGCGCAGCACAACTCCGCGCTCCCACTCCTTAATGATGTACAGCGAATTCCAGAACCAGATCAGCCCGATCCCGATAATCACAACGATTCCCAGGAAACCTATTTCCATGCTGTCCCCCTCAAGCCGGACGACGCTTTAACTATGGCTCACAGCCGGCGACTGCGCCGGTTCGACATAAAGTTTTAACCCTTCGATTCGCAACACACGCACCGGCGCGCCTTCCAGCGCCTCCTGCGACGAAACCGCGCCCCACAATTCCCCGTGAATCCGAATCATGCCTTCCACACCAGCGCGCAATGACGACACCGCGATTCCCTGCTCGCCAATCAATTCTTCCATTCCTGTCGCCGCTTTCCATTTTCGCGAGCGCAACACCAACCGCATCAAGAACACCGTCAGCGCGGCGAACGGCAGTGTCGCCGCCAACGCAATTCCCAAACTCACTCCGCCATT
Source organism: Candidatus Methylomirabilota bacterium (assembly GCA_035490135.1). Taxonomy (GTDB): domain Bacteria; phylum Acidobacteriota; class Terriglobia; order Acidiferrales; family UBA7541; genus Acidiferrum. The sequence continues at coordinate 13,309 of DATHGV010000082.1, forward strand.
CGTCAAGGGTGAGCGCACCAGAAACATCGCCCCCAACAACATCGAAATAATTCCGCCCAGCGCCAGCACACCATGACTCGTAAATTTCGCTTCTAGAATAAAAAATCCCAACGCCAATAAAATCAAAAATAGCCCGGCATAATTTACCGGCAGCAAGTGCATGGCATACAGCGCCAACACCGAGCAAATCCCGCCAAAAACACCCGGCGCCACCACTCCCGGGTGCGTAAATTCCGTATAGAGACCCAGCACACCGATGAGCAGCAAAATAAAAAACGCATCAGGCTCCACGATGCGCGCTAAAAATTTCTGACGCGCAGACAATTCGAATGGCACAAACGTGGGATGCGGGAGAGCCAGCGTCACTTTGCTGCCGTCAAACCGCGTGATCGTTCGCCCATTCAATTGCCGCAACAAATCCTCGCGCGAGCTGGCGATCAAATCGATCATCTTGTTGTCCAGCGACTCTTTTTCCGTGAAGGCCTTAGCTTCCGTAATGGCTGTCTCTGCCAGCGCCGGGTTTCGCCCGCGCCGTTCCGTAAAGCTGCGCAAAAACGCCATCGCATCATTATTTATTTTCTTGCGAAATGTTTCGTCAATCTGCTGCGCGAATCCGCCAATCATAATCACCGGCGACGCCGCGCCAGCGTGCGTGCCCGGCGCCATCGCAGCAATGTCCGCCGATAGCAAAATATAAAATCCCGCCGAAGCTCCGCGCGCGCCAGTCGGCTCGACATACACAGCCACCGGCACCGGCGACGCCAGAATGTGCTGAATAATATCCTTCATCGAATCGCTGAGCCCGCCCGGCGTATCCATGGTCACCAGCACCAGCGCGGCGTGCCGTTGCGCGGCATTCGCAAGCCCCTCTTCCATGTACGTCGCCAGAATCGGCTCCACTTCCCCGTTCAGCTTCAGCTCCACCACTTCTGCCGCTTGTGACGCATTTTCTTCCGCAGCCGCTTTCGAACGAACGCCAAACATCAACGCCAAACACGCCACGCCCAGAAAAGTCGCGAACATCCCGACGCGTCCAAATTTCTCAGTCCAACGCACAAAAAATCCATTCGAGCGTTTCATCGCGGGCCCCCTTTCGGAGGAACTTCTGCCGGCTTTCCGTTTTGCAAATATTCCAACAATTGTTTGGCTTCCGCATAGTTGGGTGCGAGCTTCAGCGCGTGCTCGACTTCCGCGCGCGCCAGCGCAGGTTTTTTCTGCTCCAGGTAAACGCGCGCCAGCGTAGTGCGCACCACCGCCGAATCGCGCGCCTCCAGTGATAACTGTAACTCTTTAACCGCATCCTCCAACCTGCCCTGACGGCGGGCAATTTCACCCAACCCCAGGTGCGCCGCGGCGTTGCCCTTATCGGTAGCCAATGTCACGTGATATTCGTGCTCCGCGGCATCCAGTTGCCCGCCTGAAAGATCCTGCCTCGCGCGCCGCAAATGTGTCGCAGCCGTATCGCGCCCATCCTGAGGCCCACCCGTTGACGCGCGCGCTTCCGCCGACTCCATCTCAAACCGCAGCGTCTCCGGATCAATCTCCATAGTCACCCGTTCGATATGCGTTAACGAATCATTCTTTGCATCCAGGTGTGTCGTCGTCACGCCACTGGGACCAAAAGCCTCCAATGCGGCATTTCGCTCTTGGTCCGCCTCTTCCTGCTTGCCGGCTTTCTCCAGCGCCCCGACCAGCAACGAGCGGTCCTCCGGAATATCCGGCTCGCGATGCGATGCTTCGCGAAATTGCATTGCAGCGCCGTTAAAATCTCCCTGCCGCATAGCGATCAATCCCAGATTAAACGGATAGTCGTCTTCATCCGGATCCAGTGCAGACGCACGTTTTAGATCCTCCTGCGCCGCCGGAAATTTATTCTGCCGCGCCTTCGCGATCGCCAGATTATTCAACACTTCCGGAAAATCCACGCCGGGAGCGCTGCTGCTCCGCAATAAAATCTGCAACGTCGCAAATGCTTGTTCCGCCTGGTCCGGTTGATTCATCGTCAACCGGCACACGCCGATGGAAAATAGCGCCTCCAGGTAACGATCGTGCGTCTTCGGCACTTTGGCGTACCAGGGCAATGCCGACGCGCAATCTCGTTTGGTAAAGTAAGTCTCTCCCAGTGCGTAATTCGGTTCCACCCACTCGGGCTCGAGCCGCACCGCTTCCCGTAACTCACGAACACGCGTTTCATCCTCGTTGGCGATCAATCCACGAACGTAATGCTCAAACGCATCCAGGCGAACGGCTTTATGCATCTGGTTGAATTCCGTCAGGCTCAACGGGTACGAGTGATCGTTCTCCGACAGCATTCGCCACATCAACCGCGTGTGCAGATCCATCACCGTTTCCAGCGGACCGCTTTCATGCAGTGACGGCAACAGCGCGGCAGGATTCACGCGCAACAACCGGCTATCAATCGTCATATTCTTTCCGTCGTAATTAAAGCTACCGAACACCACGAAGTCCGCGTCAAGGTCCTCGGCCACATGCAACATGGTCGCACGACTCAATTTCGCGGTCGTGGGAATGCCGTAGCGCTCCAACTCCCCCAAGCGCCATGAATGCGAATAAACCTGCTCTCCAGCCGACGACAGACTCTGGATGGTAAGTTCTTCCAGTCCCTCGGAAAGCCAGTCCAGACGCGACGAAGGTCCTGAATTTTGAAATGGAAAAACCAGATAAATACCATGCAACGACTCGCCTTTGTTGGTTGTCGCACTGCCTGATGAAGTTCCAGATGATGTCGCGCCCGCCGCATTTCCCGCAGCTGTGCCAGTAGCGCTCCGCGAAGAAGAAGCATTAGGCGAAGCTTGCGTACTTTGCGGTGAACAAAAATTCCAGGTGGGAAACAACAAGCTGGCAACAAAAACAATCAGAAGTTCATGAATGTAACTACGCGGCACCATGTTCGAACATTGTATCAGAGGGGAACCACTCTAAATGTTCGCGATGTTCCTCACCTGAACACCCGCCAACACCCGAACGCCTTTTCCTGAATACACTTCCAGAAACCCGCGCCTAGCGTTGCGCGCTTTCCACCGGCTTGGGCGCTAGAATTTCCTGAATCTCCGGATTCTTCAGCATGCTTGCAAAGTCCGGATCGGTTTTGGCGCTGTTCAACTCCTTAAAACCCTCGTCCTTCGCCTTGCGCAAATAAACGATGCACCGCTCACTATTCCCGGCTTGTGCGAACGACTTCGCCAGCATGTAATAAAACCGCCCGCGATCGGTCACCGAGCGATCCTGCAACACTGAACCATTTCTCGAGCCATTATGCTCAAAGAATTTCGGGTCGATGGTCAGCGCCTGGTGAAAGGCCACCAGCGATTGCTCATATTTCTTGTCCCCAAAATAGGCATACGCCAGGTTGCTGTACAGCACAGCCATATCTTTGCGCAGGGTTATCGCTTTCTGGTACGCCTTAATGGCTTTCCCGTATTTTTTGCGCTGGTACCACACCGTTCCAATATTGTTTTGCGGATCCGCGTAAGTAGGGTCGGCCTTCGCGGCCCGCTCGTAATACTTCAGCGCCAATGGGAGCGCCTCTTGCTGGTGCAGCGCGATACCCAGCTTATTCAAATACACCGCATTGCGCGGGTTCTCGTCCGCCAGCCGCCTGTACGTTTGTGCCGCTTCGCGATAGTCCTTGCGCACCATGTACAGATCGGCGAGTTGCTCCGTCGTGAGCGCCGGGCGCACCACGATTGCGGAGGAATCCACTCGCTCCTGCTGCATTGCGGGCGCGTCCGAAAATATTTCGCTACGGTCGAAAGTTTGCCCTGCGGAGGGAATGCTAAAACTTAGAAGGAGAAAACTTGCTGGAACTGCCGCATGAAACCTGATCATGGGGAGTCTCCCTTCTCCGGCGGAGGCTTGGCCTTGTCGGGATCCTTCTTCTTGCCCCCAAAGATACCAAAAATCTTCTGTAAAGCACCCTTTTTCTTTTGCCCCGCCTCTCCCTCGGTACCGTTGGCACCGTTGTTATTGACAGTACCATTAGCGTCCGCCGGAGCCCCCGGCCCAGCCCCGCCAGTCACGATTTGACCGTCAGCGCCAACCTGCGGCGCCTTTTGCCCGCCGCCAAATATATGGGAAAGCCACGATCCGCCATTCGCAGCCCGGCCGCCATGTAGCTCGCACAATTGCGTCGGCGCGGAACCCGTCACGTAAAACTCCGATCGCGTCGTCGGGCAGTTTGGCGTAGCCAACTCCATCGACTCCGGATCAATCATCACCGCCTGAACCCCGACTGGCATCGTGAAATCCTTAGGGTCGTGATACGCAGGCAAAGCCGTCGCGCGAATCATAAAATCCGCCCATACCGGCGCAGCCGCCACGCCGCCCGCGAGGCCTAAATCGCGGTTATCGTCAAACCCAATCCAGATCACGCAAACCAGGTTGGTCGTGAACCCCGCAAACCAGCCATCGCGCGACGTTCCCGTTTTTCCAGCGGCTGGAAGCGTGAACCCTTTCTGGCGCACCGCCGCGCCCGTTCCGCGATTCAACACATCTTTCATTACGCTGGTGGTTAAATACGCGACTCGCGGGTCCAGCGCCGCACGCGTCTGCGGCTCGACTTCTTCCAGCGTTGTGCCGTCCGCGCCTACGACGCGCTTCAGAAACTCCGGCTCCGCCCGCGTGCCGATCGTTGCAAAGGTGGTGTATCCCGCCGCAACGTCAACTGGCGTCATCTCATAAGCGCCCAGTGCTACGGCAGGCGTGGGCTGAATGTTATTACCCAAACCCATCTGCCTGGCGATTTGCACTACTCGCCCGTAGCCAATCAATTCCGCAACTTTTACCGTCGCCACGTTCAGCGAATTCGTCAGAGCATCCCGAACCGTGACGTGCCCCATGAATTTTTCGCCGTAATTATTGGGCGTGTAGTCTTTGCCATCGAAGCTGAACGTGGTCGGCTCGTCATCCACCGTGGTCGCCGGCGTCACAATCGGCTCCACGTTATCCACCGCATTGTCGAACGCCGCAGCATACACAAACGGCTTAAACACCGACCCGGGTTGCCGATGCGCCAGCGCGTGATTCAGCTGGCTTTGCCCGTAATCCCGCCCGCCTATGACCGCTTTGATCTCTCCGGTCTTGGGATCCAGCGCCACCAATGCGATCTGCGCCTGCGGAATCGTTTCATTCGGCGTGCCCTTCTTGGCCTTGGCCTTCCGCCATCTCTCGTATTTCTTGGCCAGTAATTTGTCGACATTCTTCATGCCCGCATCGACCGCCACAGCCGCGGCGCGTTGCAACGCTGGATCAAGCGTGGTGTACACCCGAAAATTCTGGCTCACCAGTTCATTCTCGGAATATTTCGCCAGTAAATGATCCTTCACCATATCGACGAAATAAGGAGCTTCACTGCCCGCCACCGAAGTGCGCACCAACTTGATCGGCTCGCGCTTGGCCTCTTGAACGTCCGCTTCGGTGATGTATTTATTCTCGAGCATCTGCGGCAACACCCGGTCGCGGGCCTGCGCGCCCCGCTCTGGATGCCGGTCCGCTGCCGAGTAATAATTCGGCGCGCGAATAATTCCAGCCAGGTAGGCGCACTCCGCCAGCGTGAGTTGCCGCATATCCTTGCCAAAGTAGGCCACGCTCGCCTCGGAAAATCCGCGGATGCCAAAGCTCCCGCGATTGCCTAGATAGACTTCGTTGGCGTACAACTCGAAAATCTGCTGCTTGGAAAATCGCTGTTCCAGTTCGATGGCCACCATGGCTTCAGCAACTTTTCGCCGCCAGGTGCGTTCATTGGAAAAAAAGAACGTGCGCGCCACCTGCATGGTGATGGTGCTGGCACCCTGATAATGATTGCTGCTGTGACGCAGGTCCGCCCACGCCGCGCCAAAGATGCGTACAAAATCGAACCCGCCATGTTCGAGGTATCGTTTGTCCTCCGCGGACATGATGGCGTGCACCAGCGTGGGAGGCAGGTCCTGGTAAAGTACTGGCCGGCGTTTCTCTCGCGCACTGTCAAATAGATTGGTGATCAGCTCCGGTTCGATTTCGGCGCTCCCGAAATCCGTTCCGCCACTAAGCGGGCGAATGCTTTTAATGGTCTTCCCCGCAAACTGCACACTCAAGCCATTGGTCGCGGCAAAATACGAGAACTTTGATGGGCGAATTTCAACCGTGTTTCCCTGCACCACAAATTGCCCTAGCGAATTATCGTCTCGCACCGGCCGGTAACCTACCTTGGTGAGATAGGTGGTCATCTCCCCCTCGGACCACACTTCTCCGACAGAGATCTGCTGCGGCGCGGAAAAAAGCTGGGTGGTGTTTTGTAGAACCCGCCCGGAAAGGCGCGCATCAATCATGCGCGAATACTTAATGTAGTAGTAGGTGTAAACGCCCGCAGTAGTCAAAATTACGGCAAAAACAATGCCCAGAAGCGTCAATCCAACAATGGAAGTGAAAAATCCCTTTTGCAGACGAATGCGCAAACGTTGGCTCCAACCCCGAAAATTCTCTTGAAAATCCATTGTCTCGCAAGCGCCTCTACTTAGAAAGACGGACTTGGACGCTCAAATGTTGCCCGCAGCGTCCCGAAGAGTTGGCTTCCACGTGATCTTCAAGAATAGCGCCCACAACTTCTAATAAAGCGATCTGTTTTCGCTCGAGGGCGTGAAGTGCAAGTCCAGGTGGTAGGAGAGCAAATCGATCGGAACCGTATAATCCATGGAAATCTTCACGATTTGATTACTGGCTTCGACCTTTATGGCTTCTTTTTTTGCCGGAATTTCCAGGTCTTGCACAACTTTGAAGACATTCTCGCGAATCTGTTCATCCGAGTAGTGATTCACCACCCCAAAACGCGCCTGCTCCTGGATTTTGTCCGCCAACTGATATTCCGCCGCGTATGGCGGAACGATCTTTATCGCCGCGTAGACCGCAAAGACGAGGACCGCGGTAACGATGATGGCCTTTATTTTGCCCGCCCCACGCTCGCGACCACTCGGGCGCGCCGCCTCTAGCGCACGCCAATCCCCGCGTTCTTGCCCGTGAATATGGGCCTCTCCGGTCTTCATACTTCGAAGCTAGCATCGGCCCACACCGGTGTCTAGAACGCCTGAAACGCCTGTTTCCGGAAATGAACGGGTATTTAACAGCCTAGGTTGGTGCAGACTGCAGGGCTCGCAAATATTCCTATTAACTGCGTGGTCTTGCAGTCTCGCGCACGAATCCCCCCTGATCAGTAAGCCCGGGCGAAAATGGCGCGCTCCGCCGCCGGTTTGCCGCAATGAACGCACTTACCCCCGTGCATACTCTTTTCGTTGTCCTGATCAAGCGGAATACACCGCATGGTAGCTCGCGTCTCTTCCTTGATCTTGGCTTCGCAGTCCGCCCTGCCGCACCAATGCGAAAATGCAAATCCCGTCTCCACCGCGCGTTTCAGTTCCTCGTAGTTCGTGGCGTCCTGCGTGTGCGACTTGCGAAATGCCAGCGCTTTGTCATGAATAGCCTGCTGAATCTCCACCAGCAAATTTTCAATGGTCCTCGGCAGGTCTGCCAAAGCCGCGCTTACTTTCCCTTCCCGGCCTGGCCGGTCCCGCCGTGCCAACACGGCCGATTGCTTGGCTACGTCCTTAGGCCCCAGTTCCACGCGCAGGGGAACACCGCGCATCTCCCAATCGTTAAATTTCCATCCAGGGCTAGGCCCTTCGCGTTCATCCAGCGTCACCCGAATATTTGCTTTTACTAATTCTTCTTTGAGCTTTCGCGCCACACCCTGCACGCTTGTTCTTTCTTCGTCAGTCTTATAGATCGGCACAATCACGACCTGGTAAGGAGCAAGTTTCGGCGGCAGCACCAGCCCCTGATCGTCTCCATGCACCATGATGATTGCGCCGATAAACCGCGTGGATAACCCCCACGAAGTGGTCCAACAAAATTGTTGCTGCCCATGCTGGTCCAAGTACTTCACGTCGAAAGCTTGGGCGAAATTTTGCCCCAGGAAATGCGAAGTCCCCGCTTGCAGCGCTTTTCCATCGCCCATCATGGCTTCGATAGAGAAGGTATGATCTGCGCCCGCAAATTTTTCCGCGTCGGATTTTTTCCCCGGTATCACCGGAATCGCCGCATCGTTCACTGCAAAATCCGTATAAATGTCCAGCATCTGCCGCGTTTCCGCTTCCGCTTCTTCGCGCGTAGCGTGCGCGGTGTGCCCTTCCTGCCAGTAAAATTCCAGCGTGCGCAAAAAAAGTTTGGTGCGTAGCTCCCAGCGCACCACGCTGTTCCACTGATTCATCAACACCGGCAAGTCCCGGTAAGACTGAATCCACTTCGACCACATGTGTCCAATGATCGTCTCGGAAGTCGGACGGATCACCAGCGGCTCGGCCAGTTCTTCCCCGCCGCCGATGGTCACCACCGCTAGTTCCGGCGAGAACCCCTCGACGTGATGCTTTTCCTTGTCAATAAAGCTGCGCGGGATCAGCATCGGGAAAGCCACATTCTGATGCCCGGTGGCCTTGAAGCGCCTGTCCAGCGCCTGCGTGATGTTTTCCCACAACGCCCAGCCATAGGGCCGCACCACCATGCAACCGCGCACCGGCGCGTAATCGGCAAGTTGCGCTTTCAAAACCAGTTGGTTGTACCACTCCGAAAAATCTTCTGCGCGGGTAGGAAGCTTTTCTTCAGCCATGCGGCGGTTGACCTGTTCTCCTGCTTTTCTTAGGGTTTGCAGCGGCTACCTTTTTCAGAAAAATAAATCGTTAGTGACTACGAAGCGTAGCGAACGCCTGATGGACTGTCAACGCGCCACCACCGCGTACCCGAATCAAACGCCCGGGCCGCCATTCCAAAATATTCGGAGCTAGTCAAGTTCCGGTAAGCCCCATTTATCGCGACTTAGCCTATTGTTTCCGAGTTACCGCCAATTCGGGACTGAACGCGCGGTGGCTCACCTTGACATTCTACTAAAAGCGCCCTATTCTCACCTAGAATGTCTACTAAAGAACAGAAACAGCGAATCGAACTGTTGCAGGGCACTTTGGATCTGCTCATTCTGCGCACCCTGCTGCTGGGCCGCGCCCACGGCCACGCCATCGCCAAGGCGATTGAATTCAACTCGGACGATGTATTGCAAGTCGAACAGGGCTCACTGTATCCAGCGCTGCATAGACTGATCAAGCGCGGATGGATTGCGGTCGAAGGGGGCATCTCCGAGAACAATCGCCACGCGAACTTCTACCGCTTAACCGCCAAGGGCCGGCGGCAACTGGCGGTCGAGACCAGCAAATGGGACAAGTTAGCGGGAGCGATCGCGCGGATTCTCCGGCCGGCGGAGCAGG
>DATHGV010000083.1:0-14868 GCA_035490135.1 Candidatus Methylomirabilota bacterium
AGCCGCCAGATGCCGACAAATGGAATAAGCAGATGTTCCGCATTCGAGTTTTCGACGAATTGGTTTACGACACCGATCCTAACCTTACCAACGTATTGATTGGCCCGGATTGGAGTGTCTATCGAGTCGATTTCAGCCGCGCTTTCCGTAAAAGCAAGGACTTGCGGGGAGAAAAAAATTTGGTGAAATGCGACCGCCAGCTGTTCGAGAAACTGAAAGCCCTCAAGGCCGACGAAGTAGCTGAGAGAACCAGACGCTTTCTAACCAAGGATGAAATCAACGGTGTCATGGCTCGGCGAGATAAAATCGTGGCCAAGTTCAATTCTTTGATCGCTCAAAAAGGCGAAAAGGGAATTTTGTATTAGGCCCCGAAACCGCCAGCGTCCAGATACGTTCACCTACGTCACGCAAAATTGGAGTATGTGGAATGCTGTGTTTAGCGCTCAGCGAGGCCGACGCGCCGCAATAATTCCTGAAACCGTGGGTCGCCGCGAAGTGGGTCGAGCGCTGGTTCGACCTTGAGCGTGGTCACCAGGTTGGAATGCTCACGATACGATTTTTCAATCAACGCAAGGGCCTCGTCTTTTCTGCCCGTCGCAATATAGGCCTGGAGAGCCAAGAACATCGCATGCGCCAGCCCAGCCCCGCTCCCCGGCTTCCATTGCGCTAGCGCGCGTTCCGCCTGCTGTGGTTTGCCCCAACGACCGTAGACATAAGCTTGGAGTTGCCATTCGGGACTCCCATCACTGCGACGCCATTTAGCTGTTTCTGCCAGCGCCTCGGGAAACATTCCCTTTTCTACATAGGGATAGACCACCATGTGAGCGCGTCCGAAGTTAGGTTCCATCGCGAGCACCGTACGAAACTGTTCGATAGCGCGATCATACTGTCTTGCAAAGTACAAAATGACGGCGTGATCGGTAGCGATAATCAACGACAGCGGGTCAAGTTGACGAGCTTGCTCGCTTTCCTCCAATGCTTCAGGAAAGCGTCCTTCAAAGGAAAGACATTCCGCATACCATTGATGGGCCGTTGCGTATTGAGGGTCTAGCTGGATGGCGCGGCGGTACTCTTTCTCCGCTGTCTGCCAGTCGTAATCGTAATTTTCGGCGATCAGTGCCAGCGACGTGTGAGCTTCGGCAAGGCTGTCATCAAGTTGCAACCCTCGCAATGCCGCAGCGCGTGCTTTCGGCATCGCTTCCGTTTGCGGCATGAAGGACCAACTGCTCATCAATGCAAAAGTATCCGCCAAGCCTGCATAGGCTCGGGCATAATTCGGATCGGTAACAATGGACTGCTGAAAATACTCCGCAGCTTGTTGAAACCCTTCCTTGGTCCGCTTGTTCCAGAAGTATCGGCCTTTAAGATAAAGATCGTATGCCTGATAGGAACTAGGAGACGCAAGCTTGCGATCAGCGGCCCAGGGCTTGTGGCTGTGGCCCAGCGTTAATTGTATTTCGTCGGCAGTTTCCTGCGCGATCTCTCCCTGAAGAGCCAGCAGGCTTTTGAGTTCGCGATCGTATTGGCGGGACCAGATGTGCGTCTGGTCTTTCATCTGCACCAATTGGGCGGTGATGCGCACGCGGTCCGCCTCGCGGCGAAGGCTGCCCTCCAGCACGTATTGCACGCCTAGCTCATGCCCAATCTGGGCCACTTGTTCGGTGGTGTGCTTGTAATGCATCACAGAAGTTCGGGCGATCACTCCCAGATGCTCTGGATCAAGGTGCCCGAGCTGCGCGATCATTTCTTCGGTCAGGCCGTCGCTCAGATAATCCTGCGCGGCGTCCCCGGTAAGATTTTCGAATGGCAGAACGGCCAGCATCAAGCGCTCGCCGAGGGGCTGCGGCCTGACGCGCGCTCGTGAAAACATAAAATAGCCGGCTACCAGTGGGAGTAAAACTGCCGGGATGCCCAGAAACAGAAACCAATGTCGGCCGCGATGTCCGACGGCTACAGCAGCCCGAGTGGGGGCCGGCTCGAGTGCTGCCGTTACGGGAGTTTGGGCGGAGGAGATTTCCTCTATCGGAGCGATGAACCGATACCCCAGGCGCGGGACTGTTTCGATGTACCGGGGACTCTCCTGCGAGTCGCCCAGCACGGCACGAAGCTTTCTGACCGCGCTATTAAGACTGCGCTCATAATCCACGAAGGTATCTGAGTCCCACAACTTATCGCACATTTCGTCGCGGGAGACGATTTGTCCTGGTCTGTCAAGAAGTATGGATAGCACGCGAAACGGCTGGGCAGGCAACCGCATCCTGACGCCGTGTTTGCGCAACTCACGCGCTGCCAGATTAACCTGAAAAACACCGAAGCGCAGGACGCGAGTGGTTGACAATTCTGTCTTTTCGGCCATGTTTTAAGGCTATGGGCGGGGACGCCCACAGGGCACCAGTTACCCGACTAAGTAACTCAAATATAATCTGCAATTTGGCTGGTCACAAACAGATGACGACAGCTGCATTGCGTTTGTATCACTAACCGCATAGTTTCACAGCAACTTTTTGCCTCACTGTCCTGAGGCCGTTTATATCAAGTGGCGCAACTTACGATTAAGAGGTGTGTTTCTATGCGCATTATCTCGGCCCGGATGTCTCGCCTTAGCCATTACCTCCGCCGGTTTGGGCCCCTACTTGGATCGGCCGGACGGTACCAATTTAAACCCACGCTCATAACCGGGATTCTTTTTGCCGTGGCAATGCTGGTGGCCATGGGCGCGACCAGCAGTCAGCAAGTCAGCTTTATCCCCAACGGAACATTCTTCCCCAATCCAGGCGGCGCTTCCGAGACGTACAGCACCGTGGCTGGAGGTATCGACGAAAGCGGGCCGTTTTTTCAAAGCATGGGCAGTAATGGCCGGACGTGTGCTTCGTGCCACCAGCCAGACGAAGGTATGTCCATTTCCTCTGCGGGTGTCCTGCAACGCTTCGCGGTAACCCATGGGCAAGACCCAATTTTCCGGACTGTGGACGGCTCCAATTGCAACCATAACGTTGACGTGTCCACGTCGGCGGGAATGTTGTCCGCGTATAGCTTGCTGCTGAACCGCGGTTTGATACGCGTAGCTATCGCAGTCCCCGCAAATGCAGACTACCGTGTCGTCAGCGTGAACAATCAATATGGCTGCAACGAGTCTGATGTTATTTCCATGTATCGCCGCCCGTTGCCCACCACAAATCTGCGTTTTTTGAGCACGGTCATGTTTGACGGGCGGGAATCAACCCCAGTTACCGGCACGACCAAAATCATATTCGGCACCTATCCAGGCTCGCTGATGAGCGATTTAGCCCACCAGTCGTTGGATGCCACGAACATTCACGCGCAGGGACTGGGAGACCACCCGACTCCCGCGGAACAGCAGCAGATTGTGAATTTCGAGACGTCTTTGTTTACCGCACAAACTATCGGGAATAACACCGGCCGGTTGGATACGCGTGGGGCCAACGGCGGGGCCCAGCCCTTGGTGACCCAGCCTTTCTTTATCAGCGCCAACTCGAGTGTGCATTTTCTTGTCCCAGCGTTTGAGCAGCCTGGAGGGCTGGTAACCCCGGGGGATGGGCACTTCAATCCGGCGATTTTCAATACCTTCGGTGCGTGGGCCGAATTCCCTGGCCCTTCGCCGCGAGCAGCGGTGACGCGCGGTGAGGCGATTTTTAATTCCAGGGCGATTAACATCACGGGCGTCGTGGGCATCAACGATGATGTCGCTGCCGGGGGCTTGGTTGCCGGAGGCGTTCCCGTGCTTCAGGGAACCTGTGGCACCTGTCACGATACTCCGAACGTGGGCAACCACTCTTTCCCGACGCCTTTGGATATCGGCACCGGGGACCCGAGTCCCACCAACTCTTCCGTCAACATGGGCGGGCTCGACCTGAGCTATTTGCCAAGTATTACGGTCTGTAAGCTGGATACCACCACCACTCCACCTTCGCCGACGAGCAACTGCAAGACCACCACCGATCTTGGCCAGGGGCTGATTGATGGCCGATTCGATCACATTGGTAAGATCAAGGGGCCCATTCTGCGAGGCTTGTCTGCACGCGCTCCTTACTTCCACAATGGTTCGGCGCAGACGCTGCTGGACGCGGTGCGTTTTTACGAAAGCCGCTTCGGCCTGGTGCTGACGCCCCAAGAGGAATCGGACCTGGTGGCGTTCTTAAGCTCCCTCTAACCTGCGGTAGCCGGCTGCAACCGCCAAAATGTTTGTGGTGTGAACGCCAATACCTTCGCGGTGTAAAGCGTTGACCGCTGCGGCATGCGGTCCTTACCATGGATGAATGGCGCCAGTGCATCTCCTTGGGAAGCGGTGTGTGTTGGTTTCAGCGCTACTACTGCTGCTGTCCGCTTTTGATAATTCCGGTTCAACGATAGCTTCGACTTCGTCCCGCTCCGATAAGCACGACAAGACCGATAAGAACAAAAAAGCTCCGGCTCCTGTCACGCAGGAACTTCCCGTTTTGCCGCTCGACAATCCGGCACGGCGCAACATGATTTGGCTCACCACCCCGATTACCGATGCGCGGCAATTGTTGATTCATCGCGTGGAAGAAAAATTCGCTTCCGGCGAGCAGAACTACAAGGCGGGACACCTGGAAGCGGCGCGCAAGGACTTCGACGACGCTGTCGATTGGATGCTGCAAAGCGGGTACGACCCCAATTCCGACCCGCAACTGAGCGAACTATTTCACCGCGTGGTAGACACGGTCTATACCTACGAGCTGCAGGCCTTTCGCGCCGGAGACGGTTTTAATGAGGCGCCTGCGGTGCCCGCGCCGATTGACGAAGTCGCGGAGATGACCTTTCCGGTGGACCCGCGGCTGAAAGCGCGGGCCGAGGAAGCGGCCAAAAATATTTCGCACGATTTGCCGCTGACGGTGAACGACGAAGTGTTGTCCTTCCTGAATTTCTTTCAGACTCCGCGCGGGCGGGCCATCGTCGAAACCGGCCTGCGGCGGGCCGGCCGTTATCGCGGGATGATCGCGCGGGTGCTCAGCGAGGAAGGCGTGCCGCAGGACCTGATTTACCTGGCGCAAGCGGAGAGTGCTTTCCAGCCCACGGCGCTCTCGCGAGCTGGCGCTCGGGGAATGTGGCAATTCGTCGCGTACCGGGGACAGGAGTACGGGCTGCGCCATACCTGGTGGCTTGACGAGCGTCAGGATCCCGAAAAAGCCACGCGCGCGGCCGCGCAGCACTTGCGCGACCTGTACAAACTGTTTGGCGACTGGTATCTAGCCATGGCTGCTTATAACTGCGGGCCCGGCAACGTGCAAAAGGCCATTGAGCGCACCGGTTACGCGGACTTCTGGGAGTTGTACCGCCGCAACGTGCTGCCGCGCGAAACAAAAAATTACGTACCAATTATTCTGGCGCTCACGCTGATCGCCAAGGATGCCCCGCATTACGGAATTCAGGCTGAACCGGAATCGCCGGTGCCCACCGACATGGTCAAGCCGGGGCGGGCCATTGATTTGCGTCTAGTGGCTGAAACGATCGATGTGGATGTGGAGACCCTACGCACTTTGAATCCTTCGCTGTTGCGTCTGGCCACCCCCGATGATCCGGCGTTTGAACTGCGTTTGCCGCTGGGCAGCGCGCCAAAATTCTCCGCGGAAATTGCCGACATTCCTCCCGACAAGTGGGTCAGCTGGAGGCGCCACCGGGTGGCTGCCGGTGAAACGCTTACGGCCATTGCGAAAAAATATCGCGTTACGCCCAAAGCTATCGCCGATGCCAATAACCTGGAATCCGCGACGGCGCTGAACACTGGGGAAAAACTAATTATTCCCGCGATTCAGCCGGCGGCGGAAAACAAACGCCGCATGGTGAGCTACCGGGTGCGCAAAGGCGATACCTTTCTCGGAATTGCCGATCGCTTTAGCGTGGAGAGCGAAGATCTGCTGAAATGGAACCGCCTCAAGTCCAAGCGGGTGAGCCGGGGAATGGTTCTGCGTATTTATACGCTGGATAGTACCCAGGAAAGAACCGCCGCCCACGCGCGCGTGAAGTCCAGGAAAAAACTTGCTCGTCCCTCGGCGGTGGCGCAAACTCGAGCCGCCTCGGCGACGCGAAACTAATTCCTCGCGCAACTGATTTTACCAATCGCTACCTGGAAATCATTTCGCGGCTCCACGCCGCGGCGGTTGCGCCTTTATTCGCTTTTCCCAGCCTTCCTGTTCTCGTTTTCCCCAGTGCGCCACGATCACGGAATAACCATCGGGGTCCCGAAAACGCATCTCTCCGCTGGGCATGTATTCCGGGTAGCTGATAGGCGACACGGAGACCCCGCTCCTCTGCAATTCAGCGTGTAGGGCCATTAAATCGGGGGTATACATATACAGCAGAATTCCTTGAACGGCGGGGTCCACAGCGTGCTCGGCCCGCAGGAACATCAGCGCGCCACCTTCACAGTGCATGCGCGCCCAACCTAGAGGGTTTCCGCAGTCGGTATCCACGGTCACAAAGCCAAGCAGTTCATAAAAAGCGAGTGACCTCTCGATGTCCATGGCGTGCAGCATGGGAGTGGAGTGGCTGGCTTTGACGCTCATTGGTTCCTCTATAACAGGCCGCCGGGGATTGGCTCGCCGCCATGTTGCCACAAGGGTAGATCGGCAGGCATCCAGATTTTTTGCAGCAACTTTATTTTGGAAACGCAGAATGCTTGACAACGCATCGCGAGTACGATAACAACGGCTGACGGACAAATTGTCCTTCCAGCATGGGGTCGCGAGACCAGGACTGGACGGCCCAATTCCGTATTCGCTCTCTGGAGGATGTGATGGATTTCGACAAAGACAATTTCGAAGAAGACAATGAGCTGGCTCCTCTGGAAGAGGAAGAGGCCGGGGACGTGGAGGAAGTCGCCGGCGTCGAAATAGACGAGATCGTCGCGGAGGACGACACGGAAGACGAGTCCGAGGTGCCCAAGCGAGCTTCCAGCGGACCAAAACGTGGCTCGGCGAGCACTTCGGGATCCGGTCGGACCGCTGTTAAGGCCTCCTCTAGCAGAGGCTCCGGCGGGCGAAAGGGCCCGGCAAAAAAAGCCTCCGTGGGAAAGAGCAAAAGCTCCGCCGGGAAATCCGCCAAGAAGAAGTCCGGCGGCGCGCGAGGAAAGGCTTCGAAAAAGACGGCCAAAAAAGCTTCGCGCGGCAAGAAAAAGAAGCGCTAGCTCCTTCGTGCATCATCTGTCCGCATTGTTTAGGAAGGAAGCCCGTAATATCCGGCATTCCTTTTTTGGTTTACCCACGCGGCGCGTTGTTCCTTTATTTGGCCGCAAGCTCGCACCACATCGACGATAACGTCTCATCGATTTGGGAATATCCCTCTGGCAGAGGTCCGGGATTGCGTGCCATCTTGCCCAGTCGATTTAACTAGTGTTGGCATTAATCACCATGGCGTTGGAGCAGTATTTGTTTCTTGCTTGCTGTCCGCTGCAAGCTGCGTTTGCGATATCGTTTCCCCGTCAGGATTACACCGGGGAGCACCGGAGTGATCATCACCACTGGGGGAACCGGCTTTGTGGCAAGTTCCGTAGTCCATTGGAACACTGTCCCCCGGGTTACCACGGCCTCGACGCGTCACGGTTACCTCTACCGTTCCCGGTGGAGGCACTTCCAACGTGTCAGATATTCCGGGTGGCCACCCATATCCCCATTGCAAATTTTCAGGCCAATCCAAGCTCGATTCCCTGTGGTGTGGTTCCCACGGCGATGGGCGATCAGACAAATGGGGAATCCCGAGCCGCCTGTTGGGATCGCACCAGACACGATAACCGTTTCTCACAAGTTGAAGGGCTAGCCAGCGGGTAGAGGTGTTGTCTTCGACGGCGTGGCTGATCATCACTATATCGCGACGAGGGTTGGGGGGATGTTTGCTGGTCAGTCGCTGCGGAACGGGCATCGTTCTTCTTGTTGCTCCTACGATATCGTTCGTTGAGAGAGTGAAGACTACAATGATGCAAGTGATAGCAGCTTCGCGTGTCATGGAAGGGTTGGCTGAAGACACGCACATTTGTCGTTTGGTGATGGGCTGGTGATTGAGTCTCTTTGCGCAGAAGAGTTTAGTGATGTTGTATCCAGAATGGCCGGATTTAGTGTTTTTGGACGGAATTTAGCTGATTTTGTGATATAAATGCCTTAGTGAATTTGTACGATAGAGGCCATATTTTAGTGTTAACAAAGTAACCATTAGTGATTTTGGATGAAAAATGAACAAAGACATAGGCCCTATTGGCCTGTCAAGGCTGGTTGAAGAACTGCGATTACGAGTGGCCGCACCGGCAGTCCGCTCCGAGGCGGTGAGGGGGGCGCGACGAACCAAAATTTTGGGCGATTCGGTTCTTGAACAATATCCTCTATCGTATGCGCCAAGGGATCTGCTCGGACACTTCCGGTTTGCCATGCGTTACGAACCGGTGGATGTCGGGGTCATCGCTGCGGCGTTCCAGAAGATCCCACGAGAAGACATGGAGACGTGGGTACGTTCAGAATACATCGGGAAATATGTGCGTCGAGCCTGGTATTTATATGAGCTGTTGACTGGGAACACGCTGGACGTGCCCGACGTGCCTCCGACGAACAACGTGCTGCTGTTAGACCCTGCATTGCATGTGACTACGGCGGGAACACGAATCCGACGGCAGCGTGTGATCGATAATCTCTTGGGGAACCGGGACTATTGCCCGACGATACGACGCAGCGAAGCTCTCGAAGCCGCGATGGCGCGGGGCTTGGAGGCCGAGGCGAAAAAGATTGTCGAGGATTGCGATCCGATTGTTCTGAGGCGGGCGGTTCACTATCTGTTTTCGAAAGAAACGAAATCCTCCTTTGCGATCGAAGGAGAGAAGCCCAGCTCAGAGCGGACCGAACGATTTGTGCAAGCTCTGGCGCACGCTCCGGAATTCGATACTTCGAGCAAGACTGCGTTTGTGGAGCTGCAAAATGCGATCGTGGACGCTCGCTATGCGCAGAAGGACTGGGGTACGGGACAGAACTATATTTCCGAAACCGGACCCAATTATGTGGAGTTGGTTCACTTCGTGTGCCCCAAACCAGAAGACGTGGGTCCGTTGATGGACGGATGGATGCGCATGGCGGCTCGTCTTGAGCAGGACCGCGTGGATGCGGTCTGTACGGCTGCGCTGACGGGATTCGGTTTTGTGTTCGTGCATCCATTCGAGGACGGGAATGGCCGCATCCATCGTTTCTTGATCCATCACAGCCTTGCAAAATTGGGATACACGCCGGAAGGCATCGTCTTTCCTGTTTCGGCGGTCATGCTGCGCAACCTGGCGAAGTATGACAAAGCGCTGACGGCATTCTCTGGAAAGATAGGACCTTTTGTCGAATACCGCGTGGACGACGCACAGCGGATGACAGTGCTGAACGAGACGAAGAATCTCTATCAGTATTTTGACGCGACGCCGCAAGCGGAATATCTGTATGAATGTGTGGCCGAAACTATCGAGAAGGATCTGCGGGAAGAGATCGGGTTCATTGAAAGATACGACCGCGCGCTCGAGGAGACCAAGGAAATCGTGGACATGCCCGACAAACGGGCGTCGTTGTTGGTGCGTTTGATCCTGCAGAATAAAGGTCGGCTGGCAAAGAATAAACGCGATCTGTTTTCCGAGGTCACGGATGAAGAGTTGGCGAAAATGGAAAAGGCGATCAGCAGCGTCGTGGAGTAACAGGAACCGGTCGTAGGACGCAGCGAAAACCAGAGGAGTCTCGCCCTCGGGAATAAGGCTATGTCCAGGAACAAGTGTCGCGCGGAATAGAAATGATCGAATCGGCAGCCGAGAAAACGGGTCTGCGTCTAGGATCGCGGGCGGTGGACTTGTTCCGCGGAACTGTTCGGCTATCGTTCGAAAAAGAGGCTCAGACAGGTTCCCGCACGCGATTACGCGCTCCCACGTTTGAGTTTATCCGGGAATTTGTGGAGGATCTGCCGGCGCAAGAGGAATACCATCTGGCGGTTGTCGATTTTCTCGAGAGCCTTTCGCTACGCTTGATCCAAACAAATGCCCAAGAGTTTCTGACGCTTTTGGTCGTGCCCTTGAGTCTTGAGATTCACTGGCCTTTTCGGTCCGAGCAATCGTCCGATGATGAATTCATTCACGTGCTGGGCGAGGGCCGGGACGCAGTGGAGAGGCTAACTTTACCGTTGGTTCTCGGCAATCGTCAAAAGGCAGATGAGCTGGTATTCGCTTTCTTCTCCGGTCGTGGAACGGTTCGTGGTAAACGCGCAGAGACGTAAAGCTCTACAACGTCGGGCGTCACCCTGCGGATCTTCAGGCTGTGAAAATATTCGTGCTAATGGGGGTGTGGCGTGTTATGGCTGTGAAAAATCGCAACTAGGGAACTCCATCTGGCACTGATGCCCTGACCGTAACGGCCTCCGGCGGAACGGGGCAGTATTCCGTGCCGCTCACACGCACGCTGCGATATTAGAGATGAAGGGGCATCTGAAGAGCCGGCGTGAAAAGTATTTGCCGCTGGAAGTAAAAACCGCTCCTTACAGCAGCGGTTCCGCCCAGTTCTCGAGCGTCTCTTTGACCTTGTGTAAAAACTGGTGCGCAATGGCTCCATCCACTACGCGATGGTCGTATGACAACGTGACGTAGCACATGGAGCGGATGGCAATGGAGTCATTGATCACCACTGGCCGCTTTTCAATCGCGCCCAGTCCTAAAATGCCCACGTTAGGTTGACTGATGACTGGCAAGCCGAAAAGCCCGCCGAAAACGCCCGGATTGGTAATCGAAAAAGTGCTTTCCTGTACTTCTTCGGGTTTCAATTTCTTGGAACGCGCCCGTTCCGCCAGATCGTTCATGGTGCGCTGAATTCCCAGGATATTTTTTTCGTCGGCATGCTTCACCACCGGCACGAGCAGGCCCCAGTCGAGGGCCACGGCAATGCCGATGTTGATTTCCTTGTGCATCACGATGTTGGTGCCGTCCAGGGAAGAGTTCAGCGTGGGATAGGCGCGCAGGCCCGCCACCGCAGCCTTCACGAAAAAGGGCATGAAGGTGAGCTTGGTGCCGTTGCGCTTTTCGAATTCGTCTTTCGATTTCGCGCGCAGCGTCGCCACTTTGGTCATGTCGATTTCATCCACGGAGTACACGTGCGCGGAGACTCGTTTGGAAGCGACCATGTGCTCGCCAATGCGCTGCCGCATCACGCTCATGGGTTGCACTTCGTAATCGCCAAAATAAATTTTCTCGCGGGGCACCGCCGATTCGAATGACGCGTGTACCTGACCGCCGTGTTGACCGGCTGCTTGCGGCCCGCCTTGCGACGAAACCTGAAGGGGAGCTTGCCGCGGCTGTGGCGGCATCGGAGGACCTTGTCGCGTCGGCGCGGGTGCAGTTGACGTGGAGTTGAACGCTTCCTCGAGCTCCTCTTCGACTTCGCCGCTCTGGTCGGCTTGATCTTCTGTCAGGCCGCGCTGTTGTCCGCCGCCTGAAATGAGTGCTTCGATATCCTGCTTGCTGATGCGGCCACCGGCGCCGGTTCCGGTCACACCGCTCAAATCGATCCCGTGTTCCTTGGCCATGCGGCGAACGAGGGGCGAGCTGTGAATGCGG
This sequence comes from Candidatus Methylomirabilota bacterium, assembly GCA_035490135.1. GTDB lineage: Bacteria > Acidobacteriota > Terriglobia > Acidiferrales > UBA7541 > Acidiferrum. Next base: position 11,585 of record DATHGV010000083.1, read on the forward strand.
CCGCCGCCGTCTCTCGCACCGGTCGTGGGTGCTCCTCCTCCCGTCGCAGGTGCACCCGTTGAGCCGGCAGATGCTGATGCTGCCGCAGGCTGAGGTCGTACCTGCGGCTGTGCCACGGCCGCGGCTTTGCCATTCGCTGGGGCCTGTGGTGCAGCGCCACGCGAAGCAGGCGCCTGTGCAACCTTGGCCGGCTGCGCGTCGCTCTTCGGACTTGGCGCCGGTTGCACGGGCTTCGCAGCGCTGGCATCGCCGGCGGCATCAATCACGCCAACCACCGTTTGGATTGGCACAGTCTTGCCTTCGCCAACCTTGATCTCTTTCAGCACGCCCGCCGAAGGGGACGGAATTTCCGCGTCCACTTTGTCAGTGGAAATTTCAAACAACGGCTCGTCGCGCTCCACCTTATCGCCGGGCTTCTTAAGCCATTTGGTAATGGTGCCTTCAAATATACTTTCGCCCATCTGCGGCATTACGATGTCTACGGCCATGTCGATCTCCTCTGGAAACCAGTTGTAGCTTGGACGCGCACTACTGCGCCCCTCAATTCTTTTCTCGTCGTGTTAATACCGCGCCAACTCTTTTGCGGCATCAAAAACTTTCTTGGCGTTCGGCAGAAAATATTCTTCCAACGGCGGCGAATAGGGAACCGGAGTGTCGAGCGCGGTCACCCGCAGCAGCGGCCCGTCCAGATCACCGAAAGCCTTTTCACAAAGTATGGCCGCAATTTCGCCGGCTATCCCGCCGGTCTTGGTGTCTTCGTGAACCACCAGGCAGCGATTGGTTTTCTTTACCGATTGCAGGATGGTGTCTTCATCCAGAGGCAAAAGCGTGCGCAAATCGATCACTTCAGCTTCGATGCCCTCTTTGGCTAAAGCGTCCGCAGCTTCCAGGGAAGTATGCATCATGGCCGCGTAGGAAATAATGGTCAGATGCTTACCCGGCCGCCTCACGACGGCTTTGCCAATGGGCACGGTGTAATCGCCGGCGGGCAATTCTTCCTTGATGCGGCGATACAAATACTTGTGCTCAAAAAACAGCACCGGATTATTGTCGCGTATAGCCGCTTTCAACAGGCCTTTGGCGTCGTAGGGTGTCGATGGGTAGATAACCTTTAATCCCGGGGTATGCACGAAATACATTTCCGGATTCGCGGAATGAAACGGCCCGCCATGCACCCCCCCGCCCGACGGCCCGCGAACCACAATGGGCGCGGGCGCGTTCCAGAGATAATGCCCCTTGGCTACGAAATTCGTCAGCTGGTTGAAGCAGCAAGCGATGAAATCTATAAATTGCATCTCGGCGATGGGCCGCAGTCCCAGGTAACTCATGCCGCAAGCCGCGCCGATGATGGCGCTCTCACTGATGGGCGTGTCGATGACCCGCTCCCAGCCAAAGCGCTGAAGCAAGCCCTCGCTGGTTTTAAATGCCCCGCCATAAACGCCCACATCTTCGCCAAGCAGCACGACGGCGGGGTCGCGCTCCATCTCCTCAAACATGGCCTGCTTGATTGCTTCCAGAAACGTAACCGGCGCGGAACCGGTTGATCCCGCTACTCCGTTTACTTTCGGTTTGTCCGCTACCGCTGTTTGGGAACCGGCCATGGCTATCTCCTTTTCCCCGTCGAAGCTGGCGCTGGTTTCTTGGTGACGCGAGAGGCCGGCACATGCGCTGCTTCTTTGCGTGAAGCGCCATTCTTCGCGGCCGGTGCGTGCGTCTTGCTTTTCCCGTTCGAACCGGCAACTTTCTTGACCACCGTCTTGGCCGGAGTCTTCGGCGCCAGTTTGCTTTCGTTCTCGCCCAGTTCAGGCGAAGCTGGCGTGGTATCGCCGAAATGGATGGGCGCATTCTTGCCGGCCGATCCTTTGCCTTCCCCAAATCCTTCCACGGACCACACCGCAGCGATGCTCGATCGGGGCGGCGTGACCTCGGCTTTCGATCTTTCCCATTTGGCGGCGATTTTGTGGCACTCGTCGCCGGTACAGTACACACCCTCATTGGCAAACTCAGCCGGCGGCATCGGCGAATTTTCCGCGAAGTCGCGTTCCTTGGTCAGCAACGTTTCGATGCGCTGGTCAATTTCCTTTTTGCTCTTGGCGTCCAGCAGTTTCTCGCCGGTCAAAAACTTTTCATATAAAACAATGGGATCGCGCGCCTTCCAGTATTCAAACATTTCTTTGGGCACGTATTCGGCAGGATCATGCTGCGCATGTCCGCGCATGCGCATCGATTTCGCTTCGATCAAAATGGGGCCTTCGCCCGCTCGCGCGCGGTCCACCGCTTCCTTGGTAGTGGCGTACACCGCGACGACGTCGTTGCCGTCCACGATGTAACTGGGAATCCCATAGGACTTGGCGCGATCAGCCAGATCCTTCACCGGCACTTGCCGCTTCACCGGCGTGGAATAGGCCCATTGATTATTTTCCAGAATCAAAACGAAGGGTGCCTTTTGTGACGCAGCGAAGTTCAGTCCTTCGTGGAAAACTCCTGTCGAGCTTCCCCCGTCACCGATCCAGGTCATGGCCACAATCTTCTGGCCCAGGTAGCGGCCCGCCATGGCTACCCCGGTCATCACCGGAATTAGATCTCCCAGCATGGAAATTGGCGAAACGATATGCAGGTTTTCCAGATCGCCAAAATGGCTAGTGCCGTCCTTGCCGCGCGTCGGCGAAGTGTATTTGGCCATGTGCTGCGTAAAAATATCGCGAGGAGGAACGCCTTTCACCAACAGCGCCCCAATATTACGGATCATGGGCGCCATCCAGTCTTTCTTTTCGAGCGCGTATGCGGTGCCTACCGAAATGCCTTCCTGGCCCTCGCTCGAATACAACCCGCCAACAATTTTGTTCTGGCGGAAGAGCTTCACCATGGTGTCTTCCACGGCGCGGTTCAAGCGCATGTAGTAGTACAGGTCCAGATATTGCTGTCGCGTCAGTTCTTTCTTCATCCGCGCTCCCTGCCGGTCACACGATCAGTTACTACGATACGATTGCGACTGCCTGCGCCCGCGCCAAATGCGCTTCGCTGTTAAGCTCCTGCGCCTGCAACTCCGCCAGCAAATCCTCACGAGACGTTTCGCGCATCTCCAGCCCAAACACTTCGCCAAAATTTCGCACTATCGGTTGCACTACTTCCTTGCGTGTCACCGAGCGTCCGAGAATCTTCTCAAGCGAAGTGGCTTTGCGCCCGGCAATCCCACAAGGCACGATCAAATCAAAATAACGCAAATCCGTAGACATGTTGTAGGCGAAGCCGTGCGATGTGACCCACCGGCTCAGATGCACGCC
>DATHGV010000084.1:0-4914 GCA_035490135.1 Candidatus Methylomirabilota bacterium
TCAACGACATAGAACACGTCGCGATCGGGAATGGAGCTTTTGGGGGAAGCGACATAGAAGGCAAAGCCGCGATGGGTAGCGGCGAGTGAGGTGGGAAGCGAACGAGTTTCAATCGCGCGGGTAGACGGCAACGCAGCTAGGGTAGCTGGCGCAAGCACGAGGCAGTGCGAGTGATCAAGGCAAAATCGCGAGGGCAAGCGACGAGGGAGATGGGAAACGACCGAGTTTCAAATCCGTGGTTAAAACTGTGGCGTGGGCGTTCGTTTCGGCGGGGCAAAGTCTCACTGCCCGCCGCGAATCTGCCTGATCTTGGCAGGCAGGACCTTGTTCTCGTCTTCGAGGTCCTTGCGAGCTTCTTGGCGGCCGGTCTTCGTTTCCTTCTTGGAGTTGTCGGTGAGGTGCGACTCCAGCAGGGTCCACCAGCCATAGTTGAGCTGGGTCCATTCCTTTCGGCAGAGCAGGGCGCGCTCCTTGGGGATGTAACCGTCCGTGACGAGGGGGTTCTGCAAACGCTGGGGGTCGCTTCCGAGGACGGAGCAGAGGAAGTTGTACACCCGCTGCAAAATGACGGCGTGATCGCTGGAGAAGTCCTCGAGGGTCAGGTTGGGTCTCTTGCTACCCATGGCGTCGAAGAGCACCGCGGCGCCAAGGGCAGCGTTCGGCCCAGTGTCCTTGTCGTTAACGGTGAAGAAGGTCGCGAAGCCGTCGGCGGAATCCTCCTCCAAACCCGTGAGCGGGAGGTTTAACTGGTGGATGAGAGCGTGACCCAGCTCGTGGCCGAGGATGAACTGGTTGCCCCACACGTTGAGGACGTCAGCTGTGAAGTTCTCCTGCGAGATGGCTCTCGGCGCACCCTTGCTGGCGATGACCTCGGGGAGGAACTCGGTAAGGACCTCGTAGGTCGCCTTCGAAAAGGCAGCCGGCCACCAGATCCTCCGACCGCCCAGCTCCGTAGTCGGGCAGTCGATGCCTTTGGGAGGCTTGTCGGTGACGACGACTTGAAGGTCGTAGGGTAGCGCCACTGCCTTCGTCAGGCGGTCCGCCATCCGTTCGAACACGCCCGAGTCCTTGATCTTCTTTATTGCGTCCCGGTTCTCGGGCTGGATGGCGTCGTCCTGGTAGACGATCGTTACCCGACCCTTGCCCTTGGCTCGGGCGGGTGTGGAGGCGTCGTCGCCGGAGCACGGCGTGCCGACGATTACCGACAGGAGCACAGAGGCGATGAAAGCGACGCTCCGCCGCAGTCGCATGGCATGCGAAGGATAATTCTGGCTGCAATTGATGAAAGAATGTTCGGTCAAGCGCACAAAGGCAGTCTGATCTAACGCACTCCAGGATAGCAACTCTCTTTCGCGCAAAACCCGTGCCCGATAATCTGAACAAAGGCATCCGGTTAGGGCGAAGTTTTCGAAACTGTCAGCGACAGCTTTCACTTCAACCTAACTCCACTTCATCTAACAAAAGAAAATCTCCATGAAAAAAAAATCCTCTTCACAGTCCGGTCTTTTTAATCCGCGCGCCTTCGTAGCTTTCACTCTTTGTTCCGTTGGCGCTATGTTGGCTATGGTCAGCTTCGCGGGACCTAAGCCTGCCACGCTCACCTTCGGGCATCCGATCATCAGCGGCATTGGCGGGGTTGGGTTCGAGCAGGGCCTGCGGATCGATCCTTCGAATCCGAATCGTCTCTACACTAGCGTGCCCGGCTCACTCTCGTCGGACACGAGTTGGGTCTGGCATTCCCTCGACGGCGGTAAGACCTTTAAATGGGTTGTCGACGCCACCGCTCTTGAAGGGAAGTACACCACCTGCTTCGGCGGCGGCGATACCGAAACTGGCGTGGACTCGGCGGGGCATCTCTATTTTGCGGACCTGACGCTGGCAAACTTTAGCACTTCCCGCTCGGACGACCATGGCGCGACCGCTACTTGCAGCAATACCGGCGTTCCGGATGAAGTCGTCGACCGCCAATGGTACGCGTTCGACGGCGACCCGACCACCGGCGGCAGCATCTACCTGACGAATGACGAGTTCGCACACGACCCCGCACAGTGCGGATCACCGACCAACTTCGGTCAGAATGTTCTGGTGATGTATCGTTCGCCGGTTCCAGGCGGGCAGGCACTTGCCGGGATTCAATTTGGCCCTGCAAATCTAGTCAGTAATCCGCTGGGTTGCGACGAAGGCATCATGGGCAACAACGAGGTGAGCCCTGTGGCAACCACACTGGGTCAGCCCAACGGGTCCGGCGGATATGTCACGCTCCCCACACCGGTTAAGCATGTTTTCGTTATCCATGATGATGCGCTCCTAAACAGGATTTTGATCGGCCGCTGCTTCCCGGTCGCGTTTGGTCCGCCTGTCCCCAATGTAAGCGATCCAAGCGGCTTGAATTGCGTTGATCTGCCGGTGGCGAACCTTGGCTCATCGAACAAGACCGGCGCAAATTTCCCTACGATGGCGATTGACAAAGCAGGCAATCTCTACGCCGTCTGGGAGCAAGCACCTATCAATAGCGGCGGTCAAGTGACTGGCGACACCGTGCTCAAGTACACGTTTTCCACCGATCAAGGCGACACCTGGGCCGCTCCAATTCAAATTAATACATCGGGTTCACCCGTGGGCACGCTCCACAACAACGTGTTTGTCTGGGCAGTAGCTGGAGACGATGGACGTGTGGACATCGCCTGGTACGGCACGCCCGGCGTCGCCCCCAATCCTTCCAATGGCCCGGACTCGTGCAACAACTGCGACTGGAGCCTGTGGATGATGCAGACATTGAACGGGCACGCTGCCGCTCCGACCTTTACTGCACCGATCCTGGCGAGTGAGCACTTTATCCATCGTGGCACCATGAACACTCTCATTGGCGGTCAGAACGGCGACCGCACGCTCGGCGATTTTCTGCAACTGCGGATGGGTCCAAATGGTGAAGCGGAAATCAGTTACGCCGATTCGAATAATATTGACGAAGGTTTTGCGCCGCACGGCATGTTCGTCCGCCAGAGCGGCGGCAACGGCTTATTAGTGGCGAGCTCGCCGGTGAACATTCCGGGACTGGCACCCTTCAACACCGTGTCCGACCCAAACGGCGACGGCAAATATGAAGTAAACGGTCTTAGCAGCGCTAATATGCCGCAGCTCGACATCACCAACTCGAGCGTCAGCCTGCTTACCAAGGCGCCCTGTTCGACTGCCGCCCCTTGTTATCAGGTGGTGATGAAGCTAAACAACCTGTCTCTCGCGCCGACAACCGCTCAGGATCCGGACCTTGATTTGGTCTGGCTGACCCAATGGTTCGTTCCGTCCACGACCGACCCGAATGGTGGAAAGAATTTCTTCGTCTATGGCGAGTCGTTCAACGGCGCCCCGCTACAGTGCTTTGCTGGCGAAAACGCAGCGCAGGCAGTCGGCGGCGGGGTGACCCTGACATATCCCGGCATCACTCAGCTGCCTGCCGCGAACTGCCGGGTGACGACCGGCCACAACGGCACGATCACGATCGACGTGCCACTGTCCAATGTGAACGAGCCCGGTGCGATTGATAACCGCCTGCACGAAGTCACCGCAAGCACGATGACGCTTCAGCAGCCTGCCAACAGCGTCCCTCCCATTGGTGGCATTGGCGGCTCGCTGTTCAACCTGATTGACGTGGCCCAGGGATACACGTTTAATCCCGGAGGGAGGTAACCACGCCGCGCCTTCAATTTGGGGGTAAAGAGACAACCGACTACGCTCAAAGCCGCGCGCCAAGCTGCGTGCACGCTCGCAGATTGCAGGAGACCTAACGAGAATCGTCCCAATCTTCAGGGGCGAGCGGGCGAGGCTCAATGAGTTCGCCTCCTAAGCTGGCTAAAGATCAAACGACATGTTTCTAACCACGAATGCTTTTTGCCGTTGCGTCGGACCCGCTCATCTGAGAGCAGCATTCAGGGACGGTCAAATACCCAAGGCAGACAACAGCGTGGAATATTTGCCTACAAAGGCGGCGAGTTCCGGATGCGACGCTTCAAAATTTTCTACAGACTTTCTCAGTTCGTGCAAAAGTCTGTGCGTGTGTTCCGGTTTTTTCTCCGGGCGAATCGTTTCGTGGGCCGAAGCTTCGACCAGCCGCGCGATGCTTTTTGCATCTTCGTGATGCGTCTCCGACACCTTGGCGATGGCCGGCTTGAGCTTTGACAGCAGGTCCAGCAACTCGGCCTTCCTGTCGGCCGGAATATTTTCGGCAGACTCAATAGCTGATTTGGTTTTCTCGATGTGTTCGTCAGTCATGTCTGAATAGCAGCCCCTGCATGTTCCCGCGCTTTCATCCTTGGATCGCGGGTCGAGCGATCCCAGTTACAGCGACAATCTTGTCCGCTTACGAACGCGATCAAGCCAAAAACAAAATCTCTGGAGAAACCGACAAGCCATTTTTTGAATTGAGAATCTGATCACGACTCCGTTTGCTGTCGATTACGCCGGTCGAAACCGCGTCGCCCCTGTAGAGGCAGCCGTGCCGGAACCGGCGTCAGCGCCGCCGGCTACAGCCCTCGCTTAAATGCGGGACACCTGTGAGAATGGAACCAACTTCGGAATGATCCGGGCTTACTTTTCGTCCCAGGAGAGGCCCTCGGTCATGATCTGCACCTTGCTCCCTCCGCTCTCCGGGTGCACGAAGATCGTCAGATCAGCGTCTCCTCGTTTCCGCTTGAGTATTGAGGAAGCCGCCGTGACCAGATCGCTGCCTTCCTTGGTCCAACCTTGAGCCTTGAGATTCGCGGCCAATTCGGCACAAACGTTTTTCACGTTCGTCTTGCTCTTGAAATTAAGCTGCTCAACGAGCTGGTTGTACTCGACGTCGGACGCATCTTTCGTGAGCGCCAAATCCTTGACATTGAGTTTATCCCCCGCCGGCTCGTGCGCGGTTTTTTCGCT
>DATHGV010000085.1:0-3965 GCA_035490135.1 Candidatus Methylomirabilota bacterium
CACAGGCCAGAGCAGAATTTCGAGCAAGCCGGCGACGTGTCGCGCCGCCGAACGTCCAACGCCCCGGACAACACCGTAGCCGGCGGCAGCAGAATTGCCTTCGTTGGTGTTAACTGTCGCAATCGTCACCGGGATTTCTGCCGGGGCGAGGAAGAAATTAGAGAGGCCGCGACCGAGCTTACGTGTCGGTCCATAATCATTCGAGGGTGGATCGTGAATATCCGCCAGTGCGGAACTGGCAAGCGCGAGGCCGGCGATGAAGACAAGGATTTTCATACGCAACTCTGAATTGGAGCAAAAACGGAGCGATTCCACAACCCTATTTTCGTGGGTCATCGGCCGGTTGGTTCCGTGTCATGAAAATGGACGCGCAAATCGTAATGGCCAGAACCGCGACAATGACCACTAGTGAGATGTAATTCGGGATCGGAAAGAGCCTGGACAGGGTCATTTTAATTCCAACAAAAACGAGAATGATGGCGAGGCCGAGCCGGAGATAAACAAACCGATTCATCAAATTGGCCAGCAGGAAGTAAAGGGAACGCAGGCCGAGAATCGCGCAAATGTTCGAAGTATAAACGATGAAGGTGTCTTGAGTGATGGCGAAGACGGCCGGAATGGAATCGACCGCGAAGACAAGGTCCATCACATCGATCACGAGCAAAACCAAAGCAAGCGGGGTGAGCATGAGCCGCCCATCGATCCGCGCGGTGAAATGGGAGCCGCGAAAGTCCTGCGTCACCGGCATCAATTTGCGGCACATCCGCAGGAACCAGCTGCCGCCAAAATCCGTTTGCTGTTTGCTGAAGGCCATCCGGATCCCGGTAATGAGCAGAAAAACGCCGAAAACGTAGAGGATGAAGTGGAACCTGGAGACGAGGGAAACACCCAGCCAGATCATTATCCCGCGCATGACCAGCGCGCCCAAGATGCCCCATACTAAAACGCGATGCTGCGAGATGAGCGGAACTTTGAAATAGGCGAAGATGAGAACGAAAACAAAAATGTTATCGACGCTGAGCGAATACTCGATGAGGTAGCCGGTGAGAAAGTCCAAAGCACGGTCCGGCCCTTGCGTTTGGGCCACAACCAGGCTGAAGCCGAGCGAGAGCACCACCCAAAGCAGACTGCGTAACGTCGCCGCCCGCATCGACAACGCACGATGGCGCCGTTTGAAGCTGGCCAGGTCAACCGCGATGGCAATGAAAACGCCAATATGAAATGTGATCCAAAACCATATGCTCGTGGACACGGCGGCAACCGTTTCACGTTAGAGCAGAGGTGGCAACGCCAATTAGCCGTCCACTATTGCCGGGCAACTCTCATCTGACGGAGACGACCCGAATTGTACTTGGCTCAACGGGTGATTTGCCCTGAAATCTGCGCCGATGCGCGACTTTACGGCAAGCAGCGGTTCGATCCCTCGGGCGTTCGTTGGACCGGACATAGGACATTGCGTCTCGCGACGGCGCATCCTCCTTGCTCTCACAATCAATCAGCAGAATTGCTCCGCGGCCGAAGTGTCGCGTTTACAATCTCGGCAATTGGCTGAGATGCCACCAGTGTCCTCCGCCGCAGCTGCAGGTACGTCAACTGCCGGTAAAGCGCAGTGGGTCGCATCGGATTTTCTCTGGCAAGCGGAAGGGAAAGTCCCATTCTCCGCCAGTTTCTCCAAATGTCTCCGCTCTTTTTAAGCATCTGATTTGGCAGCCATGATGACTGCGCACTCTCTGTCTTAAACGCCATGCCAAGGCTGGTTTTTCCATTAACTGTGACGCGATCTGTTTCGCGCATCTGCAGCTGGCGCGCTCTTTTAATGGCCACTCTCACCGTCCTCTTGGCGATGCTGCTGTTTCAGTTTCCCTTGCCTGCCAAACCCGGAGTAGATCCCTCATGGAGCATGGTTCTGGTCTATGCTCATCGCCACGGACTCCAATTCGGTCGCGACGTTGCGTTCACCTATGGTCCGTACGGTTTTCTTATTTCGAGGTTTTACTACGACGGTGTTCCTCTCGTTAAGATATTATGGGAAAGCGTCGGCAAGCTTGCCCTGGCAGCCACTTTGGTGGCGATGGCGGCCTCCACCTTCAATAGTTGGTTTCGCTTCGGTTTGTTCTATCTCGGGCTCGTCTTCGCAGCCAAAATTTCTTCCGATATAGTAATCTTTTTGTCTATTCCGCTGCTGGCGCTGTGTTGGCTTCTACCGCAAAAGAGCAAATCCTGGCAGGTTGCGGTAGCGCTGACCTGGATGGCCTTCCTGGCACAGATTCGATTTAACTATTTTATGCAGGCGCTGGTTGCAATTGGTCTCGTCATTCCCTCGCTCTTACTCGAAGGGAAGTCCAAAAAGTTACTGGTAATTGTTAGCAGCTTTGCCGCTGGATTTGTGTTTTTCTGGTTGGTTGCCGGCCAGGCTATAAATAATCTACCTGCTTATCTCGGCAGCAGCTGGGAGATTTCAAACGGCTATCTCGCAGCCATGGCGGTCAACAGAATCCCCATCACCACCTGGTGCATCGCCGGCGGCATTTGCCTCTTAGTTGTAGCATTTATTTTGAGCTTGCTACGGAGCCGAAGTCTCCGCGCAGAGAAATGGATGCTACTCTACTTCTGTTGCGCCTGGTATTTTGTTTGGAAATACGGCGTTACCCGGGCAGACACCGGCCACATTGTTCTTTTCTTCCCGACTGCTTTCGTTTTCTGCGCCGCCGCTCCGGGTCTGTTTCAGCGTCGACATTGCTGGTCCTTTCTTGATGTCAATCTAATCCTGTCCCTCGCCGGCCTCTGGTTATACAATTCCAGTTTTCTCCGCCACATACCCTCGGAGTTGGCTCAGCATTTGCATGCTGTCCCTGGAGAACTTTTTCGGCCGAAGCGCCAGGCCCAACGATTCGCCGCCGGCGAAGCAGCGATGGAAAAAGCGCAACCTTCGAAAAATCTCCGCGCGATCGTCGGCCAGGAGACGATTGATGTTATCAATTTTGACCAATATCCCGTGCTCCGCGAGCATTTGAACTATCATCCGAGACCCGTTTTCCAAAGTTACAGCGCATTCACGCCAGCGTTACTCAAACAGAATTTGTGCTTCTACCAGAGTTCTTCGGCGCCGCAATTCGTTTTTGCTCGTTTGCAGTCGGTCGATTGGCGGTATCCTGCTCAGGATGATTCTCTCCTGCTCGAGGAGCTTCCCCGACGTTATTTGATAGCTAAAGAAGGTAATGATTTCCTTCTATTGCATCGCAAACCGGTTCAGCCGGCGGGGGAACTTGTCCGCGAGAAATTCCCGATGCGTAATGTTTCCTTCGGGCAGGAAATAGAATTGCCTGAAACTGTAAATTGCGCCATTGAGTTGCGCGCAATCTTCAAGCCAAGCATCTATGGCGCGGCGCGCGCCTTCCTCGTTCAACCAGCCGAAGTCACTCTTGTTTTGACCGACGGAAAACACGGGCAGCATACCGGGCGATTGATACCAGAAATGGCGGCGGCAGGTTTTCTCGTCCAGCCACTGTTAGAATCTGACAAGGATTTTGGTGATTTTATGGCGGCCAGGCCAGGCCGCTTGGTCCGATCCATTCGCTTTGAACCGGTTTCTGCTACCGGAAATTGCTGGTCGCAAATCAGCATTCAATTTTCGAAGCTGCCCGAACTTCCCTTTGAACCGGCTACAGCTAATTAAGCCCATTTAACCGGACAGGAATTTTCTCTCGCGCGCCGGAACGTTTTTTGTAGGGTGAACGACCGCGAATGGATGCTGAGTTGGAAAAGCTTGTCGAATCAGGAAAGCTGACGACAAAAGCGGCCGAGCAATTGGAGCAATTACGCCCCGGCTCATTTTGTCTGCACAAAAGTTGGGGATTCGGGCAGGTGGCGGAGTGGAATCTGTTGCTCAATCAGATCGTGATCGATTTCAAAACCAAAGCCAAGCATCCGATGCAGCTGGCTTACGCCGCGGAAAATCTGACACC